>JAWUYU010000076.1:0-30326 GCA_034110645.1 Pseudomonadales bacterium
TGTATAAATTTTATGGCACTATAATTGCATTTAATTTTGTGAGTAGTTTATTTAGCCCTTTGGCAAATCACAAACGGAATCATTGGGGAGAGTCCCTGGGGAGGTTTTTTTGAAAGACGAAGTTACGATTAATATGTTTAAAGAGCTATATCAGCTTTTTATGACGCTGAAGGCGCGTAAATGTTCTTTCTATATAAGTTTTGGCGATGCAGCGGACCAAAATATCGCAGAATACCGCTTACAAGACGTGACCTATAAGCCGAATCAAATGAAGCGAGCTAGTCATAATGACGTTACTTTGGTGCTAAAACCTTTAAGTAAACCAGACTTCACGGCACTTATCCAAACAAAAGATGAGCTGCGGTTAGAGTTTTTTCATGGAGGCCTGGCATATTACTTTGATATAAAAGTAGGCTTTGTTAGTGCATGTGGATTTGGTTTAGGTTTTTCGACCAAATTGCCAGAGTTCTTGGGTGTAAAACAGCACAGCAAAATATTGCATCTTCCAGCTGTTCGTGACAGAACTATTAATATGAGTATTGGCGGCCAGCATGTTGATGTAATTGATGTGGCTGGTGGTGGTGGTACTGTATTGATTCCTCAAGCTAATTTTTATGATATTGAAGTAGGCAAGGCTATTAGACACCTCGAAATTAAAATGGATGGTTTTACTGCTAAAGCCAATGCTGAATTATGTCATATACGCCCACATGCCAACGGTTTAAAGCTAGTGGTTGGTCTGCGCTTTATGTTCTTTGGCAGAGATGACGAAGATAATCTATTGCACTTGGTCAAACAAAAAAGCAGCTTGTTTGTTGCGTAAAGAGACGATGAGCGGGTAAATTAATTACCCGTTAACGTGATTAGTAGCCTATAAAAAAGGCACTCTTATGGATGTAGGAGCGCCTTTTTTGTTGTTGAACTTGTGGTTAAGGGAAGCGGATCCACTGACCGTTATCTTCATTCTTATTCAACAAACTGACTGTATCGCCGGAAAATAACATGGCTCTAAAATCGTTTACGCTTGGAATAGAGATTACTTTATCTGCATAAATAAAGTTGCCGTTGTTACGGAAGAACGCTGAGGGGTTATTGCTAATGATAAGTTCCATAACTAGGCCTAGTTTTATGTTGGTCTCACCATAAGCTCGTTTAGCAATATCTCCTAAAGAGTCCCCTTTTTTTATGCGGTATTTAGAGCCTGGGGTAATGGTATTTTTGCTTTGTGGGAGAGCATCCAATTGTTGTTCTAAATGTAGGAGCTCACCGAGCAATATTTTTAAGTTTGCTTGTGTCTGTTGTTGATCTGCATAGCTAGGGCTGGCAAAGAGGCAGGCAGCGAGTATGGTGCATATAAGACTATTCTTCATGTTATAACTCCTTACGCAAATAGGTTTTCAGGCGTTTAAAATACAATAACCTGGGCTGTGGTGGTGGTTATGTTATCGGGCCCTGCTATATGCTCTAGCAATGCGGCGTGAGGTTGCAACTGAGTCACTCGGAACACCTGTGGTGCGCTTTTCGCATCTGGGTTGAGGATCCCGTTCTGGTAATCTTGAGGCAGTAATAGTAATTGCTGGCCTTCTTCTAGGCCTAAATTTTTACCTTTGTTAATACGCCATAACGGCTGATCAATTATTTTGCTCAGTTTGATAAAGCTACCTTCGCATTGCACTGTTTGATAGATGCTGCTCCAAGAGTTCTGTACCCATGTGGCCACTTGCTTACTTAGCTCTTGCGGAATCGATTCGCTGTATTCTGAAATTGATTGGTTAGCAGGAAGGGTGAACTGTTGCTGATGTCGTAAATCTATATGGGGTAGATATGGACTTGAAAAAGTGGCTGTTAACATCAGTGTAGGGCTTTTGTTGGTTTGTCCTCTAATTGAACGAAGCAGGTTGTTTAAACCGTTGACACTAGGCTTACTAACAGAGTTTTGTAGCCATTGAGCACCTATGGTTAAGTGGTAGTCGGCTTGATTGTAGGCTTCTGAGGCTAACCATGCTGTTTGATAGGTGTTTAGGGCTGGCTGAATTCGATGAGTGACAAAGTTTACACTTGCGGCAAGGTCAGAAAATTGTGCTTCGGTATTCAGTAATAATTGATTAATATCTACTTGATGATAGTTATTGTTATCTGTTGGCGCGGCTAAATCGGTTGTCACTACTTGAATTAACTGAGGTAATCGACAGTCTTTTTCACTATTATCCAATTCTAAAGCCAACTCTACTGTAGCAATACCTTGTATAGCACTTTGCTCCAATACGTCCATGTGGCGAATGTTAAGGTTACTTTGGAGGCTTATGTTCTCTGTGAGTTGGCCTTGCTCGTCCACTATGCTATGACTGCTGATTTGACTATCGAGTTGGGTTGCTGCTGAACGTAGAGCATCAAGAATAGCTCGTACCATAGCAGTTTCAGTATCGTCATTGATGACCAAAGCGTTGCCAGAAACGATCATTGTAGAATTTTTATGTTGCTGGGCTAAACTGGGATTGCTAATAACTAGCCCTAACAGCGCTACACAAGAAAATTTGCATATGTGCTGTAGGGGATTTGACTGTTTCATGAGGTAGCCGTAGGGAGTTATCTAGCGACTAAAAAAATACGCCTAAGTTCCAGCATCGTGTCTTTTTCTAGTTCTAGCTTAGTTTCATAGCTATCATCGCCTATTGGATTGATGCTGACAACCTTAGCTCCATAAACAACCCCTTCAACATGAGCTCGCATAGAGTCATTGACAATAATCATGTCTTCTACGGTGGTAGAAGAATTGAGACTCTGTCCATAAACCTGTTCTGTAAGGTTACGGTAGGCATCTAACTTTGACGCACGAATTGCCATTAGGCGTCGCTGAGCTTGGTTTTTACTCTTTTGTGCGCTGATATTGGCGTAACCTGTGGAAATAATGACTTCCTTTTTATAAATAGGCGTCTTTTCCATCGGTTCAACAGTTTGATTGCCTGTCATCGACATGGTGCAACCCCCTAAGGTAATCGCTGCAATAGCTATGATCCAAAGGCTAGATTTACGTGTGGTGTTAACATTCATGGGTAGGTCCTCTATATCTATGTAGGTAATATCGACCTCACTTTCTAAGACTTTAGGCCTGAAGATAAAATAATTGCTAAAGCTAAGTAATTGTTGGCACTGTTATTGCTATTAAAGACTTAGAGCCATGGTTTAGCGAGCATAGTGTCGGTGAAGTAACTATCGACACTATTTTATAAAAGTTAACAATAAAATATAAAAAGTGATTAAAAACAATAGATTAAATTTGTTATTTTTCCTTTAGGGTATAAGTCATTATGAATTTTTCACAAGTGTTAACCTTGAAGGATCAAATTAACGTCAAGCATTTGACGGGGTTATTAATCCCCATGCTGATTCTACTAATCATTTTAATGATGGTTGTGCCTCTTCCTGCGTTCTTATTAGATTTGTTCTTCACCCTAAATATTGCCCTAGCACTAATCATTGTAATGATTTCTATTAACACCATGCGACCGCTAGATTTTTCTTCTTTTCCTACAGTGTTGCTATTTGCTACCTTGTTACGCTTGGCCCTTAACGTGGCTTCTACCCGTATTGTTTTGGTAGAAGGTCACACAGGTACTGATGCGGCTGGTCAGGTCATTCAGTCTTTTGGTGACTTTGTTATTGGTGGTGATTATGTGGTGGGTATCATTGTGTTCTCTATCCTTATGATTATTAACTTTCTTGTAGTGACCAAGGGTGCAGGTCGTGTATCGGAAGTGAGTGCCCGCTTTACCTTGGATGCTATGCCAGGAAAGCAAATGGCTATCGATGCTGACTTAAATGCTGGTGTGCTGAGTCAAGATGAGGCCCGCGAGAGGCGCGCAGATGTGACTGCAGAGGCCGACTTTTATGGTTCTATGGATGGTGCTAGTAAGTTTGTAAAAGGTGATGCTGTTGCGGGTTTTCTGATCTTGTTAATTAATATTATTGGCGGCCTTGCTATTGGTATGGGGACTCATGGTTTAAGTTTTGAGCAAGCTACACAAACCTACGTATTATTGACTATCGGTGATGGTTTGGTAGCTCAGATTCCTTCGTTATTATTGGCCACGGCAACAGCCATCATTGTAACTCGTACGTCCTCTACTACAGACATGTCTAGTCAAGTAATGGGCCAGTTAGGCAGCCCGCAGGCGCTCATCGTAGTAACGGGAATTATGGCCTTGTTAGGTGTGATTCCAGGTATGCCTCATTTTGTGTTTTTGTTATTAGCCGCATGTACTGGAGGCCTTGCCTACCTTGCCGTGAAAAGTGCTAAACGAGAAACAATACCAGAGGAGGTGGACCTGGGGGAGAGTCTGCAAGAACAAGAAACAAAAGACCTATCTTGGGATGATATTCCACAGCTTGATATGATTGGTTTAGAAGTTGGCTATGCGTTAATCCCTTTGGTAGATAAAAGTCAGGGCGGCGCATTAATGCAACGAATAAAAGGCGTACGTAAAAAACTCTCCCATGAGCTTGGTTTCTTGGTGCAGTCGGTTCATATTAGAGACAATCTAGATTTATCGCCTAACCAATACCATATTAATATCAACGGTGTTACCCGTGGCCAAGGTGAACTGATGATGGGTAAAGATCTAGCAATCAACCCTGGCAGCACTCACGGCACCTTAGAAGGCATTCCAACACGAGATCCGGCGTTTGGGCTTGATGCGATGTGGATTGATACTTCGCAAAGAGAATATGCTCAGTCTATGGGTTATACAGTGGTAGATGGCGCCACCGCATTAGCCACCCATTTAAATAAAGTATTACACGAAAATGCCCACGAATTGTTGGGGCATGATGAAGCGCAACAATTGATGGATCAATTGTCTCAAGCTGCACCCAAACTGGTTGAAGCGGTGGTGCCTACCCAATTGTCTGTGGGTGTGGTGGCTAAAGTATTACAAAATCTATTGGCTGAAGGTGTTGCTGTCAGAGATATTCGTACAATCGTCGAAATACTGGCGGAACAAGCGCCTAGAAGTCAGGATCCTGACATTTTGACAGCCGCTGTGCGCCCGGCATTAGGACGGATGATGATGCAGCAACTCACTCAGGTAGGGGAAGATCTGTCAGTTATGACATTAGATGCAGGATTGGAACAACAATTGCATAATATATTACAGCAAAGCAAAGAACATGGCTTAGCCATAGAACCAAACCTAGCAGAACAATTGCTAGGTAACCTGCAAAGTACCAGCGAGCGCCTCGCGCAACAGGGTATTCCTCCAGTGTTAGTGGTTTCTCCTGGTATTCGTCCCTGGCTGGCTAAGATGGTTAAAAACCGGATCCCAGGTTTAGTAATATTGGGTTATAACGAAATACCAGATGAGCAAGGCATTCAGGTAGTGTCTACTATAGAACAACAGCCTCTAGTGGCACAGTAAGCGCCAGTAGAATAAAACCAAAAGTATTAAGGTTGACTGAAGATGAAAATGAAGCGCGTTTTAGCCAAAGATACACGCACCGCTCTTGCCATGATTAAGGAAAGTTTGGGTGACGATGCAGTCATTTTGTCGAACACAAAAATTGCTGGCGAAGTTGAGATCGTAGCCGCCATAGACTATGACGAAAAACGTGTGGCAGCTCAATCTGGCAGCGCATTTTCTGACCGCCTTAGTGCTAACTTAGACCGTATTAAGTCTCAAAGAAATCAATATAAGAGCTCAGATTCACTAGGTAACCTGGGTTCTGAACTGTACCCATCAGGCGGGTTTAAAGGGTCAACTCAGGCAGCTGTAAAAAATCAACCTCCTGCACGAGCGCCTATTAATGACAACATGGTTAGGATGGAAAAGGAGCTTGGTTTGTTACGTTTATTGGTAGAGCAACAAATGAGCCAAAGTCCAAGTCAAAATAATAGTTTTATCAGTGCAGCGGCAATTAAGGTAGCTCAAAGGCTTGAGCGTATGGGCTTTGAAAAGCACCTAATAGACCCTTTGTTAGCGCAGCTACCTAGCTGTGACGATGCAGATGAGTTATGGGATCATGCACAACATTGGCTACAAGATAATTTAATCACTAGCACCGAAGGTGTGGTGCATGAAACTGGTATTTATGCGTTAGTAGGCCCTACAGGTGTGGGTAAGACGACAGCCATTGGCAAGCTTGGTGCGCAACTGGCCATGAAGCACGGGAAGCATAAGGTGGCGCTAATTTCCATGGATCAGCAACGTATCGGTGCTCGAGATCAGTTGCGAATATTCGGTACCATGTTGGGTATAGATGTACATCATGTGGCAGGATTTTCTGAATTAACTGCAACTTTAAACCAAATGGCCCACAAAGATTACGTATTGGTAGATACCTCTGGAGGTAACCCCTTTGATCCACATATCCAGAACTTAGTTGATGGGTTGATAAGTGTTCCTCATGAAATAAACGTATACCTTACCTTGGCGGCTAATAGCCAATCCCATTCATTACGCTACCTAATGAAGCACTACTTGGGTCAAGTAAAAGGTGTTGTTGCTACTAAACTGGATGAGTGTTTACCTTTAGGTGGTCTGTTAGCTGCTCTTATTGAGTCAAAGCAACCCTTAGCCATGATCACTGATGGCCAGCGTATTCCTTTGGACTTAGGTTACCCTAGTTCACAGCAGTTGGTTGCCCACGCTGTAGAAACTGAATTAGCTGAAGAACATGGTAGTATTGAAGCCTTGTCGAAGTTATTACATACGGCACCAGGGAAGTCCTTAGGATATCGTGATAGTATCCAAAAACAGGTAAAATCTACCACCAGCTTAAAGTATGTCAGCTTACAAGACACACCTCTTGCTGCTATGGGGCTAGCGTCCTACAGGAGTCACTAATATGAGTTCAAAAGGTATTCAAGTTATTGCCATCACTAGTGGTAAAGGTGGTGTTGGTAAAACCAATACTTCAATTAATATTGCCGCAAGTCTAGCTAAGCAAGGCCACAAGGTCATGTTGATGGATGCAGACTTAGGTTTGGCAAATATTGATATTAATTTAGGCCTGCAGTGCCCATTTAATATGGCCCACGTGATGAGTGGTGAAAAATCGTTAAGTGAAATTATCCAAACAGGCCCATTTGGTATACAGGTTGTGCCTGCTGCATCGGGTATTTATGAAATGGCCGCTTTACAAAACGAACAATTACAACATCTAATTCAAACGTTCAGTGAGTACAATGGAGAGCTTGATTACCTTATTATTGATACGGCAGCAGGGATTTCTGACAATGTATTGGCTTTTTTAAACGCAGCCCATCAAGTGGTTGTGGTTGTTTGTGATGAGCCCTCATCGATTACAGATGCTTATGCGCTTATTAAGGTGATGAGTCAGCGCTACGATGCGAGTCGTTTCCACTTTATTGCCAGTATGGTGAAAAACGAAAAAGAAGGGCAAGCTTTATACAATAAAATTGAGCGGGTAGTTGAGCATTACTTAAGTGCTACCCTATTGTATTTGGGTAGCACTCCGCGTGATGAACAGCTGCGACTAGCGAACAAGCAGCAAAAAGCGGTTGTTGAGGCTGCTCCCATGGCAAACTCATCTCGTGCTTATGCTCGTATGGCTGCGGTGGTAGAGCGCTGGCAGCCACCAACTGGTTTAAGTGGGCAAATGGAATTTTTTGTCGAACGACTGTTGCAACATAAAGTTTAATTGGGAATAATACCTTGATGCACAATATGTCACTTTATCAATCACATGCACCCGGTTCTGCAACAGACCCGTTGGTGCAGCACATGCCACTGGTGAAGCAAGTAGCGGTGCATCTGAGTGCGCGTTTGCCTGCCAGTGTGGATATAGATGACCTTATTCAAGTGGGTATGCTGGGGCTACTAGAAGCTCTCAGTAACTTCGACGCAACCAAGGGCGCACAATTCACCACCTTTGCTAAATTAAGGGTGCGTGGCGCGATGTTAGATGAGGTACGAAGGTTTAGTACTTTGCCTCGCTCAGTGATGACGAGTATCCGGGATATTAATCAAGCCACTGCTGCCTTAGAACAAGAGATGGGTCGCACAGTTAAAGATACCGAGTTGGCACACTCCATGGGTATGAGCTTAGTAGATTTGCAGCTACAAAAAGGCCGCAATTATAACTATCAAACAGTACACATAGAAGATCAGCCTGAAGGTGTGGAACCTCCATTGTCGGCGTTGATCCCAGCCAAAGAAGTAGACGAGGCGGCTTTTCAGAAGGCTTTGGCGACTGCTATTGGTGAGCTTCCAGAGCGCGAACAGCTGATATTTGCCCTTTATTACGATGAAGAGCTCAACTTAAAAGAGATTGCTGCAGTATTAGAAGTGTCTGAATCTCGTATCAGCCAAATTCAAAGCGGTTCAGTTAAGAAGCTACGCCAAAAATTGGTGGATTGGATTTAGCTGGTGTCTCGATGGTGCGAGCACAAAAAAATCCAAAGCCACCTGTTTAGTATTTGTGAACGCTGCGAAGCAGTCCAATCTGTTCTTTGTTTTATATTATTAAATATCTGCCAACTGGCGCAGGTACTTAAATAACTTCTTGGCAGCAGACTTCGCTTTCTCTTCTTGATTCAAACTTTGTGCTTGCTTCACTAGGTGAGTGATGTGCTGGCGATCAGCTTCCGCATGTAACTGCACAATATCATTCAGAGTGTCTGGGTTGTTGGCGATTAAGCCATCGCGCCAGGTTTCTAGTTGGTGAAAAACACGGCGGTGTTCATTAGACCCTGAGTCGTGCACAGCGAGGGCCTTAGCAATACCTTCAGAGTCTTCGTCACGCATGACTTTACCAATGTATTGTAAATGTCGGCGCTTAGCCTCATTTTGATCAATACGATGTGATTCATCAATGGCTGTTTTAAGCGTCTCACTCATGGGGATGCGAGCTAATTCGGATGGTTTAAGATCCAATAGTTTGGCACCTAAAGTTTGCAAAGCTTCCATAGCTCGCTTAATTTGGGTACGACTAAGTTCTTCTTCAACAGGTAGGTTTTGTTGCAGAGCTTCGAGTTCTGCTGCGGCCCTGCGGGCTTTAACTTTGCCCATATTAAATTCCTTACGCGTAAAATAATGTGGCGAGGCCTAAAAAGGCAAAAAATCCGACCACATCGGTGATGGTGGTTAAAATAACGCCTCCAGCTAAAGCAGGGTCTATATTCATTGCTTTAAGGATGACGGGAAGAGAAGTGCCACAAATGGCAGCCACAACTAAATTGATGACCATAGCTATGGCGATAATAAGTCCAAGTGTTAAGTCGGAGAACCACCAGCTGGCAATGCTGGCTACAACACTTGCCCAGAGCAAACCGTTGACAGCGCCGACGATAATTTCTCGGTTCAGTAAGTAACCTATGTTACTGCGTTCTACGTGGCCTAGTGCTTGGCCGCGAATCACTAATGTTAACGCCTGGCTACCAGCAATGCCGCCCATGCTAGCCACAATAGGCATAAGGATAGCCAAAGCGACTACTTGTTCTATAGTTTGTTGAAATAAGCCGATTACCATGGAGGCAAGAAGGGCGGTTAATAGATTAATCCCCAGCCATACTGCACGGCGTCTAGCCGTTTTACGCACAGGAGCAAAAGTGTCTTCGTCTTCATCTAAACCGGCCATGCGCATGAGGGAGTGGTCGGCTTCTTCTCTAATAACGTCTACCACGTCATCGATGGTGATACGGCCAACTAAGTGGCCCTCTAAGTTGACTACAGGTGCAGAAACCCAGTCGTTACGCTCAAACAAGTTGGCTACATCAGTTTCATCTAAGCCTGCGGGTATGGCTTCGCGTTCGGTGTCCATCACGTCTAAAACAAGAGTGCTTGGATTACTTACTAGTAATGTGGTGAGTGGTAATAAACCCATGTAGCGGTCTTTTCCTGATACCACAAACAGGTTGTCAGTCATTTCAGGCAAGGTATCGTGCCGGCGTAAATAACGTAGTACGGCGTCTATGGTGAGGTCAGGGCGAATGCTCACGACGTCGGTATTCATTAGGCCGCCGGCAGTGTCTTCTGGATAAGACAATACTTGCTCTAGCCGCTCTCTATCTTGTTGCCTTAAACTATTTAGTACTTCTTGCATTACCTTTTTTGGTAGATGTTGCAAGATGTCGGCAAAGTGATCGGTGTCGAGGTTTTCTGTGGCTTGTAAGAGCTCCTCAGTATTCATTTGATTAATGAATTCTGCTTGAATTTCGTCGCTTAAATGTTGAAGTACTTCGCCTTCTAGCTCTGGATTCACCAAATTCCACAGTAATTCGCGCTCTCTTGGAGGGGATGATTCCAATAAATGTGCAGTATGGGCGGGTTTTAGGGTGTGATTAAGCATGTGGCGCGCTTGAATAAAAGCACCACTGTCTAGAGCATCGTTGAGTTCTTTAAGGCGCGATTTCATGGGCTACTAGCCTTACTCGCCTTCGTCAAAATAATTATTAATCAGTTGTGATACTTCATCAAAGGCTTGCTGAGCACCATCACCACTTACTTTAAGGTCTAGCACAGTACCTTGGGCAGCTGCTAATAACATCACTGACATAATACTTTTTGCATCCGCCATTTTACCAGCACTACCTATTTCGATCCTACAACCATGTCGACTAGTGACACCCACAAGCTTAGCAGAAGCACGAGCGTGCAAGCCAAGTTTGTTGATGATAGTGATTTGTTGATGGATCATGCAGAAAACCCTACAGGAGTGACTCTTGAGAATAATGAAAAAGTAGTGTGATAGGCACACGATAAGTATAGCGTAAGCTTACCAAGAATAACCGTACAGCATACCCGTTTTTTGGTATTTATGCGATAGCAATTTTGTACATGGCCTCTGCATCAGTGGCCTTGCGTAAACGTTCCCGAAACTCAGATTGACCAAAACTTCCGGCTAGGGTGGCTAAAATTTGTAGGTGTTCATTGGTGGCTTCTAACGGCACCAGAAGCACAAACAATAAATCCACTGGTTGTGCGTCTATGGCATCAAAGTCGACCGCTTTAGCTAGTCTAATTAAGGCTCCTGTGACTTGCGTACAGCTGTCTAAGCGGCAATGAGGTATGGCTATACCATCACCAAACCCTGTGCTTCCTAACTTTTCTCGGTTGATTAATGCATTGAATAGCTCTTTGCCATCAAATTCGCTCATTTGGTCCCCAAGCCAGTTGCTAATAGACTCGAGGGTGCGCTTTTTACTGGCACACTTCAGGTCAGCAAAAGTGCGTTCTGGTGTGAGTATGTCACTAATATTCATATGTGGTTGTTGAGCCTATGGGTGTTCTGGTTTAGGTGAGTCGTTTGCGTTCGTTAGAGGGTGGAATGTTCATGCTTTCTCTATATTTAGCTACGGTTCTGCGTGCTACTTTAATGCCTTGTAACTCCAGCATGTCTGTAAGTTTACTATCGCTCAAGGGTTTGCGAGTTAATTCAACTGCAATTAACTTTTTAATGAGTGCTCGTATCGCTGTAGAGGAACATTCTCCGCCATTGGCTGTAGCTACATGGCTAGAAAAGAAATATTTTAGCTCAAAAATGCCTCTAGGAGTATGCATGTATTTTTGGGTGGTGACTCGGGAGATAGTAGATTCATGCATTTCTACGTGATCAGCAACCTCTGCAAGTACTAACGGTTTCATGGCTTCTGCGCCATGATCCAAAAAACCTTGCTGTATCTCACAGATTCGCCCAGCAACTTTTAATAAAGTTTCATTACGGCTTTCAAGGCTTTTGAGAAACCAGCGGGCTTCTTGTAAGTGGCCTTTAATGTAATTTTTGTCGCTGCTGCTAGTACTGCCACTACCACTAAGATCTGCATATTGCTGGTTAATTCTAATTTTTGGTGCTGAGTCTGGGTTTAATTCAACACGCCAAACGTTATTGACTTTACGCACCATAACGTCGGGAATAACATACTCGGCTTGACTTGAGGTAATGCTGGCACCGGGCTCAGGCTGCAATTTAGTGATCAGTTCGTAAATATGCTGCAGTTCATTTTCTTTGTATCCGGAGCGGCGTCTTAAAGAGTTGTAGTCGTGATTGCCAAGTAGGCCTAAGTGTTTATCTACTACGGTTATTGCGCCTTGTCGCCAAGGAGTGTCAGCTGGTAAATATTTTAACTGAATGAGCAGGCACTCTCTTAAATCTTGTGCCGCAACACCAATAGGATCAAACTGCTGAATCAGGGTTAATACGGCTTGAGTTTCATCTTCTTCAATGGCTTCTTGCATTTCTTTGGCTAAGTTGAGATTGATACCGTCAGTGAGCTCAGTGAGGGTTTGGGTAAGGTAGCCGCGTTCGTCTACAGCATCAATAATACTAGCGCCAATGAACTGATCGAGGTCACTTAAGCGGCTAACATTAAGTTGCCACTCAAGGTGTTCTTGTAAGTTAGGTTCGTGACTACTGTGGGCGTCAAAATCAAAGTCGTCCCCAGGACCAGTAGCTGGTGTGGTAGAGCTTTGGTATACATCATCCCAAGAACTATCTGTGGCAAGCTCCACGGGTATTACTTCGCTCCAGTCGCTGTCGGCTTGGTGCTCGTCAGCTAGGTGCTCTGTGGCTCGGTCATCAGGGGGGGTGTCTTCGCTGTCTGAAGGGCTAACTTCAGGTAAATCCAACTCATCCTCTAGTTCGAGTAAGGGATTGCTGTCTAATGCTTGTTGAATTTCTTGCTGAAGATCTAAGGTTGAAAGCTGCAGTAAACGAATCGCTTGTTGCAATTGTGGCGTCATAGCCAGATTCTGATTCATTTTGAGCTGCAAAGATGCTTTCATAATTACGCTAACTTATTGGTTTTGATATTTTTTTACTTGGCTATAATGTAAAATCTTCGCCTAAGTATACCTCTTTTACTTGTTGGTTCGCTAAGATATCATCACTTGTTCCGTGGGCTAGAATATAACCTTCACTCACTATATAAGCCAAGTCACAAATATCCAATGTTTCTCGTACGTTATGGTCGGTGATTAACACGCCGATACCTTTGTTACTCAATTGTTGAATGATGTGTTTAATGTCCTTTACAGAGATTGGATCTACTCCGGCAAAGGGTTCGTCTAGTAGTATAAACTGCGGCTCACTTGCCAAAGCGCGAGCGATTTCCACACGCCGACGTTCGCCGCCCGATAAGCTCATGCCTAGGCTGTCACGTATGTGGTCAATGTTGAATTCTAATAACAAATTTTCTAACTTTTCTAGCCGCTGGCTTTTGCTGAGTTGTTTTTGAGTCTGTAATATAGCTAAGATATTTTGCGCTACAGTAAGCTTGCGAAATACCGACGCTTCTTGAGGCAGATATCCTATGCCTTTGCGCGCCCTACCATGCATAGGTTCATGGGAAATGTCTTCTTGGTTGATGAGTATTTGACCGCGATCGGCTTGAACTAAACCTACAATCATATAAAAACAGGTGGTCTTCCCTGCGCCATTTGGCCCTAACAGGCCAACCACTTGGCCGGCTTCAATACGAATATTGACGTCTTTTACAATGGCGCGTTTACTGTAGGACTTAGCCAGGTTTCTGGCTTCTAAGGTAGCTACTGCGGTTGTGGTATTGAGCATGAGGTCGGCGCCAGACTTGTATCAGGTAAGGGTTAATTAGATTTAGGTAAGAAAATCATTTTGACTCTCTTGCCTTCACCACCGGTGGCTTTCACGTTATTTTTAGGCATGTCGAAAAGGATAGTTTGGCCACTAAATTGATTGCCTCTCTGAATGAGTTTGGCGCTGCCTAAAATGGTTAAGTATTTGGCGTTAATTTGATAATCAATACTCTTGCCCCACGCTTCCATGATGTCTATCTGCTCATCCCCGGCAGGTTCTGATTGCTGGCGCATGTAGGCTAAACCATCGTGTAGCCCATCAGTGGCCAACATTTTTTGTATGCCATTCTCATTGAACGTTAATTTTACGCTGGATGCTTCAATGACCATAGTTCCTTGGGTAATAATTACGTTGCCAGTATAAATTGAAAAGCCTTCTCCCTCGTTGAGCTCAGCAGCATCGGCGGTGATTTCTAATGGTTGCTCGCGGTCACTAGCCAGAGCCCAAGATGATGGACTCAAAAGCAATGAGGTGCTAGCTAGCAAACAAATAAAAACGCTCAGCCAGTGACGTAGGCGAGAAGCGCTGCTAGCGGGGTAGTTGGGCAATAACATAACTAATTCCTTGGCATGGAGTGGGTGCCCTTGACCTGATGCAAGAACAATAAACGTTGGTTGTTGAGTGTGAGTTGCATTCCTGTGCCGGTCAAGTGGCTATACTTCGCAACTAGGCTAACCTGATCATCAGATTCGGCGTAGTTTTTTTGAGGGAATAATCTTAAACTTTGGCTCTTGAGGGTAATAGGGTGGTTAAGGTCTGGACCGTTGGTTACTAATACGTTGCCCGTAAGGTTAATTTGGGCGCCAGAATCTAATATAAGGCCTTCCTCTGCCTTGCCAAACCACGCAGTGTTACTGTCTGCTAAATAGAGATTAAACCTGGGTTGTAACATGTCGGTGGTGCCCATTTCTCGAATGTGAGTAAAGCGCTGGGCACTGATGGTAGAAGATAATGCCCCTTGTTCATCGTATTGACTGATGGTGGCTTGAGTTAGGTAATAGTCGGGGATCCATTGAGCTTGTGATTGCGAAATTTGCTGCGCAGTTTGCTGCCACCACCAAAATAATAATACGGCTAAACCTAAAGTCACTAAATTGATATATAACCAGCGGCCGCGAAATAGTGCTTTCATTAGGAGGGTGCTATGACTTGGGTATTTAGATAAGGTGCTAGCGCAGCATCCCATGTGTCTTGTGCTTGCATGATTAAATCGCACACCTCTCGCACAGCTCCTTGGCCACCACAGCGCTGTGTAACGTACTGGCTATGAAGCGCCATAGTACTAGCAGCATTTGGCACAGTGATGCCTAAACCAACCTTAATAATAGCAGCAAGGTCGGGTAGGTCGTCGCCCATATATGCCATTTGAGACCAGTCTAGTTGTAAGTGCTGGGTGAGCTGATGTAGTGCAGTAAGTTTGTCTTCTCGTCCTTGTAGCAACAACTCGATGCCCAACTGTTCAGCTCGCTGGGCCACAATATGGGACGTTCTGCCGGTGACGATGGCTACTTTTACACCTGTAGATTGGAGCATTTTAATGCCGTGGCCATCAAGGCTGTTAAAGGCTTTAATTTCTTCGCCTTGGTTGCCAAAATAGAGCTGGCCATCGCTTAAAATACCATCTACGTCTAGCGCCAGTAGGCGCACAGAACGTGCGTGGTTGGCCAACTGAATATCACTTAGCTGTGCACAAATCATATTAAATGACACCTGCTTTTAATAAATCATGCATATTAATCGCACCTACAGGCCTGTGCTGTTCATCACACACAATAAGGGCGTTAATTTTGTGTTGTTCCATTATTTGTAATGCTTGGGCGGCTAACATATCAGCTTGGGCTCGCACTGGATCCTGTGTCATGAGTTCACTAATATGAGATTTACGTAGATCTTGGCTGTGGTCTAAGCTGCGGCGTAAATCTCCATCTGTGTAAATACCTGCCAGTTGACCTTGGTCGTTAACCACGGCAGTCATGCCCATACCTTTTTGAGTCATTTCCATTAAAGCATCTGCAAAGCAGGTGTCTAAGGAGACCATAGGTAGGGCTGTGCCTGCGTGCATAATATCGCTTACTTTTAACAGTAATTTACGGCCCAAAGCACCACCTGGATGAGAAAATGCGAAATCTTTAGCGCTAAAACCTTTGGCTTCTAGAAGAGCGATCGCAATGGCATCTCCCATTACTAAGCTGGCGGTGGTGCTGGATGTAGGCGCAAGATTTAACGAGCAAGCTTCAGTACTGACGTGCACATTAAGGTGAACGTCTGCAGCTAGGGCAAGGGTGGAGTTTACTGCACCGGTCATGGCGATTAGAGGAGTGCCTAAACGTTTTAACATAGGTAGTAAGGTGACGATTTCGCTAGTGGCGCCTGAGTAAGATAGTGCAATGACAACGTCTTTGGCAGTGATCATGCCCATATCACCATGGCTAGCTTCGCCTGGATGAACAAAAAAAGCTGGAGTGCCAGTACTGGCTAGTGTGGCGGCTATTTTATTGGCGATATGACCAGATTTTCCCATGCCTAAAAGTACCACACGGGCTGAGCAATCCATTAATAGCTGGCAAGCTTGCTCGAAGGAGGCATCAATACGAGTGGCAAGTTCAGCAATGGCGGCCTGTTCTAAGCTGATGGTGCGTAATGCAGATTCAGCAAACGGCGTAGCTTCAGTTTGGATGGGCAGTACAGTGTTGTTATGGCTCAACACATCTCCTTACTATATTAGTGATTTATGTAACTTAGGTGGTTTATATAGCTTATGTTGCATTAGTATAAAGTAAAAGCATATACATAACATAGACCAACAGCAGTAAGCTGCCTGCGAACCTACTAATGGTGCCGCCGTCGCGGGCCTTAAATCCAATAGCAAAAACAAATAGGGTTAATGCGAGCATCAGCCCATAGTCACGCCACAAGGAATCGGCTTCTATAACAACCGGACTAATAAGGGCGGGGATAGCCATGACGCCCAGTAAGTTAAAGATGTTGGAACCAATAATGTTGCCAAGGGCTATGCCATGTTGGCCTTTGCGGGCGCTCATAACGGAGGCTGCAAGTTCTGGTAGGCTGGTGCCAATGGCAATAATAGTAAGGCCAATAATCATTTCGCTCACGCCTAAGTTGGTGGCAATATATATGGCACCACCCACTAAAATCCTTGAGCCTAATGCTAGTACAATTAAACCGATAACTAGCCACATAATACCGATTTTTAAGCTCATGTTAGCTAAGGGTTCAACTTGATCTTCTGGATGCTCTTGCTGATAACGTTTAAACAGGTATAAACACACAACTAAACCAAATAATAAGATGACGCTGTCTATTATATCAAGGTAATAGTCTAGCAATATGATGCCTGCGCCAATGGTGGCTATGGTGAGTATTGGTAATTCTACGCGTACTAAATTGCCTCTGATTGGCAGTGGAGAAACCAGGGCTGTGGCTCCCAATACCAAGGCGATGTTGGCGATGTTGGAGCCAATAGCGTTACCAATGGCCAGGCCTGGTGCGTTATCTAGTGTAGCCATGGTAGATACCAGCATTTCTGGGGCCGAGGTGCCAAAGGCTACAATAGTAAGGCCAATAAGCATAGGCGACATGCCCAAGTGGCCAGCGGTGGAAGATGCGCCATCAACAAAGCGATCGGCACTCCAAATGAGTAAGCCAAGGCCAATTAAAATGGCGGCAATTGCAATAAGCATATAAAAAGTCTAATAAAAATGTTAATAAAACGGTTGGTGAGAGCTCTAAATAGAGCTGGGCCAAACGTTGAGGTGGCAATCAAACCAAGAGTCAGAGCAATTTGCAAGTTTCTTTGCACTTTAGCGCGGCAATGCTAAACTTAATGGTAGAAAACACTAGCGTCTATTTAACATCTGTTAATGGACAAACCGGAATCACATATATGGCCACAGACGGTATTATTAGCATACGCAATGTTAGCTTTCATCGTGGTGATCGGGCGATATTCAAAAACCTGAACTGCACAATAGCAGCTGGAAAAATCACTGCTATTATGGGCCCAAGTGGCACTGG
The DNA here is from genome assembly GCA_034110645.1 of Pseudomonadales bacterium. Lineage (GTDB taxonomy): Bacteria > Pseudomonadota > Gammaproteobacteria > Pseudomonadales > Balneatricaceae > Njordibacter. The sequence goes on from JAWUYU010000076.1 coordinate 17,602, forward strand.
TAAAACTACGCTCTTACGTTTGATTGGTGGTCAGTTGCAGCCAGACGAAGGGCAAGTGCTGCTGTTTGGTGAAAATATTGCACGGCTTAACCGTAAGCAATTAAACCAACTACGTGCGCGTATGGGAGTATTGTTCCAAAGTGGTGCTTTGTTTACAGATTTGTCAGTGTTTGAAAACGTAGCCTTCCCATTACGTGAACACATGAATTTGTCGGCAGATGAATTGTATAATAGGGTTTTACTAAAGCTAGAAGATGTGGGTTTGCGCGGCGCCAGAAATCTTATGCCGGCACAGCTTTCAGGTGGTATGGCTAGGCGAGTTGCATTGGCTCGTGCTGTGGCAATGGACCCAGAAATGATTCTTTACGATGAGCCTTTCGCAGGACAGGACCCTATTGCTATGGCAGTGTTACAAAGGTTAATTAAAAGCCTTAATTCCCAAATGCAGCTAACTAGCGTGTTGGTGTCTCATGATATTGCAGAAGCCTGTGCTATTGCCGATGAAGTGATTTTGTTAGGCGAAGGTCGAGTGTTAGCACACGATACACCCGATGCTTTGTATGCTAGTTCCGATCCTGCAGTAAAGCAGTTTATTCATGGCGAAGCAGATGGTGTAATTCCATTCCATTTTTCAGCCCCGCCTTTACAAGAAGAACTGCGGGGTCAGTCGTAATGGCTACAATTATCAAGCATATTACAGACTTAGGCGCTGCTCTGTTAAGTAAGCTTGCGAAAATAGGTAAGGCCTTACTGATGTTATTACAGGCCATTATAGTGAAACCTAAAGCATCTAGCTTGCCTAGGCTTATGCAACAGCTCTATGTGGTAGGGGTTCAGTCACTTATTATTATGCTAGTATCGGCGCTGTTTATTGGCATGGTGCTGGGTTTGCAGGGCTATACTTTATTGGCAGCCTATGGCTCCGAGCAGGCGGTTGGGCAGATGGTAGCTTTAACCTTAGTAAGGGAACTTTCACCCGTGGTTGCTGCTTTATTGTTTGCAGGAAGGGCCGGTTCAGCCTTAACGGCAGAGATTGGTTTAATGAAAGCCACGGAGCAGTTGGCCAGTTTGGAAATGTTTGGCGTAGACCCCCTCCATCGCATTGTGGCACCGCGCTTTTGGGCCGGCATGATTTCTCTGCCGTTATTAGTTGCTATCTTTAGCTTAGTAGGTATTTATGGAGGACACTTAGTAGCTGTAGATTGGCTAGGTGTATACAGTGGCTCTTATTGGGGCAATATGCAGCAGGCGGTAGATTTTAATGAAGATGTGCTCAATGGCATGATTAAGGCTTTGGTGTTTGCATTTTTGATTAGCTGGATCGCTTTATATCAGGGTTATTCATGTATACCAACATCTCAAGGTATAAGTGCTGCTACAACTCGCACCGTGGTCTATAGCTCTTTAGCAATTTTAGGGTTTGATTTTATATTAACAGCGCTAATGTTTGGAGGCGCAGTATGAGCAAAAGATGGTTAGAACTCAGTGTAGGCTTAATGATAGTGGCTGGATTAGCTGCTTTAGTAGCTTTGGCATTACAGGTAAGTGGTGGCAATCTGTCTCGCAATGCCGAAAATTACACCATTACTGCCTTGTTTCAGAATGCTGCAGGCCTAGGTTCTAAGGCTAGAGTAACTATGGCAGGTGTTACGATAGGAGAGGTTTCTGCTGTTGGTATAGATCCCAATACGTTAATGGCCAAAGTGCATATGAAGATCAACAGTCAGGTGGATTATTTATCCATTGATTCTAGTGCTAGCATTCTTACGGCTGGGCTATTAGGTGAAAAATACGTTGGCCTTACCGTGGGTGCAGAAGATGATGTGTTAGTAGATGGAGATGTGATCGAAGATACCCAGTCTGCACTTGTGTTAGAAGAGCTTATTAGTCAGTTTTTACTTAACCTAGGCACCAATAAATAAGGATGAATGAACATGATTAGTGTTAATTACCGCAGTACCAAAGTAGTGATGAGTGTGGTGCTGCTTTTATGTGCTCTAACGGTAAAGGCAGACGAATGGAAAGAGGCGAGTCAGGCCGTTGAAACAAGTACGCAAGCCATGATTGGCTTGCTTGAAGAGGGGCGTCAAGAAGCTGCTCGGAAAAGTGAAATCGCTGGTGAAACAGTGCCTTTAAATGAGCTGGAATTACTACTAGGTATGGAAGTGATTTTGGGCCCTGTGGTAGATTTTCGCAGTATTGCTAAAGGTGTAATGGCTCGTTTTTATCGTCAGGCATCGACACAACAGGTGGAGGATTTTCACCTCGCCTTTAAATATTCGTTATTGAATACATATTCGAGGGCTGTGGTGGCTTTCAAGATTAATAATTTCGAGATTCAATCTAACCCTTATAGTAGTGACAAACCTGGGCGACAAAAAATTTGGGTAAAAGTCTATTCTAGTGGTGCGGCTTACGACATTAACTACGCTATGAAGAAGGGCCAACAGGGTTGGAAGGTCACTAATGTGACTCTTGATGGCATCAATTTAGGCCTAGCCTTTAGGCAGCAATTCGCTAGTGCAATGGTTCAAAATAAAGGCAATATGGATGATGTCATTGCACTTTGGAATGATCCGTCTTGAGTCTGTTGTATTGCTAGACGGTGGTAGCGATAACAGCGACTATTTTGCTACAATTACTCCCCAATTTAGACCATGGAGAATGTCGTGGACGCAGAACAAGTTAAACAAATTATTGAGCAGCAACTTGCAGGCACGCAAGTGATCCCAAGTGGTGAAGGTTGTAGCTTTCAGGTAACGGTGATTGGAGAGCTATTTGCAGGCTTATCACCGGTTAAAAAACAACAGCTGGTTTATGGCTGTCTTACGGATAAAATCTCAGATGGCTCCATTCATGCTTTAGGTATCAAAGCCTATACGCCTGACCAATGGCAACGGTTAAGCGCCTAGATAGATCTCACTTTGCGCTACAACAATTAAGACAACCAAGACACACAAACATTTGGCGAACAAGATTATGGATAAATTAAGCATTACCGGTGGTAGACGCCTAGACGGAGAAATCCGTATTGCGGGTGCGAAAAACGCGGCACTGCCTATCTTGGCGGCCACCTTGCTAGCTCAAGAGCCTGTCACTATTCGTAATTTGCCACACTTACATGACGTTACTACAATGATTGAGTTGTTGGGCCGTATGGGTGTGTCTTTGTTGGTTGGGGATAAGTTGAGCGTAGAGATAGACGCAAGCACCTTAGACCACTGTATTGCGCCTTACGATTTGGTTAAAACCATGCGTGCTTCTATTCTCGTATTGGGACCTTTGGTAGCACGATTTGGCGAAGCCGAAGTATCTCTGCCGGGTGGTTGTGCTATTGGTAGCCGTCCTGTAGATCTGCATATTCGTGGTTTAGAAGCCATGGGGGCCACTATTACTGTAGAAGATGGTTATATTCGTGCCAAAGCAGATCGCCTTAAAGGGGCGCATATCTTTTTTGACACAGTAACAGTAACAGGTACTGAAAACATTCTTATGGCTGCAACCTTAGCCGATGGCGAAACAGTGCTAGAAAACTCAGCACGTGAACCTGAAGTAGTTGATTTGGCAGAATGTTTGATCGCTATGGGTGCAAAAATCACCGGCCATGGTACTGGTACTATTCGTATACAAGGCGTAGAGAAACTCCATGGTTGTCATTATGACGTAGTGCCAGACCGCATAGAAACAGGCACCTACTTGGTGGCGGCTGCGGTTACTGGTGGTCGTATTAAAGTGAAAGATACTCGTCCAGATATTATGGAAGCAGTACTTGCTAAGCTGGAAGAGGCTGGTGCAGAAATAGTAACAGGTGAAGATTGGATTACTTTAGATATGCACGGTAAGCGACCAAAGGCTGTGAATTTAAAAACGGCTCCATATCCAGGGTTTCCTACAGACATGCAAGCGCAGTTCTCTGCTCTTAATGCCATTGCCATAGGTAGCGGGCGTATAACCGAAACTATTTTTGAAAACCGTTTTATGCACGTTGATGAAATGGCGCGTATGGGTGCTCAAATGGTTGTAGAGGGTAATACCGTGATTCAACAGGGAGTTGAGCGACTAAATGCAGCGCCAGTAATGGCAACTGCCCTTAGGGCATCTGCCAGCTTAGTGATTGCAGCATTAGTGGCTGATGGTGAAACGGTGATTGACCGTATTTATCATATCGATCGTGGCTATGACTGTATTGAAGAAAAAATGGGCGCTTTAGGTGCTATTATCAAGCGCGTTGCTTAACTGAGAAATTATCACCATGCCCAATAGTCTTACTATCGCACTGTCTAAAGGCCGTATATTAAAAGAAACTTTACCTCTTTTTGCCAGTGCCGGCATTGAGCCTTTGGAAGATATTTATACCAGCCGTAAACTGGTATTTGAAACCACCCAGCCTGGGGTGAGGTTTTTAGTTATTCGTGCAACAGATGTTCCTACTTACGTGTCTTATGGTGCTGCAGATATGGGAGTGGCAGGTAAAGATGTATTGTTAGAGCATGGTGGCAGTGGTTTATATGAGCCCTTAGATCTGCAAATTGCTAAGTGCCGTTTAATGACGTGTGCTCCTATAGGAGCGCCGCCAGCGGGTAGGCGTTTACGAGTGGCTTCTAAATTCGTTAATATTACTAAGGCCTACTTTGCCGAGCAAGGGCAACAAGTTGATATTATCAAGCTCTATGGAGCTATGGAGTTGGCCCCTATTTTAGGTTTGGCTGATCAAATTGTAGATATTGTCGACACAGGCAATACCCTTAGAGCCAACGGTTTAGAACCGTTAGAAGAAATTGCCACTATAAGTAGTCGCTTAGTGGTTGGTGAAGCTGCTATGAAACTCAAACATGGTCGTATAGGCCCGCTTATTGAGCAGCTGTCTGCGGCGGTCAACGCCTGTCAGGGGCGCTGATATGCAATGGCTTAAAGTTAATCGACTTGATACTCAACAGGCTAATTTTGAGGCTAAGCTTAGCCAATTACTGGGTTGGGAAAGTGTTTCTGATCAGCGTATACAGCAAACTGTTGCGGACATTATAGAGCGAGTAAAGGTGCAAGGTGACACGGCTTTATTGCAACTAACTAATCAGCTGGACCGCACGCCCTTTAAGTCCGCATCCGAGTTGGAAATACCTCGGCACAAGCTTCAGCAAGCATTGGCTGACATTACCGACGAGGAACGTGAAGCCTTACAGACCGCGGCTGATCGAATTCACACTTACCATCAGCACCAAAAACAAGATTCATGGAGCTATGTTGAAGCTGACGGTACCTTACTTGGTCAGCAAGTAACTGCTATGGATCGTGTTGGCATTTATGTGCCGGGTGGTAAGGCGAGTTACCCGTCATCGGTATTAATGAACGCTATTCCGGCCAAGGTGGCTGGGGTGAAAGAAATTATAATGACCGTACCGTTACCTAACGGCATAGTTAACCCCTTAGTTCTAGCCGCTGCGGCTATAGCGGGTGTAGATCGCGTATTTGCCGTAGGTGGTGCGCAAGCTATAGCTGCTCTTGCTTATGGAACGGCTATGGTGCCAAAGGTAGACAAGATTGTAGGCCCTGGAAATATCTATGTTGCCACGGCAAAGCGTGCTGTATTTGGTACCTGCGGAATAGATATGATCGCTGGGCCGTCAGAGATTTTAGTTATTTGTGATGGCCAGACTAATCCAGATTGGGTAGCCATGGATTTGTTCTCCCAAGCGGAGCACGATGAGCAAGCTCAGTCTATTTTGTTGTGCCCTGATAAAGACTACTTGGATCAGGTTGAAGCAAGCTTTAAAGCTTTGTTACCAACATTGGAACGTAGCAGTATTATCAAGGCGTCAATTGAAGATCGTGGTGCTCTTATTCTTGTGGCAGATATGCAAGAAGCGATTGATATTGCGAATCGCATTGCTCCAGAGCACTTAGAGTTATCGGTAGCAGACCCTGAAGCAATGTTGCCTAAAATCCGCCATGCGGGTGCTATTTTTATGGGACGCCATACTGCAGAAGCCTTAGGTGATTACTGTGCTGGGCCTAATCACGTACTACCAACCTCTGGTACTGCTCGCTTCTCCTCTCCCTTGGGGGTGTACGACTTTCAGAAACGGTCGTCTTTGATTATGTTTTCAGAGCAAGGAGCCAGCGAAATGGGTAAGGTTGCTTCAGTATTAGCCCGCGGCGAAAGCCTCACAGCCCACGCACGTTCTGCCGAATACCGTATCCTAGACTAAGCCTTATTGCCTAGTCAGCTTAGTAGCTGATTAAAGCTCTATGGCTTGGTGGCTACTAGCGTAGCCCTTAAAGGTGCAGGATGTCCTTCTGCGGAAAGGTTTTTGTCATTCGGGTCTAGAAAGTCTGCTAAAGAGTGAAAGGTCATCCAGTCTGTAGCTCTTTGTTCTTCTGTGGTGGTTTGAGTAACATCCACTGTTTGCACATTTCGCAAGCCCAATTTACGCAACATATTCTCCAAAGCCTTGGTGCTGGGCAAAAACCAAACGTTAGACATTTTTGCATAACGCTCTGGTGGCACTAAGATAGTGTTTATATCACCTGGTATTACTAAAGTTTCCAATACTAATTCCCCACCTGGACGTAGGTAAGACATGAGCTCTTGAATGTGGTCAATAGGGGAGCGGCGGTGATACAAAACGCCTAAACAAAATACGGTGTCAAAATTGCCAAAGGCCGGTAAGTGTTCGCTGCGCAAAGGTAATAAGTGGGCGCCATTGGCGGGCAATAATCGTTGCGCTGCGTGGAATTGATAAAGGAAGATTCGCGTGGGATCAATGCCCAAGGCCAGGCTGGCTCCGGCACCCAACATACGGTATAAGAAGTAGCCATTACCCGTGCCTATGTCGAGCACTTTCCTACCTTCTAAGGAGCTAATGTGAGGAGCTATGCGTTGCCACTTCCAGTCTGAATGCCATTCTGTTTCTATCTCTACACCTAGCAAGTGCCATGGGCCTTTGCGCCAAGGCATAAAGGCTTTGAGCTGCTGTGTGTAGGCCTCATGATCTAACTTGAGAGTTTTGGGCTTGGAAACACAGACACTGTCATCTTTAAAGCTATAGTTGGCATTATCTAATAGCGGCATAGCATTAAGAGCAGCATCCCACTCGCCAGAACGGCCATGGCTTTTCTGCTCGTAGTGTTGCTGCAAAGCTTGCCTTAGTTGCGGATGAAATTGCTCTAGCTCTGTGTTTTTTGTGTGCTCAAAAAAGGCCTCTAAATTTATGCCCATGGCGGTCTCGTAAGTATAATAAGTTAAAAAGTAAGGTGAGGTTAATTGTATAAGGCGTTATTTAAATGCTAGCAAAGCACAAAAGTTAAAACATTGCATACAAGTTTCAACACGGCTAAAGCCTGCGTCAAGCAAACGTTGGCGATGTTGTTCTAGAGTGTTTGGAACCAATACGTTTTCTAAAGCAGCTCGCTTTTGTGCTATTTCAAGGTCGCTGTAACCTTGGTAGCGCTTAAAATCATGGTATAGATCAACTTGTAAGTCTTGTTGTTGTGGGTCATCAAAACAAACTTTCTCAGCTAAAAGTAATACCCCACCAGGGCGCATGCCGTTGGCGATGTTCTTGAGAATGCTAGGCCGTTCAATATCAGCAATAAACTGTAGGGTGAAATTAAGAATCACCATAGATGCATTATCTATCACGGTGTCTTGTAAGTTTTGCTGCACAATTTCATAGCTAGCTTGGCTGTGGTCGCGAGCCATATTATGTAAGCATCGACTTACCATAGCCGCAGAGTTGTCTACTCCAATAACGTGGGCGTGGGCAGGTAGGTTTTGGCGCAAGCGCAAGGTCATGGTGCCTAGGCTGCAGCCTAGGTCATAACAGTGGCTATAGGGCTGGCCATATCGAGCAGCCAGTAAACCGATTACATCCAATAAAAAGTTATACCCTGGCACAGAGCGCTGAATCATGTTTTCGAACACATCGGCTACTTGGGCGTTAAATTCAAATGGTGTGGGTGTTTCTAGTGGTTGGGCAAAGATGGCGTCGTGCATGGGTGGTTTGGTATCTTGAGTCATAATAAGTAGCTTTAGTGGTTGCTCGTAGGCTGCTCTTGATTAGTTACTGGGCAATTGGTCGAGTGCCAAGAATAGCTGTGGCAGTATACGTATTGTCGTTACGTTGGTAGGTGATGTTTAGTTCACTTCCTGGGCTTAGCTTGGTGACATAATTTAGCGACTCATTCCAATCTTCAATAAGGTTGCCATCAAAATGAGTGATTAAGTCTCCAGGTTTTAGCCCAGCAATATGGGCTGGACTATTGGCGTAAACGCCAGATAGCATGATGCCGGTATCTTGCTCTGAGGCAAATACATTCTGGCTGTATTGGCGTTTAAATGCATTAAAATCGATGCCTAACCACCCCCTCACTACTTGCCCTTTGGATACGAGGCTGTGTAATACTTCAGAAGCAATGTTAATAGGTATGGCCAGACCTATCCCTTGGCTTCGAGAGCTGGTGGAGGAGTTGTAAAAGTGAGCTGTATTTATGCCTACTAGCTCTCCTTGGGTATTAATTAGTGCTCCACCTGAGTTGCCGGAGTTAATTGCGGCATCGGTTTGAATGAAACTTTCAAAAGTATTGAGACCTAATCGATTACGTTCTTTCCCACTGATAATGCCCATAGAAACCGATTGGCCTAAGCCATGAGGATTGCCAATGGCAAATACGAGGTCGCCCACGCGTGAGTCTAAGTTAGTGGGTACTTTGGCTGGGATTAGGTTATTTAATTCGATTTTAATAACGGCTAAATCAGTGGCTGGATCAGTGCCCACCAAGCTGGCAGGCGCAGAGCGACCGTCGGCCAAGCCTACTTGAATACGGTCAGCATTTTCAATGACGTGATTGTTAGTGAGTATATAACCTTCTGAACTGGCGATAACGCCAGACCCCAAATGGACTTCACTGGCACTAGCGTTTATTAACTGTCCATCTAATAAGCTGGCGTAGTGAGGGTCTTGTAATAACTCGATGCTGGCCGGTAGTATTGATGTTTGGCTATATATACGCACCACAGAGCCCATGGTGTCTTCAAGTAGATCAGCATAGCTGTGTGGAGTGGTTTGGGAGTTGGGCGTAGTAGAGGGGATAAAGGAGCCAGGAGTGTTCTGGGACCACAAAGGAATCCCTGTTTTTTGTGACAGCCATTGCGGTGCAGCAAAAATAAGCGCAGTCGCTAATATGATGCCAGCAAGGGCGAAGCGTAGTAAATACTTGATAAGTGATCGGGTCATGTCATTAAAGTGCTGCAGATGGCATAAAAAGGTTAGCTGATGTGTGTCTGTACTGCTTGGCTATAGTGTAAACTTTGGTGCAGTTAAAGGCAAAAAAACACTTGAGATATTTGGATGGCTATTGAACGTCAGGAATTAATTAATTATCTGGATCGGTTGTTACAGCCGGGTCAGTTTAACGACTATGCACCCAACGGCCTGCAGGTTGAAGGGGCAGATAAAATACAGCGGGTAGTTGCCGGTGTGACTGCTAGCCAAGCTTTGATAGATCAGGCTATAGCGCTTGGGGCGGATGCTTTGTTGGTGCACCATGGGTATTTCTGGCGTAACGAAGCTAGCCCGATAGTGGGAATTAAAAAGCGCCGAATTAAGGCCTTGATGGCTCACAATATCAACTTAATAAGCTATCACCTGCCGCTAGACTGTCACCCTGAATTTGGTAACAACGCCCAGCTTGGAAAGCTAATGGGTTGGGTGCCAGATGCGCATATGCAGTCTAGTGGAGTTACGGGCCTTGGGCTGTATGCTACGTTACCTACTATATGCACTGGTATCGAGGTGCAGCAACACTTGTCTCAAGTGTTAGGTCGTGAAGCGTTGCACATTGATATTCCATCCAAACCGATTAAACGTATAGGTTGGTGTACAGGAGGCGCTCAAAGCATGATTGAACAGGCAGTGGCGTTAGGGTTAGACGCTTATGTGTCTGGTGAAATATCTGAGTCGACAGTGCATATTGCCCGCGAAAACGGTGTGCACTACTTCGCTGCTGGACATCACGCTACAGAACGTTATGGAGCTAAGGCTCTTGCTGCACATTTGCAACAAGAATTAGGTTTAGATTGTGAATTTGTAGATATTGATAGCCCAGCCTAGCAAGGCTGGCCCCGGGTTGGCAGCTTAGTTGGCTAGCACGAGCTAAGCTTCTTGTTTGGTCGGCGTTGGAGTTACAGGGATGTCATAAGCTGCTGGGTTTACAGCTTCTTGTTTAGGCTTAAGGCCGTAACGCTCGTCTAAGGTACCGTGTTCTTTGCTAGAGCTGCTAGGTGCGTAGTCCATTGGTGGACGTATGGTGGGCGCAGGCTCTGCTTGATGTTCTATTGTGCTTTTGGATGGGCCACTAATAGACAGTATGCTACTGGCCATGTCTGGGTCATCGCATAAGCTTTGAGCACCTTTTGCTAGTTGTTCATGCACGTTGCGGTAGCTGTCGGTAAGTTGATTAACGGCGGCTGCGGTGTCTGCAAAATGTAGGTTGACCTGCTCTTTATACTCGGCCATTTCGGTGTGAGCAGCTTGCAGCTGTTCGCTGAGCTGATTTTGTCGTTTAAGGTCGCTATTGTTGTGGCGGCCCAATAAAAAACCTATACCCAAACCAAGTAGAAGTAGAACTAACCAAAAAAACCAATCGTTGCTGAGTAAATCCATCAGCATCTCCTTTCAATAAAGTGTCTCAGAAGCTAGTATTGTAATGTAATTAATTCATTAGTACAGCTCACATATTACCCAACTCGTTCATTAATCGATCATATTTACTATTTTGACTCATATATGCCATCTCCTCTAGAACAGTATCGTAACGACCAGCAGCAACAGCATTTTTCTGAAGACCTTGCGCAAGCCAATGCAATTGAGCATTTACAGCGGCTTTATGTTGATTTATGTGAGCTTGAAAGTGAGCGTGTTCAGCCTAATCAGTGGTCGAAATGGTTGACTGCTTGGGTAGGTAGAAAGCCTAAAAAAGAAGTGGCATTTAAGGGTTTGTATTTTTGGGGTGGCGTGGGGCGTGGTAAAACCTATCTTATGGATGTGTTTTACCAGTGCTTGCCGTTTGAAAGTAAGCAGCGTACCCACTTTCATCGGTTTATGCGCCATGTTCATAGCCGCTTAGCGGTTCATGAAGGGGTAAAGAATCCGTTATTAATAGTGGCGCAGGAGCTTGCAGCTGAGGCTAGGGTCATTTGTTTTGATGAGTTCTTTGTGACAGACATTACAGACGCCATGATTTTGGCTAATCTGCTAGAAAGTTTGTTTGACTTAGGGGTGGTATTGGTAGCTACATCTAACATAGAGCCCCAAGGCCTGTATGAAAATGGTTTACAAAGACAGCGTTTTTTACCCGCCATTGCTTTGTTGGAGAGTCATACTGACATCGTTAATGTGGACGGAGGCATTGATTACCGTTTACGTACGTTGTCTCAGGCAGAATTGTATCACTGGCCTCTAGACGAGGCTGCGGATGTTAGTTTGGCGGCCAGCTTTGCAGCGTTAGCGCCCACCTTAACGCCTATGGTGGCAAGGCCAGAACTGGCAGGATCAGAGTCAGCGTCCAGTAACAACGGGGCTGGTGTGGTGAGTATTAATGGCCGTAACTTTACCTATATTAAACAGTGTGACGACATTATTTGGCTCTCCTTTGACCAGCTGTGTGTGCAGCCGCGTTCGCAGAATGATTATCTAGAATTGGCTTGTGAATTCCATGGCCTAATTATAAGTAATGTACCTTGCTTAAAACCCGGGATGGATGATCAGGCGCGTCGGTTTGTGAACTTAGTAGATGTTTGTTATGACGCCAATCTAAAATTGATTATTTCTGCGCAAGTGCCTTTGTTGGAGCTGTATGCAGGCGGACAGTTGGATTTTGTATTTCAGCGCACATTAAGCCGATTACAAGAAATGCAATCCCATGAATACCTAGCTAAGGAGCATGTTGCGGGCTAGTTGGTGGTTAAATGTGTAAAAGACTTAAAAACATTTACTTTAAGGCTTAACAATAGGCTTGTTTGTCCTGTATAATTTCGCCTCGCAGTTTCTGTGTTGGCTTAAGGTGTTTACATTTTGAGTTGTTAGGAGCCCAGGCTGCTAGGCACGTTATTGGCAATACTTGTACATATTTTGTATCAAGGCAGCGCAATAACTCAATAATTATAGGTAGGCCTAATAAACTGGGCCATGAAATAGGTTATTTACATGAAAACCGTAAGTACTAAACCCGCTGACGTCACCCGTGACTGGTTTGTTGTCGATGCTGAAGGTAAAACTTTGGGTCGTATGGCAACTGAAATCGCCCGTCTATTGCGCGGCAAGCATAAGCCAGAATACACACCCCACGTTGATACTGGCGATTACATCATTGTTGTTAACGCTGAGAAAGTTCGCGTAACTGGCAATAAAGCAAAAGATAAAATGTACTACCGTCACACTGGTTACCCAGGTGGTTTGCGTTCTATGTCTTTTGAAAAGATGATTGATCACGCTCCTGAGCGTGTAGTTGAATTCGCTGTTAAAGGTATGTTGCCAAAAGGTCCTTTGGGCCGTGCTATGTACTCCAAGCTTAAAGTGTATGCCGGAACTGAGCATCCACATCAAGCGCAACAACCACAAGCATTGACCCTGTAAGGAGACGATCATGGCAGTTACTCAATATTATGGTACTGGTCGTCGTAAGACCTCTACCGCTCGTGTGTTCATGACTCCTGGCACTGGTGCCAT
>JAWUYU010000077.1:0-8244 GCA_034110645.1 Pseudomonadales bacterium
CTTCTCAGCTACTAAAACATACGACCTTGAAGTGTGGTTGCCAGGACAAGATAAATACCGCGAAATTTCTTCTTGTTCTAATATGGGAGACTTCCAAGCTCGCCGTATGCAGGCCAGATGGCGCAACCCTGAAACTGGCAAACCAGAGCTTTTACACACCCTTAACGGTTCAGGTTTAGCAGTAGGGCGCACGTTACTAGCGATATTAGAAAATTACCAACAAGAAAATGGCAGTGTAGTGGTACCAGAAGTATTAGTGCCCTATATGGGCGGAGTTACTGTACTTTCCCCAGCATCGTGATAAATAGTAGCCCCGTAAGAAGAGAGCTTAAGGAAGGACTCTAGAGACAGTTTGTAGGGCGTGGCAGGCCTGCGATTTTAGCTGCTAATAGTGCAGGGCTACCTGGGAATAAGGTTAGCAAATAGATGCTATTGCCTTTTCCCAAGCTTACTTTTTGTTTTACAATTTTAACCAATATACGCATGGCAGGAGACACACCGGTATCGGCGTAAAAAACTCGTAACGCATTAATCACTTCCCAATGTTCAGCCTCTAAAACGACACCTGCACTCTGAGCTAGCCATTGAGCTACCCTAGGGTTCCAGTCACTAAGATGCTTTAAATACCCGTCTTTGTCCGTTTCTAACTGCATATCACCAACTCATGGAAGACGCATAAAATGCGGTTAACTGAACCAAGCCAGACATATCTATACGCACCACACGATCGCTACTCATAGCTTTCAACCCGCGCTCATCAACATGATCTGCCAATAGAAATACATCTCTAGAGGCAAAGGCCTGCAAGCTATTTCCAAGCTGTACATACACGCCGTCATCCATAAAAACATAGCCATCTTTAGAATTGCTACGCTCAACTAATTTGATGAGTGCCTCGGCATCAAGGTGTTGTGCGATAATATGAAGTATAGCCATTATTAAAATACCAAGTGTTGATCGTACTGAGCACACAATTGCGCAATGTTTGAGCGTGTAATCACAGTTACAGATTGGCTTAACTCATCTTCTGAGATCCCAAATAGGTCTAACGATTCTTGCTCTACCCAAATCTCATTGATGTCATACATTTCTAGGGCGCTGATAATTTTTCCAATATGCTTGTGTGAAGAGGGCGTTTGACTGGTTGGCAGAAGTTGCAACACCCCTTCATCAACAAATAACACCGCTGGTTGCTGCTCAAAAGCGGCCAACACTAAAGCTACATCTAAGGAATCCTTAGCGATCCGAGAGCCATATGGTGCATGGGTTAGGGTCACTAAACATGGCATGTGCTATCCTCCAAAGCTCACTAAGCGGTCACTCTCGGCACTTGCAGCCGCAAGTTGCCCAAGACCCATCAAAGTAAATTGAGGCGCCAAATTGTCGTTATCTAGCTCATACCGACTAGACTCTTGCTGATCAACAATTCCAGACTGCAGCGCTGCAGCAATGCACACACTAAGCTCAAGATTATATTCCAGGCTTAACTGCTGCCAAAGAGCCGTTAAGTTAACCTCATCCTGAGGCATAACTCTTAGCTTTGAAGCCACATGAACACCTTGCTGATAGAAGAATACTCTAAGCACCTTATAGCCTTGCAGCAATAGCTCTTGAGTAAATTGGAAAGCAGACAGTGCTTGGCTTTGCTGATCAGGACCACAACGAACAACAATAGCAAAGGTTAAAGGTTTGGAAGCTATAGATGTAGGATCTACAGAAGGGGATGCAACAGTATTTAAATCAGACATATACAAAAACCCCGCCAAAAGGCGGGGCTCCATGAACAGTTAGCTTATTAACCAAAGTTAATGCCGCCGCTGTAAATTAATCGTTGCTGCTCTTAATTAATCGTCACCGCCACTAAGAGCACCCGTAAGATGCAACAACATCAAAAACAAGTTTAATATATTTAAGTACAAGCTTACTGTCATCATTACGTAGTTAGTTTCACCACCGTTAACCATACGGCTAGTGTCATACAAAATAAACCCAGAAAATACCAATACACCTATAGCGCTAATAGCTAATGATAATGCAGGAATAGCAAAGAAGATATTAGCCAATGAAGCAATAACCACGAGGATCAAGCCAATCATCAAAAAGCCACCCATAAAGGTGAAATCTTTGCGACTAGAGACAGCATAAGCAGATAAGCCTAAGAAGGTAATTCCTGTCATAGAGAGGGCAGTCATAACGATGTCACCGCCATTAGCCATTCCTAAGTAAAAGTTAACAATAGGCCCAGTGGTATAGCCTAGAAAACCAGTAAAAAAGAATACCAGAGGAATAGACATAGCAGAGTTTTTATACTTCTGCAAAGCAAACAAAGTACCGAACATCACTACCAACTGAATGATAAAATTAACCGGGGCTGCATTGCTGGCAATAGCCACAGTGGCCATAACAGCACTAAAAATAAGCGTCATGGAAAGTAGGGCGTAGGTATTACGCAATACTTTGTTGGTTGCTAAAGCAGATTCCTGAGAATTGCTAGAAAACTGAATTTGGTCTTGCATAAATGTTATCCTAGTTTAAACAATAGTAATCATTGTAGTCTAACTAGCTGTAGAAGCTAGGGTATTTATGCAATATTTTGTAAATACCAACAGACTCATCACTAAAAACTAACAACTGTGCCCCTTATAGCAGTTACAATAATAATGGGTATATGACTACGCAGACGCTTTGTAGAGCCTAATTAAAAGGCGTATAATGTGGTTCCATTTAGTATTGAGTAGGTATATTCATGCAAGCCTCTATCGCGCAATTTAACATCGGCCAAGTAGTGCAACACAAACATTATGGTTTTCGTGGCGTTATATTTGATATTGATTTTGAGTACTCACTCAATGACAAATGGTATCAAGAGGCTTGTAGGGCAATGGCCAGCATGGGCCAGCCACCTATCGAAAAACATCAGCCTTTCTACCACCTGTTAACAGATGGTAGCGAGCATGAGTCTTACGTATCCCAACAAAACCTTTGCGCAGCTAAAAACATTGATCCAGTAAAGCACGCTGGCCTAGAGGCCTTATTCACGCTCACTAACGGCCAATACGTCCACCGTTATAACGTCAACTAATTCTTACTAATAGATCTTCAGGTTACTAATTTACATAGATTAGATCAAGGTGTATCAGACTGCCTTTTATAGGCACCAAACTAGTAAGCAAGCTCATGGCAGAAGACCAGCGGTGGAAGCCACTAGCAAATAAAAAATATTTACTAGTGAAAACCAACTAATGGAAACATTGAGTTGGTTTTTTATGGGTTGAAATTAATACGCTTAACTAAATCACGCACTAAAATTTGCTGCTCATTAGATAACAGCGCCATATTGAGTAATAATTCAGCTTCGTTATCGTTGGCATAAAAAAACGGCACTGGCACGCCAAGCACTAATGCCAACTGGCACAAAGTTTCATAATCAGGCACATGCTTACCACGCTCATATTGATTCATGCGAGCACTTGCAGATGCCACATCAATACCTGCAGCAATTCCTAAACTACGTTGTGAGAGATCACGTTTGACACGCGCTTGCTTTAGGCGCCTGGGCACCGGGCAGAGCTCATTGAGCGTTACGTTGTTTGGAATAGTTTTAGCCACAATAATATTTTCGAAATAACAGGAGATTTGTATGCGCAAGTATACCTAGGCGCTCATTTATAATCTATATTTAACTTCGCATAATGTATATTATGTTAAATTGAATATAAATTATTGTGAAAAATTATAAACATATTTAATATTGGCTAGTTATTCCTCTCTTCGAGCCCTATACTGTACGCACATACAGTAGATAAAATTATGGACACACCATGACAATACGCACAGTACATCAGGTCATCAATAAGTCAGGCATAGTAATTGGAGAGTTCATGGACATTAAACTAGCAAAGGATTTAGATAACCGTACTGACGTACTTTACTTCATTTCTGACCTAGTCGAAACTGCAGGTATCGATGAAACCACAGCAGAGAAAGTTGCAGAAATAATGATTAACGACAACACTCGCAAAGAACTACTTAACCAACTTAAAACGGTTAAAGACCTACCCTCCACAAATGAAGAGAAAAATGACTAGTGCCACAGCAACGCCAACAGCTTATTAACTGGGTTTTATTATTAAGCCTTGTGGCTTTATGGGGGACGTCTTTTTTAGGTATAAAAATTAGCCTACAGTCCTTCACACCTGATCAAGTGGTGGTTTTGCGGCTATCCATTGGTGCTGCCGTGCTTACGGCATTTATGCTAGCTAGAGGCAAGCGACTACCAAGCAAACCCACTGCATGGGTACACTTTATGCTCTTGGGACTTGTTGGCAACGTGCTGCCTTTTTGGTTTATCGCCAAAGGTCAAATGCTTGTCACATCAGGCATGGCCGGACTATTGATGGCTATCATGCCGCTAATGACTTTGATTTTGGCGCACTTTTTTATCACTGGGGAAAACCTTAATCGAAATAAATTATTAGGCTTTGTCTTTGGCATCAGCGGTATCACGCTTATTTTAGGCCCTACTCTATTAGGCTCTCAAAACAGCTTAGTTGGGTGTTTATTAGTATTATCTGCTGCCACTCTTTATGCTACAAATACTATTATTGCCCGTCGCTTACCTACCTATAGCTCCGCTGTAGTCAGTACAGGCGTCACTATGTGCGCAGCGATTATCAGCTTAATTCTTTGGCCTTCGGTACTCGACATAGATTGGCAACATGTGTCTAGGCTAGCTTTGTTTACTATTATTTGGCTTGGGATATTTCCGACAGGCGTGGCTGCTATTATTTTCTTTGTGCTTATTCGCCGTGCCGGGCCTACCTTCTTATCAAACATCAACTACCTGATACCCTTAGTGGCATACTTCACAGGAGCTGTAGTATTAGGAGAGTTGGTAGTTTGGCATGACATGATCGCATTAGTAGCCATTTTATTTGGCATTGCTGTTAGCCGCAGGCCGGTGCACAGAAAAACACACGCTTCGTAGATGTTTTTCTGGCATCTTTTAGGCAGGATTTTTTAGTCCTGAATAATACCCTGCAACAATGCAAATTGAACAACACTGGCAGTAGTTTCAAGCTGAAGCTTTTTCATAAGGTTAGCTCGGTGGCTATAAATTGTTTTATGGCTTAAGTTCATGGCTTCACCTATTTCCATAGCTGAGCGCCCTTCTGCTAGCATAGAAAAAACCTGAAATTCCCTTGCTGTTAATCGACTAATAGCCGTCTCTTGGGCACCTAGCGTCTTATTCATCTCATTAACAACACGAGTGGTAATAAATGTACCACCTGTATAAACTTTACGGATGGCCTGGATAAGCTCTTGTGGTAAACACCGCTTACTTAAATAAGCACTGGCACCAGCAGCTATTACTCGAGTTGGAAAAGGTTCAGTTTCATGCACCGTTAGGGCAATAATTCTCTCTTTAGGATTACGCCTACATATGCGCTGAATGGCCTGTAAACCACCAATACCAGGCATATTAATGTCCATAATAGTGATATCTGGCTTTAGCTCACCCACCAACTGATATGCTTCTTCACCACTACTAGCCTCTCCAATCACTTTAATTTCATCGGTTGTCTCAATTAATCGCCTAAAGCCTACACGAACAATTTCGTGGTCATCAACCAACAATACCGTAATTGAATGTTCGCTAGCCATATTAATCACATTCCCTTTTTAAGCTGAGACCATGCTGCTGATAAATAAAGCACCATAGACCAAATTGTAAGTACTGCAGCAGCGTAGAGCATCACTAAACCAAGGGTAGCAATAACTGTGTCAGGAGGCGTTGCCAATAAGAAAACAATGGAGCCCATTTGCATGGTGGTCTTTATCTTGCCAATATATGACACAGCTATATTTGCGCTCTTGCCTGTTTCGGCCATCCATTCACGTAATGCAGAGATCACAATTTCGCGACTAATAATGATGATTGCAGGTACCGTAAGCCAGAGTTCTGAATAAGATTCAACCAACACTACCAAAGCAACCGCTACGGTCACCTTATCTGCTACGGGATCTAAAAATGCACCAAAGGGTGTGGTTTGATTGAGTTTTCTCGCTAAAAAACCATCCAGCCAGTCTGTAGCTGCAGCAAGCATAAACAAGCCAGATGCCCATAAATAACGACTTTCTGAAGGCCAATAATAAGCTACTAAAATAAATGGAATTAGTACCAAGCGAAATAGCGTTATTAAATTAGGGATATTTAGCATAATCAAACGTTTGGCATCATAGTATGTGTTGAACATCATTTTAGCCTATCCTTCTTCACCCCGTAAAGAACGATAAATGGCATCTGCCATATCAGCACTAATTCCCTTCACTTTGGCCAGTTCATCCACACTTGCTTTAGTGACATCTTGAATACCACCAAAATGAGTTAATAAGGCTTGCCGCCGCTTTGGCCCAACACCATCTATCTGCTGAAGACTAGACTGAGTGCGCTTCTTGTTTCTTCGTGCCCGATGTCCGGTAATAGCAAACCGATGACTCTCATCTCTAATATGCTGCAATAAATGCAGCGCAGATGAATCGTCTGGCAAAGCGATTTCCTCTCCTGTCCAGCCATTAAACAAGCGCTCAAATCCAGCTTTGCGAGTATCACCCTTAGCCACACCTAAAACATAAAGGTCTTGTAGCTGAAGTTCAGATAACACCTGTAGAGCTTGAGTAATCTGACCCTTGCCGCCGTCAACAATAAGTAGATCTGGCATAACGCCCTGATTCTCTTTCAACCGTGTATAACGCCTGGTAATGGCTTGTGACATAGCTGCATAATCGTCACCTGGCGTGATACCTTCAATATTAAAGGTTCTATAGTCTGATTTTTTGGGGCCACCTTGATCAAATACAACACAAGAGGCTACTGTTGCTTCGCCACTAGAGTGGCTGATATCAAAACACTCTAAGCGCTCTGGCATTTGTGGTAAATCAAGTGCTTCTTGCAACGCTGAAAAACGTGAAATTTGTGTTTGTTTATTAGCCACATAACTAAGTAAGGCTTGGTCGGCGTTTGTTTGAGCAAGCCTAAGCCATTGAGCTCGAGGCCCTCTTACACTACTAATCACCTTAAATCCATGTTCAACTCGATTAGCAATAGCTAAGGCAATGGTTTGCTGAGCATCCTGGGCATCACTAACAAGCACTTCATCTGGAACGTCTCGATGCTGTCCAGATAAATAGTACTGACCTAGAAAAGCAGTAAGAACTGCTGGGTTTTCTTCTTCTAAACCCATTTTTGGATAAAAGTTTTTACTACCAATTACCCGTCCAGAGCGAACCATCAGTTGGTGAATACACAACCCTGCCTGTGAACTAGCAGCAGCAAATACATCCAAATTGCCACGCGTTGAAACCACATGCTGTTGCTCTTGCATCTG
Source organism: Pseudomonadales bacterium (assembly GCA_034110645.1). GTDB lineage: Bacteria > Pseudomonadota > Gammaproteobacteria > Pseudomonadales > Balneatricaceae > Njordibacter. The sequence continues at coordinate 7,389 of JAWUYU010000077.1, forward strand.
CCGTAAGTATCCGAGCTGATCCCTAAGCTGGGCTGCAGATTCAAACTTAAGCTGCTCTGCTGCCGAATGCATTTGCTCAGTCACTTCATTTAATAGCTGCTGATTTTTCCCTTCTAGGTATAAAGTGGCGTGGCGCAGATCTGCTGCATAATCTTGCTGGCTAATCTCGCCAGTACAAGGGCCACTACACCTACCAATTTGAAACTGTAAACATGGGCGTTTGCGATTAGCAAAAAAGGCGTCTTCACATTGGCGTATACGAAAAATACGCTGCATTAGATTAAGGCTTTCTCTCACTGCTCCAGCGCTGGTATAGGGGCCAAAATAGCGCCCCTTCCGATTTTTTCCTCCACGAACATATTGCATTGCAGGATAGTCGTGCTGATCTGAAATATAGACGTAAGGGTAGGATTTATCATCCCTGAGGGAAATGTTATATGGCGGCTTGAGACGCTTGATTAGGGTGTTTTCTAGCAGTAATGCTTCACTTTCACTATGGGTTAAAGTGACTTCTATTGAAGCTACTTTAGACACCATTAACTGGGTCTTAGCGTTGTGACTCTTGCCCCGAAAATAGCTAGTGACTCTATTTTTAAGGTTAACCGCCTTACCAACGTATAGTACATCACCACCAATATCAAACATACGGTAAACACCTGGGCGCAGTGGCAACTGCTTAAGGTATTCGTCAATATCGAAGGAATTATCATTAACCTGAGGCATAATGAGTTAGCTAACCAGCCTTGACCGTTTATTTTCGCTCATATGGAAATGTGTAGCTTGCTTATATATCTCATCAATTTGATCATGGCTTTCAGCCGTAATGCCTGCGCCATGAGACAAGGACACTTCTAAA
>JAWUYU010000078.1:0-9771 GCA_034110645.1 Pseudomonadales bacterium
AATAAATACTGGAACATACCCCATGGTTGATTTTAAAATAGCACCTTCCATTTTAGCGGCAGATTTTGCACGTTTGGGAGAAGAAGTTGAAAATGTATTGGCCTCAGGTGCCGATATCGTACACTTTGACGTAATGGACAACCATTACGTGCCTAACCTCACCATTGGCCCAATGGTGTGTAAAGCATTGCGAGACCACGGTATTACCGCACCTATTGATGTGCACTTAATGGTGCAGCCGGTAGACAGGATGATTGAGGAGTTTTTGGCAGCAGGCGCTAGCTATATTACCTTTCACCCAGAAGCCAGTGATCATATAGATCGGTCCTTACAGATTATCAAAGATGGTGGGGCTAAAGCTGGCTTAGTATTCAACCCAGCAACACCGTTGCATTATTTAGACCATGTAATGGATCGGTTAGATATGATCTTATTAATGTCGGTAAATCCTGGCTTTGGTGGGCAAAAGTTTATTCCATCTACCCTGGATAAATTGCGTTTAGTGCGTCAGCGTATAGATGCATCTGGATTAGGCATTCGCCTAGAAGTAGACGGTGGCGTTAGTGTGGCCAATATTGCTGAAATTGCCCGTGCCGGTGCAGACACCTTTGTAGCAGGCTCAGCCATATTTAATACAGATGACTATAAGGCCACCATCGATTTGATGCGTAAAGAACTAGCTTCCATCTAATGACTAACATGGCACCACTTGCCCCATCGATCCCATTGTTGAGCATCATCGGTTTTGAGCCAAAGTTAGTGCTGTTTGATTTGGATGGCACTCTTTTAGATAGCTTGCCAGACCTCTACCTAGCTAGCGTGTCTATGGCTAGTGCGCTTGATATTGCTGCGCCCAGCTTATCTCAAGTAGAACATTGGGTAGGCAATGGTGCGGCTATGTTAGTGCAGCGCATTTTAGCCAATCAATTCCAACCACCTTTTGCAGACCCTCGTTTTGATAGCGCTCTACAGCTCTTCATGGATGCCTATCAGCAGCTGGGTAACCAAAAAAGTAGGCTCTATGATGGCATAGAGGCTTTGTTGGGACAGTTGCAAAAAAATGGTATTAAGCAAGGTGTGATTACTAATAAGCCTAGCCGCTTCACCGAGCCATTGTTGTTTCAGTTCGGCATATCGCAGTATTTTGACTTAGTATATTCGGGCGACAGTTTTACAGAGAAAAAGCCCCATCCAATGCCGTTAATAAATGCTGCTAATGAGATAGGTTTTAGTATTGGCGAATGCTTGATGGTAGGAGACTCCAGCAACGACATTAATGCTGCCAAGGCCTGCGGAATGCCATGCTTAGGCGTGAGGGGGGGCTACAACCATGGCCTTGATGTGGCAGAGTTTAAACCCGATTGGGTTATCGACAGCTTGGCAATGACTTAACTCTGTGCTAGTGTACTAGTACATTGATACAATCTACATGTCTATTAGCTTTATCTATTAACTATGGCCAGTAACAAGTACCTCTCTCCTGTAGTCAACTACCTTATGGCTCAAACCACCGAAGAACATATGTCGGCGGCACTTGAGGGGTTACTGACGCCATACGAGCAACAAGAACTTATTAATCGGTTACAAATTTTTGAGCTGCTATCTCAAGGTGTGTCGCAACGCCAGGTAGCACAACAACTCGGAGTGGGCATAGCCACTGTAACCCGAGGTTCTAGAGCCCTTCAAGCTGGAAGTTATAAAATTGACACGTCCAAATAAAATTAAAATGGCCCGTAAGCCTAGCTACATTACAGTCACTTCAGGTTGTGATTTTTTTGAATTATTTAAAAAAATAGAGCAGCGTTTTGATACCTGTTTCATGCTGGAATCTCTGGGAGAAGATAGCCATATTTCTCGCCATTCATTAATTGGGTTTGACCCAGAACAGATCTTCTGGGCCAATGGCAATCAGCTGCATATTAGCCATCGCGATGGCCATGCAGAGTGTTATGAGAGCGACAACCCCTATTACCTTTTGCGTGACATCGTGCCGCAAAACATTATTAGTCGTCGCTATGCTGGTGGTTTAACAGGTTACATTGGCTACGACGCCATGAACTACTTTGAGCCAAGCCTAAGCCTTACGGCTAGTGATGCCTTTGATGCTTTTAAATTTGGTTTGTACAAAGACGGCCTTATCTACGACAAGATGACTGGCGAGCTTATTTACTTCCATTATGAAGATAATCGTATCGACTTAATTGAAGAGCTTATCAATGCCAAAACGCCAACTATTGGTGGCCTAGAGGTAGTACCTCTAGGTGAGGATATGGACCGCGAGCAACATGCTGCCGCTGTTAAAAAGGTGAAAGGCAATATAGTAGAAGGCAAGATATTCCAGTGCGAAGTAGGTTTTAAATATCGCTTTGACATGTTGGGTGAAAGTATTAATTTATACGAACAGCTGCGTATTATTAATCCATCGCCACAAATGTATTACATTAAATTTGGTGAGCAAAAAATTATTGGTGCAAGCCCAGAGTTATTGTTTCGCTTGCGCCAAGGTGAAATGGAAACTTACCCCTTAGCAGGTACTACAAAACGTGGGGCTACTCCAGAAGAAGACACTGCATTAGCGCGTGCTTTATTGAATGATCCCAAAGAAATTGCCGAGCACAATATGATTGTAGACTTACATCGTAATGATATTGGCAAAGTAGCACGTTTTGGCACTGTTAAAGTACGTAGTTTGATGGACATTAAGCGCTTTAGCCACGTACAACATATCTCCAGTGAAATTGTAGGCATCATGGCCGAAAATGAAGACATGTTCTCTGCCTTAGCCAGTAACTTCCCAGCTGGCACTTTAACAGGCGCACCAAAAATTGAAGCCATGAAAATCATTGATGAACTAGAGTTAGATGGTCGTGGCCCTTATGGCGGCGCAGTGGGCCATTTTGGTTTTAATGGCGATTGCACCTTTGCCATTCCTATTCGCACGGTATTTGCCAATGGCTCAAAAGCTTACGTACAAACCTGCGGTGGCAATGTTTATGATTCAAACCCAGACGATGAATACCAAGAAATTCAGCGTAAATTTGCCGGTACCCTTAAAGTGTTAGAACAGTTTATGGAGGCTGAAGCATGAATGAAAACGTGAGTAAAACTCAAAAGATATTCACCGTATATTTGGTAGATAACTACGACTCCTTCACTTATAACCTGTATCAATACATAGGCGAAGTGCTTTCAACGGCCAAGCTTAATGGACAAATTGGCGACTTTGAAGTGATCGTTGCCCGCAATGACCAAGTGACTGTAGCAGACATAGAAGCCGCTCAAACAGACAGGATTATCATCTCTCCAGGGCCTGGGTCACCAGATGATGAAAGCTATTTTGGTGTGTGTGCAAAAGTGATTACAGATCTTGGGCCAAAAATCCCACTGCTTGGCGTATGCCTAGGTATGCAAGGCATAGTGCATTGTTTTGGAGGCAAGGTAGTAAAGGCACATTTGCCAATGCACGGTAAAGTAAGTCCCATCAGCCATGATGGCAGTGGCATCTTTACAGATATTCCAGATCAGTTAGAAGTTATGCGTTATCACTCCTTAATGGCCGAAGCCGAAACCATGCCAGACTGCCTGCAGCTCACCGCAGTAGTGGGGGAATTTGGTTCAGACAGCTATGAAGTAATGGGTGTGAAACACAAACAATACCCTATTCAAGGTATTCAGTTTCATCCAGAATCTTTTGCCACAGAAGGTGGTAAAGAACTGATGCAAAACTTTTTACTCAGCTCTTAAGCTATTGGGATGCGGTGCAGGTGCTGTGTGCTGCCTCAGTATGGTAGAGATACTGTTACAATACTCTAGTAACCCATTTTAAGGACCCCCTGCATGACTGATTTTCTACTTTTAGCCTTTGTATTTTTAATTGCAGGCGTAGTGGCGGTTCCCATTGCATCTAGGTTGGGGCTTGGATCTGTGCTGGGGTATCTAATTGCAGGTATTGTGATTAGTCCATTTTTAGCATGGCTGCATGTTGATGTGATCTCTATTCAGCATTTTGCCGAGTTTGGTGTGGTGATGATGTTGTTCTTGGTGGGCCTAGAGTTAGAACCTAAACTGCTATGGTCTATGCGCGCTAAGCTGTTTGGCCTTGGTGGTGGGCAAGTGCTGCTTACTACCCTGGTTGTAATGGCGGTTGCCATGTTATTTGGACAAGTGTGGACTATTAGTTTAGCCATCGGCTTGGTGATGGCGTTGTCATCTACTGCTATTGTATTGCAAACCTTGAGTGAAAAAGGATTGATGAAAAGCGATGGAGGGCAAGCTAGCTTTTCAGTGCTGTTGTTCCAAGATGTTGCCGTTATTTTGATGTTAGCTCTAGTGCCTTTGTTGGCCTTGCCGGAGCTAGTAGAAGCGCTCTCACATACAGAAGTGGTTACAGAAGGAGGTCATGCTGGTGCATCTATGAGCCTTGTTGATGGCTTGCCTGGGTGGGGTGCTGCTTTAGTTACCTTGGGTGCAATTGTTACAGTTATTGTGGCTGGCTCTTATTTAACAGGGCCTATATTCCGGTTTATTGCGGTTGCTCAACTACGGGAATTATTTGTAGCTACCGCATTGTTGATTGTCATTGGTATTGCATTGTTGATGTCTCTAGTTGGTCTGTCGCCTGCGTTAGGCACCTTTTTGGCTGGTGTTGTATTGGCTAACAGTGAATACCGACACGAGCTAGAAAGTAACATAGATCCCTTCAAAGGTTTACTTCTCGGGCTGTTCTTTATGACCGTTGGTGCAGGCATTAACTTCAGTCTGCTGTTTGATAATCTTTCTGTTATTGTGGGGCTTACCCTTGGGTTGATGGCATTAAAAGTAGCTGTGCTTTATGTACTGGCTGTTACCTTTAAATTGGGCGGATCAGACCGGTGGTTGTTTAGTTTGGGGTTAGCTCAGGCCGGTGAGTTCGGTTTTGTGTTGTTATCTTTCACAGTTTCCAATGCAGTGATTCCAGCTGATTTAGCAGACCGTTTGCTGCTTATAGTGGCGCTTTCAATGTTACTTACGCCGGCGTTATTTATTTTGTATGACCGTATTATAGCGCCGCGTTTTTCGGGTTTAGAAGAACGAGAGATGGACACAATAGAAGAGAAAAGTGAGATTCTTATTGCCGGGCACGGGCGCGTGGGAGGTATCGTAAGTCGTATTCTACGTAGCAGTGGCATGTCGCCTACCGTGATTGATTTCAGCTCAAAACAATTAGAGTTGCTTAAGTCATTAGACGTACAAGCTTATTATGGCGATGCAACACGGCCAGACTTGCTGCATGCGGCAGGCATTGCCGATGCCAAGCTTTTTGTAATAGCTATAGATGATAAAGAACAAATCACTGAACTGACCAAATATGTGCATCATCATTATCCCGATTTACATATTGTGGCTAGGGCCGTAGACCGCAATCATGTGTATGACCTTTGGCATGCAGGGTGCCGCGATATTGTCCGTGATACCTATGATGGATCATTGAGAATGGGGCGCTCGGCAATTGAAGCGTTAGGGTATACCAGAGATCAAGCGCAGCGTATGACAGATACCTTTAACGATATTGATCGCCAAGGTATGCTTGCGATTGCCGAGCACTATGACCCAGCAATTCCGGCCTTTGAAAACGAGGCTTATGTTGCCAGTATAAAAGAGTTTCGCAATATCTGGGGCGCAGACTTAACTGCAAGAATGGAAGCTATTATGGCTGAAAAAACACATGACTAAGCCTACTCCGCAGGCCAAATTTGTTACGGGAGGGTTGACCAAGCATATTGTCACTATGTCGTTAACATCTGCCATCGGTTTTGTTGCTTTATTTGTAGTAGATCTAGTCGACATGTTGTTTATTTCCATGCTGGGAGTTGACGAATTAGCTGCAGCTATAGGTTTTGCCGGCACGATATTGTTCATGACCACTTCCATTAGCATAGGCATGGCGATTGCTGGCGGCGCTATGGTGGCTAAATCACTAGGTGAAAACAAACCTAAGCTTGCTACGGAATTGCTGACCCATGTTTTAATAGTGGGTGTGGTATTTGCTGTGATTTTTGCGGGTGTTATCTATGTTAACTTGTATGGTTTAACTGCTTTAATTGGTGCTACAGGCAACACTCAAGAACTAGCGGTGTCTTACCTTAAAATACTTATACCCACCATGCCTATTATGTTAATAGGAATTGTTGCTTCTGCTGCATTGCGCAGCCACGGAGCGGCTAAGTTATCGATGGTGGTGATACTCGTTGCAGGTATAGTGAATGCTATTCTGGATCCTATCTTTATTTTCACGTTAAATATGGGTTTGGAAGGAGCCGCGTGGGCTTCTGTTGTATCGCGCATAGCAATGGCTACTGTAGCTGTATGGTATATAGTACGGCGTTATGATGGGTTTTCTGGGTTGTCTTTTATGGCAATGAAGAGAGACTTAATACCTATTTCAGCCATCGCTATCCCGGCAATGTTGGCCAATATAGCGGCTCCAATAGGCGGGGCTTATGTGATTAGAGTGGCGGCAGAATTTGGAGAGTCTGCTGTTGCGGGTATGGCCATCATTGGCAGGATTACGCCAGTTGCTTTTGCATTAATATTTGCAATGTCGGGTGCCATTGGGCCTATCATCGGCCAGAATTTTGGTGCTGGAAGGCATGATCGAGTGAGGGCAGCGTTTAACAGTAGCATGGTGCTAATAGTAATGTATGTGATCCCAGTTGTGGCGTTGTTGTATTTATTACGTGGCACTATAGCAGACTTGTTTGATGCTCAAGATCTGGCTCGAGAACTAATCTTTTTGTTTTGTGGGCCATTGTCTTTGGCATGGATATTTAATGGGGTCATCTTTATAGGCAATGCAGCTTATAACAATTTGGGTCACCCCTTCTATTCAACTTGGATCAATTGGGGACGTAACACCTTAGGTATTATTCCTTTTGTGTATTTTGGTGCACAATATTGGGGTGCACAGGGTGTATTGATAGGACAAATGGTTGGTGGTGCTTTTGTTGCTATAGTGTCGTTTTTCTTGGCCGAGAGGTTAATGAAAAAAGCTGAAAATGATCAGATATTAGATCCCGTTGAGTCCACATTTGGCAGCCACCAAAGGTCATTTAAGATTACCCATATGCGTCAATGATTAGTGTGTTTTTTTTGATGTGATGGTTGGTGTAATAATAGACGCTTACAGTGCGTTTACTGCATACCTTACGGATAAATACTTGCCATTCGCTAGTGGTTATCGTCTAATCTCACCCGAGTTTTCACGGTGATACTCTTACTAGGGTTTTCACCTAATGAGTATATAGGCGCGTATTCAAATTTACCGATTTTAGTGGAGTTAACCAATGATAGTTATTAGATGGGTCTTGGGGCAAATTATTTTGATTCTGGATTTTATTACCTCACCTAAGCCGGTGGTTCGAGAGGCAGCGGCACAAAAAGCCATTGATGATGTTACTGCTAGTATGTCGATGTATCAGTTTAAGGCCTGCCCTTTTTGCGTTAAAGTTCGCCGCGAATTAAAGCGTCACGCTCTACACATTGAGTTGAGGGATGCTAAAAAAGAAGGTGAGTTCAAAGCAGAGTTAACACGTGAGGGTGGTCGTCACAAGGTGCCTTGCCTAAGAATAGAAAAATCAGATAACACTGTGGAATGGCTTTATGAGTCCAATGACATTATAGCCCACCTTAAAAAACAGTTTAATCTGACATAAGCGGTAATCACTAGCAATACATGTGGGTGGTAATTATAAGCAGTAATTGTAGCCCCTGTATTATGGTCTAGTTATTGCGATCTACCCAAGCCAAAATCCCTGCTTGATCTAAGTGGCCAAGCCCTGCATCTACCATGGCTTGCCACTGGCTTAGGCAGGCTTGGTTAAGGGGTAATTTAATCTCGCTTTGTTCTGCTAGAAGCTGGGCTTGCTGTAAGTCTTTAAGCTGTGTTGTAGCGTGTGCTCCTGGTGTGTAATTTTCTTCTACCATGCGCTGGCCATGTATTTGTAATATCTTACTGTCGGCAAAACCGCCCCCTAATGCTTCTCTTACTTTAGCTGGATCAGCGCCATTTTTTTGGGCTAAAAATAAGGCTTCGGCAACGATGTTTAGTGTTGCACCTACAATCATTTGATTCGCAGCTTTGGCCAGTTGGCCGCAACCTACACTACCTACATGAGTAGTCTTTTGGCCCATAACATCAAACAAAGGCTGAGCTCGTTCTACTTGAGTTGGGCTGCCTCCGGCCATGATGGACAAGGTGCCTTGTTGTGCGCCTACTTGGCCACCAGAAACGGGAGCGTCTATATAGTGGGCGCTGTTTGTTTGAGTGTGCTGAGCAAGTTTTTGGGTGAGATCAAAACGGCTGGTGCCCATATCAATGATTAAACAGTTAGGCTGTATATCGCGCAGTAGCCCTTTTCCACCTGTCATCACTTGTTCTAGAGATGTTGAGTCTGTGACACAAATGATGATGATGCCACTCTTTACCTGTTTTGATACCTGGGCAGGGCTTGGTGCGTAGTTTGCGCCAAGGGCTATTAAGGGTTCTGCTTTGTCTTTGGTACGGCTATGAACACAAAGGGAATAACCTGCTTTAATTAATTGTGTAGCCATAGCTTGGCCCATTAAACCAAGGCCAATGAAGCCTATAGATGGGGTTGTGTTCATGATAAGCTGCCCAGAATATGTGAATTAAACCTACTGTCGCCATTATCCATATGCCTAAGCTCTGTGCCAACATTTCTATGTTATTTAATGAACTGCCATTTTTACAGCGTTACCAAGCTGCGGCGGCTAACGGCTTTATGGGTGTGGAATGCCTGTTTCCCTATGAGTGTAGTATTGATGAGATCGCTTGTGCAATAGAACAATGCGGCATACCTCAGGTGCTGATTAACACCAGTGCTGGTAATTGGGGTAGGGGTGATCGTGGTATGGCATGTGATGTTAATAGGCAGCAAGAATTTCAGCAATCAGTAACACAATCGCTAGCTTATGCCTCGGCGATAGGTAAACCTTTAGTGCATGTGATGGCAGGATTAATTCCTACTGGCGTTAGCCTTACATCAGCAGAGAGCGCCTATATAAATAACTTGCGCTGGGCAGCAGTGAAGGCTGAAGAATCAGGTATCCGCCTTACCATGGAGGCAATTAATCCTGTGGATATGCCTAATTACATGTTGTCTAACCAGTCTCAAGCATTACGTTTGCTCAAGGCGATTGATGCCAATAACGTAGGTATTCAGTTTGATTTCTTTCATTGCCAAAAGCATGAAGGTAATGCATTGGAACAGTTTCAAAACTTATTGCCACACATCTTCCATGTGCAGATAGCGGGTGTGCCAGAACGCAATGAGCCTACTACAGGGGTGCTAAATTACGGCCCAGTATTTGCGCTAATAGATACGACGGCATACAGTGGATATGTAGGTTGCGAGTATCGTCCTCAAACCACTACAGTTGATGGCCTTAGATGGATGAAACAGTTGTCACCTTGAGCTCATTACTATCACTTTGAGTGTTGCCAAAAGGTCTTAGATCCCTCTACTGCGCAAGGCATGGCATATTGGAAGTGGAGTTTGGAATGGCGAGGTTTAAACGTCTTTTACACTTTCCATTACGACAAAGGTGCTGGTTTGCACAACATGGGGTAGAGTGGATATTTTTTCACCCAAAACCGCACGATAACTGGCCATGTCTTTGGTCCTCACCTTTAACAAATAATCAAAGTTGGCTGCAGTCATGTGGCATTGCTCTATTTCTGCAATGGTAGTCACGGCAGCGTTAAAAGCGGCC
>JAWUYU010000079.1:0-14068 GCA_034110645.1 Pseudomonadales bacterium
GCGGTTTGTCAAATTAATTTAGTAGCAAAGAGTAAGAATATGAGCAAAGGTACAGTAAAGTGGTTTAACGCCGATAAAGGTTTCGGTTTCATCACTCCAGAAGATGGCGGAAAAGATTTATTCGTACATCACTCTGAAATCCGCAATGGCGGCGGTTACGCAACTTTGAACGACGGTCAAGCCGTAGAATTCGAAGTTGGCCAAGGCCAAAAAGGCCCTTGCGCCAACAATGTTGTTCCTTCTTAATTCGTTAAGAAAATAACATTACAGAAAACGTCGCATTAGCGACGTTTTTTTTGCTTTAAAAAAAGTTGACGTCACTCATGCACGTAAGGTAAAACTTAGTTTCTATTCTAGTTGTTATCCGAGCTACTAGCCCAGTTACTAGCCAAGTTACTAGCCCAGTTACTATAAAGGTTGCCAAATATCGTCATGAATGAACCAACAGAAGCTGTCTTTGATCGAAACCAAAATGCATTTATGGACGCCTTGTATTGGTACGGCATAGCGACCCTTTTTCGAGCCCCTCATAACCCTAATCCCAATGACTGTGACATAGCCTTAGTGGGCGTGCCCCACAGTAGTGGTAACGGTACCACTGAACGAGACCAGCATTTGGGCCCGCGCGCTGTGCGTAATGTCTCGGCTAATGGCCGCCGCGTTCACATGAATTTTGAGCTAGACCCTTGGAAGAGCTGTCGCATTAACGACCTTGGTGATGTGCCCCTGACGCACATGAATGATAATGAAATCTCCATTCAGCATATAACCGATTATTACACAGCGATCGATGCGGCAGGCACTAGGCCGGTATCTGTAGGTGGGGATCACTCTGTCACTGGCGGTATCTTGCAGGCCTTGGGTGGCCCGCAATCGAAGCTCACGGGTGGTGAACCTGTCTGTATTTTACACTTTGATGCACACACAGACTGTTTTAGTAATATGAAACACTTCCTGGGTGCCAAAAAGTCAGCAGCGCACTGGGCCTCCTATTTAGTACAACAAGGCAATGTAGATGCGCACCACAGCGTGCAGGTGGGTATTCGAGGCAATGCTCGCACCTTAGATTGGTTGAAACCTAGTTATGAACATGGCTATGACGTGATTACTATGGATCGATACAAAAAAATCGGTGCTCAAGAGAGTATTAATATTATCCGTGAGCGCATTGGTGATAGGCCAGTTTATATTACCTTCGACTTAGATTGCCTGGATCCTACAGTGGCTCCAGGAGTATCTAACATAGAGGCTGGCTGCCAAGGCTTCATGATGGACCAGGTGATGGAGCTATTACAGGCAACGCGGGGTATGAACATTATTGGTGGGGATGTGGTTTGTTTAATGCCTACCAAAGACAGCCCTAATCAAATCACAGCTATGGTTGCCACGGCTCTTATGTTTGAAATGATTAGTTTAATAGCAGACAGCCATCATTCAAGTTAGAGCTTATGGTACTGCATGGAGCGGCCTAGCTGGCTATATTTGGCGTAGTGCTCTCGTGCCGTTTGTAGCATGCTGACATCTTGCACTACTAGTTCAATGACGCGTTCAAATGGTTCAGGAGCCAGTTGTGGGCTTAGATTTATACACATTTCACGATGATTCGGTAGGGCTGTATCTGGCGTTGAAGAATGGCCCAGAACCACATCTGCATTAACCTCTTCGTGTGCGCAAACGTGAGGGATGAAGGAATCAGGCTTGAAGGCCCAGATATATTGGTTTAGGTGAAGAGCTTCAACCTCATCACCACAAAGGATGTAGACCTGTTGCCCGGCATCTAGACACTTTTCCAACAAGCGGCACAGCAGCGGGTAGCGGCTGGCCGGATCGTCAGATTTGAGCTGATAAAAATCTGCTCGGCTCACAGCTATGCCTGATTAACTAGATGTTGAACCAGTAGTGGTACACAGCGTCCAGTGGAGCCTTTTTTGGCGCCGGAAGTCCAAGCAGTGCCTGCTATATCTAAGTGCGCCCAGGTGAAGCTTTCGGTAAAGCGTGACAAGAAACACGCCGCAGTAATGGTGCCCGCAGAGCGGCCGCCTATATTACCTAAATCGGCAAAGTTGCTGTCTAGCTGTTCCTGGTATTCTTCACCCATGGGTAGTTGCCACACATTATCAAACGCTTGGTTTCCAGCTGCCATAAGGCTTGCGGCAAACTCGTCATTATTGCTCAATACCGCACTAGTGTGGTGACCAAGGGCAATAATACAAGCACCAGTAAGGGTAGCAACATCAACCACAGTTTTAGGGTTAAAGCGCTCGGCATAGGTTAAGGCGTCACATAAAACCAGGCGACCTTCGGCGTCGGTGTTAAGGATCTCCACAGTTTTTCCAGACATGGTGGTATAAATATCACCTGGCTTAGATGCAGTGCTAGAGGGCATATTTTCTGCGCTGGCTACAATAGCGACAACGTTGGCTTTTAGATCCATATTGATCACAGCCTGCAGGGCTCCTATAACACTTGCAGCACCGCACATGTCGTACTTCATTTCGTCCATTGCCGCGCCTGGTTTAATACTAATACCACCAGAATCGAAGGTAATACCTTTACCCACTAATACGTGGGGCTGAGCTCCTTCTTCACCACCTTGATAGTTGATGACAATGAGTTTGGACGGCTCTGCACTACCCTTACCAACAGATAGTAAGCAATGCATACCTAAGGCTTCCATCTCGGCTTCTTCAAGCACTTGAGTGGTGACTTTGCTAGAACCAGCTGCCAGTTTGTGGCCTTGCTCAGCTAAGTAACTGGGGGTGCAAATGTTACCAGGCAGGTTGCCTAAGTCACGGCACAGATTCATTGCTTCAGCAGTGGCTACAGATTGCTCTAGCTGAGTTTGTGTATCTGTGTCTGCCAGTAGCACCATGTCGGGGTTAGGCAGAACTTCTTTGGCTGCACTTTTGAACTGATCAAAACGATAGCAAGCTTGAACCATAGCTTCTACTGTAAGGCGAACTTTGCTTTTAAGATCCAAGATATTTGTGTCTGCAATGGTTAATTGGTTAAACACGTTAGAACCAGGATTGCTGCTGATTTGTGACCACGCCCCCTGAACTAGTTGACGGTACTTACGGCCGCTAAGTTTGTCTGCTACACCGGTACCAATAACTAAAATTCGGTCTGGGCCAGGCCCAGCATTAAGGAATAATTGGCTGGTGTTGAACTTGCTTGATAAATCGCCACTGGCGATAGCATGGGTAATTGCACCATTAAGCAGTTTATCGGCTGTTTTAAGGCTGTCGGTGGTTAGGGTATCAGTGCCTTCTGCAGGCTTTGCCAAAGGTAAAATAACGCTAGACGCAGTATCAAGTTGAGAGGCGTCCTGTTGTAAAGAAAATTTCATACTGTCTCCGTGATGATTTTACAAATGAATAGCCTTATAAGGGTCAAGGCAAGTTCAAAATTCTACGCCAAATTGGCCTGTGTCTCTAGGGATCTATGGCTATATTTTAGCTTAAATCTTAGTTTTGATAAAAATCTGATACACTTAGGACTATTGTTAGCCCGAGTTGGCTATTAGTCTGTTAAGAAGCCTGTCATTTGTCCATAATTACCCGATACATCAATAAAGAAGTTCTTATAAGTGCGTTAGCAGTAAGCATGGTACTGCTGCTCATTATATCTAGTAGCCGCTTTGCCCACTATCTCAGTAAAGCTGTTACTGGAGAGCTTGATGCCCAAGCTGTGTTAGTTATTATTGTTAATTTACTCCCTGCATACTTAAGTACCTTGCTGCCCCTAGGCGGTTTTTTAGGAGTGTTGCTCACGTTAGGGAAACTAAGTGTCGACAACGAACTTACGGTGCTGTTTTCTAATGGGGTAAGTCAGCGGCAATTAGTGCAGATAATATTAGTGCCTTTATCAATATTGGCTATGCTGGTGGCTGTTTTGAGCCTTTGGATAGCCCCTCAAACGTCTCTCACTGTAGAAGAAATACTATATCAACAGTCTCACACTACTGAGTTTGATAACGTGGTGGCTGGACGCTTCCAAGGCAATATAGAGCGGCAAGTGATCTATGCGCAAGCTTTGAGTGAGGATCGCCAGCAGTTACTCAATGTGTTTGTTTTTAATAGACCCCAAGCAAGTGCAGCGCCTGTATTAATTAAGGCGACATCTGCTCGGCAAGTATTTGATGAAACCTACCAAGCGCGTTACTTGTTACTTAAACAAGGTTCAAGAACTGAAGGAGAACCTGGTCAATTAGATTACACAGTGACTAACTTTGAAGAGTTGGCTGTGCGTTTGTATACCCAAGAGTTAGAAATAAATATAACGCGCGGCTTTACTCTTCCCACACTCATGCTTCTTGGTTCTAATAATGCAGATCATAGAGCCCAGCTCTATTGGCGTATATCCCTTCCTTTGATGACCCTTATAGTTAGCTTTATAGCCATTGCACTAGGGCAAGTGAACCCTAGAAAAGGACGCTTTACCTGGCTGCTACCAGCAATTTTGGTTTATTTTATTTACTTGTCGGCGCTAACGAGTTTGCGTGATGACATGAGTAGGGCCATTGCCAATGCGGACATAAAAATAGTGCTTCTACACATCGTTTTTTTATTATTGGGTTTGGCTTTATTATTTGGTAGGCAGTGGTTTAGGCAAATAAATAAGGGAGGAAAGGCTAATGCACCTGCTTGATCTATATATTGCACGGCATATATGGGCAGCAGTGGCCATAGTGTTATTGGTTCTGCTAGGGCTAGATCTAATGACTGCATTGGGTAGGGAATTAGACGCATTAGATAAAGGAGCCAGCTTTAAGCAAGTACTTACGTACATTGCATTAACGGTGCCTAGAAAAACATACGAATTTATGCCCCTAACAGTGTTGGTAGGTTGCTTAGTAGGGCTGGGCACATTGGCCAATAACAGTGAGCTTACGGTGATGCGTGCGGCGGGAGTTTCATTGCGGCGTATCGCTTGGTCTGTGATGCAGGCTGTGGCTGCGCTTGTAGTGGCGGCGGCTATATTAGGTGAATTTGTAGTCCCGGTCAGTCAGCAAATGGCCGAAATAGAACAATCGCAATATAAAGGTGCCGCTCCAACTAAGGGTTTTTGGTTGCGTGAAGGTAATGATTATACCTTTGTACAATCTGTGAGTTCAGATGGTGCGTTGCAAGGTGTCTCACGCTACCGCTTTACTGATAATGATTGGCAGCAAACATTAGTTGCTGAAAAAGGCGTTTATGAAGATCAGCAGTGGACGCTAGAGCGGGTGCAAAAAGTTTGGTTAGAAGATCAAAATATCATCCAACAAGGGCAAGAAAATATGGCCTGGCAAGTCTCTTTGCAGCCTCACTTGTTATCTATATTAAGCATGGACCCTCATCACCTAGCGATTAGTGACTTAGTACAATACAGCCAATACCTAGATCAAAGTGGCTTAGAAACTGCGCCTTATGACTTGGCTTTTTGGAAAAAAACATTTCAACCATTAGCCACTTTAGCTTTGGTTTTTGTGGCTATTTCCTTTGTTTTTGGTTCTACACGGTCTGTTACTTTAGGTCAGAGAGTGCTGGTAGGAGTGATGGTAGGCTTGGCCTTTCATTATGCACAGGAGGTTCTAGGGCCAGCCAGTAGCGTATTTGGCTTTACTCCATTACTGGCCTACTTGGTGCCCATATTATTGTGCGTTGTAGGTGGGGCTTGGCTGTTGCGTAAAGCTGGTTAGTGAACGCTAGGTTTTGGGTAGTTGTACAATACGACTGTTAGACCAGCGATCATGCCAACTCAATTTATCACTATCAAACAGAATCCACCAGTAACCCATGCCTAATATAAGGGCCGAAAATATAGCGGCCATAAAACGCAATAACGATTGTTTTGCGTTTATGGGTTGGCCTTGGTCAGACTCTACCCGTAACCGCCAAGCTATCATGCCTAAGGTTTGTCCAGATCGAGTCCAAAACAAAGCGAAAAACAAGAAAGTGACGATAAATACAGTAGCATTAAACAGCGGGCCAGAAACGGCTTCGCCATCATTAAACGCAATAAATATGTAGCCCACAAGCATCCACACAGCCATTACTAATAAGCTATCGTATATCATTGCAAGTAAGCGTTTAATTAAGCTAGCGTTAGGATGGTTGTGAGATTTAAAACGCCGGTTACTCATGTTACTGAGCCACCGAGAAAGTGTTGGCATATTGCTTGTACAGGGCCTCACCTTTATCTAAGTAGCCTCCTAGTTTTATAGCTAAGCGGGACACCATGGGTGCAGCGGTTGCGCGGCTATGGCCTGCAGCTACTTTCAGCCAAGCGTAGGCTTGGCGGTCTAAATCTTCTGCTGATGCATAGAGTTTTTTGGCTTGTTTGAAGCTTTCGGCTTGTACCGGTGCAGCAAAAATGGTGATGATAATGGCGCCAATAAGCAATCGTAAATGTTGAGTCATGTGTTAAATCACTGGGTTAGAATGAGCTATTATAATAGCACAACTGAATGCTACACCGAGACCAAGTAAATTGCTAAATAGGTAATGTCTTAATGGCTTAGCTCCACTATGGCTGGTATTTTATGCGTATGGGTTCCTTTTTAAATGAGAAGTAAATAGCATCAACGCCGCTGTGTGGCTAACTCAATTGAATTTGAATTTTAAAGCCTCGCATTAACTCACCTGAACCTAAACTAACCTAAATTAAACAGTAATCGTGGATTTTATATGTCAGAAATACATGTTGATGGTTGTAGTTGGCCTACCAACGATGAGCAATATTTAGCCTATCATGACCACGAGTGGGGTCGAGCGGTGCATGATGATGAGCGGCTATTTGAGCAGCTTGTCTTAGAGGGGGCTCAGGCTGGGTTGTCTTGGATTACGATACTTAAACGCCGGCATCATTATAAACGCGTATTTTGCCAATATGATGTAGTGAAGTTAGCCGCATTTACCCAGGAAGATATTGCCAATGCGCTACAAGATAAGGGTATTATCCGTAATCGGTTGAAAGTTCAAAGTGTGGTGAATAATGCTGCAAAGTTCATTGCTGTGCAGCAAGAGTTTGGCAGTTTTGATGCCTATATATGGGGTTTTGTTGGAGGAGTGACCATAGTAAATGAGTTTGATAAAAGTGCTGATGTGCCTGCTCAAACGGAGCTTTCTGCACAGATCGCTAAAGACCTAAAGAAACGTGGTTTTAAATTCGTAGGCCCTATTGGTATGTATGCCTATATGCAGTCCATCGGTATGGTTAATGATCATTTAAAAAGTTGTTTTTGTTATTCGCAGTGTTGCTAGGAGATAGTATGAAGCGTGTCATTAGTTGGATTTTAGCCGTTGCATTGTCGGCTGTTATAGGCGGGTTTTTACTAGTAACTTATCAGCAAGCAGACCATTTAGTGCATTACCCACTGGAGGATCGCACCCCTGCAACCAAGCAGCCACAAGATTTTGATCTGCAAGTAGAAGAGGTAGTGTTACTCAACCCAGATGCACAGAGGCTTCATGGCTATTTCTGGCCTAGCACTAATGGTGCATATGTCATGCTGCAACATGGTTTTAAAGCCAACCGTAGTTATATGTTAGAAGAAGCCAAACTATTACAGGATGCCGGTTATGGCATATTGGTAACTAGTGTTAGAGCACATGATCTAAACGACGGTAATTCAATTACCTTTGGAGTGAGAGAAATGGATGACCTCAATACTTGGTATAACTATTTAACGAAGGAGCAAGGGGCGAAAAAAGGCAAGGTAGGTTTATTGGGTAATTCTATGGGCGCGTCAATGGCCATAGAATATGCCGCCTTGAATCAGGACATTGCAGCTGTTGTTGCCGTGAGTGCATTTTCTTCGTTACAAGATACAATCAACGTGTCGGTAGAGTACTTCACAGGCTTACCAGCCTTTCCCTTTGCCTTAATGATTTCCCTTTGGGCAGAGGTTATCCTTGGTCTGAATGCAAAGGAGGTTAACGCTACTAAAGCTGCTGCTAAGCTATGTAATACGCCACTGTTTATTATGCAAGGCGGGCAAGACATCGTAGTGTCGGTGGGCAGTGGTCAGTGGATTTATGATGCGGCCTGCGGTGATAAAGAATTGTGGTTTGAGGAGGATCTTGGGCACACTAAATTTGACACAAAAAAACCCGACGAGTTTAAACGCCGGGTGATTGGATTCTTCGATAAGTACTTATTACAAAGCGCGAGTTAAAAACGCGAGTTAATGCTTACACTAAAGCCGGAAGAAGTAGCTGTGGTGCTGCTTTTTCCTAGGGTGCTCACCTTAGATTGGTAACCTAGGTTTAGTATCAAAGCGTCCATAATGGGTAACCTGAAGTCAGCGCCGAATTCTAAGTCATCCAGCAGATTTGAAGTGCTAGTTCCTGCCTTTAGCACTAAGTCTGATGCGCCTGCTAGGTTGATGTGGTGCATGGCGCCTAGCATTAATAAAGTTTCACTGTTATTAGACACAGAAGCGTTATTTGCACTGAAATAGGTTGAGGTGGTGTTATCGAGGCGATAGCTCACGCCGATATCGGTGAAGCTGGCGCTGGTGGAAGCGTTTACTGTGGCCGTGCGGTATCCCAACATGAGTCCTATCTGGTTGCTAAAGGCTATGTCTGTACCGATGTTTATCCCGGTGCCGCCGGTGGTGTAGCGGGTGTTGTTGATATAGGTAGCACCACTGGTGTTGGTAAAGCCGATACGGGCTTGGTTACTAGAGGCCATACTCGTGGCAGGCACCGCTAAACAAACAGCCATGCCAGCAGCGATTAATGTTGAGCTTACTTTTCTCATGAATTTCTTTCCTTAATTATTCAAATAAACGTTAAAGCTACGGGTATTATGAAGCTGTGGCGCGTTTTGTGCAATTTATCGATTTGTATTAATTTGGTTCATGTTGTAGTAGAAAACTTCAGCACAGAGGGCAGTAAAGGTCTGTATTATAGATTAATCATTGAAATCAATTCATGGAAACTTGCCTTATGAACTTATCTGGTGCCTTACTAACACGCCGTGTTTCTTGCACTTCTGTCTACCAACCGGCATCGGTTGCAGCCTTATGTTGCCCTAGTTGCGGCACACCCCAAGAAGATAATCTACAGGTTTTACAGCCATGTAAGCACTTGGTATGTGTTTATGACCAAGAAGCTCAGGAGTTTACTTTTCAAAATGATGACTTTAAACAGCGTTTAGCGATGTCAAATGCATCCATTAACGATGAGTTAGACTCCCGTGTGTTGGCTCAATTGGGTTATGGTGATGAGCTTTTGGCATTAGATCTCACCCGTGCTGGATGTTGGAGTCGTGAGCTATTTGCCTTCGATTTCAATATCAGTGAATAACTGTGATTGAGGCTCGACCTTAAAGTCTATAATTGCAACCAGAACTAGATTGTATTTTAATAACTGCTATTGCTCATTTGCTAAAGGTTATTTTGATGTCACAAGTTAATCATCAGTTTATACAACTCGAGTCTGTGGATGATCACATCATATTGCACGTACATCTGTGGCCGGTAGAAGGGGCCACAGGTTGGGTGCATATTATGCATGGCATGAGCGAACATGGTGGCCGTTACGGTGATCTAGCTAAAGCCCTTAATGACGCTGGTTTTAATGTGAGTGCCGATGATCATCGAGGCCACGGTCTTACTGGTAAAGAGAGTAATAGTGTGGGCCACTTAGCTAACCACAACGGGTGGGATAAAATGGTGTCGGATCAGGCTCAAATTATTACTCACCTACAGCTGCAATGGACTCAACCGCTGGTCATTCTAGGCCACAGTATGGGGTCTTTTTTAGCCACCAGAGTGGTGCAGCGATATGCTAAAAAATTATCCAGCCAACTTCAAGGGTTGGTACTTTCTGGGTCGAATTACAGCCCTCCGTGGTTGTTTCGAATAGCATCGGTGATCGCCTCATTTGAAAAGTGGCGCCAAGGGCCGCTGGGTCAAAGCCAGATGTTGGATGCCCTGTCTTTTGGTAGTTTTAATAACAACTTTAAACCTCTTCGTACATCTAAAGATTGGATAAGTTCAGACCCAAAGGTGGTGGATGCATACATTGCAGACCCATTGGCAGGTCACGGCATTAGCAACCAGTTCTGGTTTGATTTTCTGAACGGCCTGGCTGAGATGTCTGAGCCAGATTCTATGGCGCAAATAAACAATGAATTACCCATCTACCTATTTGCCGGCGATAAAGATCCGGTTGGTAAGCAAGGCAAGGGTGTTATTGCCTTACAAAAGGCACTGCAGCGCGCAGGGTCAAAACAGGTTGAGTGTTGTTTGTACCCCAATGGTCGTCATGAAATGATCAATGAGCCAAATAAACAACAAGTGATTAGCGATTTGTTGGATTGGTTAAGCAAGCGATAAATAAGGGATTAAGTCAGGGTTAAGGAAAATGCTGATGTGGTAGAAATACTTGACTCTAACATTGGAGTTTTAGAATAACCTTGGGTATGCTCTAAGGACTTAAAAGAGACTAAAAAACGTTTCATTACAGATAATTAAGGACAATACATGACACTCACTACATGGCTTTCACTGGTAGCAATTTGCTGTTTAGGTGCGATGTCTCCAGGGCCAAGTTTGGCGGTGGTATTGCGGCATACTGTTAGTAATGGTCGCGCTCATGGTATTGCTACTGCGTTAAGCCATGCTGTAGGTGTAGCTTTATGGGCATTATTAACCGTTTGGGGTTTGGCGGTGGTCGTGGTGGAATGGCCTTTGATGTATAAATTCTTAACCTACGCCGGTGCTGCTTATCTTATGTGGATGGGTATTAAGGCATTACGCTCTAATGGCGCAGGGCCCATGAATGTAGAGCAAAGGCCTGCACCAATAAATGAAGCTGCTAGAGATGGTTTAATGGTGTCTTTGCTTAACCCTAAGCTGGCGTTCTTTTTTATTGCTTTATTTTCGCAATTTGTATCAGCAGAATTAGTCTTGGCAGATAAACTTATTATGACAGGCACTGCGTCAGTAATAGACGCAATATGGTATATCATTATAGCGGTGGCCTTGTCACATTCTAAGGTGCTAGACAAGTTACAAAAACGCTCTGCCACTATCGATAAAATCAGTGGCGCAATTTTGATTGCCTTAGCCCTGCGCGTACTTACACTATAGCATCCACGGTGACAGCCCCATATATTATGGCTACTTAAGTGGCTGCAGCCAGTTATTGGCAGGGTAAGCACAAGTGTCGTCTATCAAGTGTAAGGTAAAGGCTTGGCGCGAGCGGTTGGAGGTGTTGGCTGCACTGTAATGGGGCAGTTGGCCATGTAGAATAATTAGCGTACCTGCAGGTACTTCCAGTAAGTCTAGTGGTTGTTCTGGCCATGGTGAATCATCTAAAGTTTCAAATTGAGTGCCACCATTTTCTGATAATTTAAACCGTTGCTTCAGGGCAATTTCATGGCCTCCAGAGATAGCCTGTAAACAACCGTTTTCAACTGTAGCGTCTTCTAACGCAATCCAAAATCCAATGCACCTTTTAGGTTCTGTGTACAAAAAAGTAGCGTCTTGGTGTAGGCCTACTTCACCGCCAATATTGGGTTGCTTAAAAATGTGCATAGACTGTATAGCACGGGGCTGTTCTATTCCTAAGTCACGGCCTAGCGAAGTAAAATCCAACGTTTCCACCATGGCTTTATACACAGGATCTAGCTGATGTTGGGCATGGCCAATTTTATTGATAGACTGTTGTTTGGGCACAGTAAAGTTGCCTTCACTATCAATGGCTTTCTCTTCAAAGAAAAATCGAATAGCACTGCCTGATTCAAGGAAGTAGTCATCACTAGAACGTTCTTGTTCATCTGTTGTGAAGATGGAGCGCTTTTGTGGAGGTTCAAACTCTTCAATAAGTTGCGCAGCACGTTGCATTAATTCTTGGCGCTGAGCAAGTGATATAAAATCCTTGATAACAAGGTAGCCTTGTTGGCTGTACTCTTGCAGTTGATGATTATTAAGCATAAGTAAGTGTCCTAAACCCAATCAATGGTACTTTCGCCTTCGCTATCAATGTTTAACCATTGGTCAGGGGCATCGCCTTCTTGCCAGCCAGAAGCAACACAGCGTACGGCTGATTGAAAGTGTTTGAAAGCAGCTAGAGCACAGGTTTTATCATCAGCCCATGGGGAGCTTTTGGTATTAAACCAAATACTACTAAAGTTGCTTTGAACCTTGTTAAGTACGATTATTTCAAACTCTGTTTGTTGGCTATCAACGTCAGCAGCTCCAACCGAATCAGCATTAGAAAAGGTAGCCCAATAGGCCTGACGTTTAGGGTTAGAACTTTGTACGTCTAAGCTAGATGTGCAGGTTTCTAACCACTTCTTTATCGCTTCTGGGCTAACTGATTTTATATAAATTTCGATATCGGTATTGGTCATGATTATAGCTCCTGTGCCATTAAGCGAGTAAGAACCCCAAAATAGACTTGTGTCAGCTGCTCTAAATCGCTCACTTTAACGCATTCGTTAAGCTGGTGAATAGTGCCGTTACAAGGCCCTAGCTCCACCACTTGAGCACCTGTTGGCGCTATAAAGCGGCCATCAGAAGTTCCGCCAGCGGTAGACAGTTGGGTGTCAGTGCCGGTGGTAGTTTTAATGGCATCACGACAGGCGTCTACCAAAGAGCCAGAACCTGTTAAGAAGGGTAGGCCGTTGTAGGTCCACTGTATGTCATAATCTACCTTATGATTATCCAGAATACTTTCTAGCTTAGTGGTAAGTTCATCTGCGGTAAGCTCCGTGGAATAACGAAAATTACACATCACCTCTACATGACCAGGTACTACGTTAGACGCACCGGTGCCACCGTTAATATTGGCGATTTGAAAGCTGGTGGGTGGGAAAAACTCATTGCCATCATCCCATTTGGTAGATACTAGCTCCGCTAAAGCAGGCGCCACTTTATGAATAGGGTTAATGACTAAGTGTGGATAGGCCACATGGCCTTGAATGCCTTTGGCGGTAATATTAGCTGTTAAAGAGCCACGACGGCCATTTTTAATGACATCGCCCAAGGTATTGGTAGAAGACGGTTCGCCTACAATACACCAATCCATTTTTTCACCGCGCGCTTCCAAGGTGTCGATAACTCGAGTGGTGCCATCGACAAACGGGCCTTCTTCGTCGCTGGTGATAAGTAGTGCTAAGCTACCATGGTGATTAGGGTGTAAAGCGATAAACTCCTCAAGGGCAACAATCCAAGACGCTAAGCTGCCTTTCATGTCTGCAGCACCACGGCCATAAAGAAAACCATCTTTAATGGTGGGTTCAAACGGCGGCGTGTGCCATTGATCTACCGGGCCGCTAGGAACCACATCGGTGTGACCAGCAAAGGCCAGTACAGGTTTTTCTGTGCCGCGGCGGGCCCAAAAGTTATCCACCTCACCAAAGCGCATACGCTCAACGATAAAGCCAATAGCCTCAAGGCGAGTGATCATTAATTCTTGGCAGCCTTTATCTTCTGGCGTAACAGAGGCGCGGCCCATAAGATCTTGGGCTAAAGCGATAGTGGGTGACACGGACATGGTTTGAGTCATCTTAGTTGTTGCTGTGTAAATCGGTGTTAAGTTCTACCGCAGTGCGGTTAGGCTTCACTTCAATACGACCATTCAATGAATTGCGACGGAATAATAGGTCTGGTTTACCGGCTAAGGAGGCCGCTTTTACCGTGTCTACCAATTCGTTATTCATATCTAATAAGGCTACCTTTGATCCACCAGTAATATACAAGCCGGCTTCGATGATGCAACGATCACCAATAGGAATGCCCATGCCAGCATTAGCGCCAATAAGGCTGTCTTCACCAACAGAGTTAACGATCTTGCCGCCACCAGATAGCGTGCCCATGGTGGAGCAGCCGCCACCTAAGTCACTGTTATGACCAACGGTAACGCCTGCAGAGATACGACCTTCGATCATGCCGTGGCCCAATGTGCCTGCGTTAAAGTTAATAAATCCTTCATGCATTACTGTGGTGCCTTCGGCTACGTGAGCACCTAAACGTACACGTGACGCATCACCAATTCGAATACCTTTAGGTACGGCGTAATCGGCCATGCGAGGGAAGTTGTCTACCGCGTTAACGTGCAACCATTCG
>JAWUYU010000080.1:0-10538 GCA_034110645.1 Pseudomonadales bacterium
TATTTGTCGCAGTTAAATGACACGGTTACACGTAATAGTGGCAGCGATGAAGCCAACGAAGCAGAAATATTGTTGTCTTTATTAACTCCTGTTGCTAAGGCATTTATGACCGAAACAGGTTTGGAATCTGCCAACTTAGGCATGCAGTGTTTTGGTGGTCATGGTTATATCCGCGAATACGGCATGGAACAAATTGTGCGTGATGCACGAATTTCTACTATCTACGAGGGCACTACAGGTATCCAAGCGCTAGACCTTTTAGGGCGTAAAGTGCTGATGACTCAAGGTGCAAGTTTGAAAGCTTTCACCAAGAAAATTCACCAGTTCTGTAAGGCTGAAGCTGAAAATGAAGTTATGGCTGAATTTATCAAGCCACTGATGGCAGCCAATAAAGAATGGGGTGATCTCACCATGAAAGTGGGTATGGCTGCTATGAAGGACCGTAATGAAGTGGGCGCAGCCTCGGTAGATTACTTAATGTACTCAGGTTATGTCACCCAAGCATACTTTTTTGCTCGTGCAGCGAAGGTAGCTCATAACGCTTTGGCTGGGAATACTTCTGAAACAGACTTCTACAACGCCAAGCTGTTTACAGCACGTTTTTTCTTTGCGCGTTTGTTGCCTCGTACTCAAACCCATGCCACTACTATGCTATCAGGTGCGGACACCTTGCAAGGGCTAGATGAAGAGCATTTTAGGTTCTAGTATTTTGGTTGCTATTTGTAGATATGGAAATAAAAAAGCCCGCATATAAGTGGGCTTTTTTTTAGGTAGTTATCACAAGCTTAATGGCTCGTTAAAAAAATCCACGATAAATGAATTCTCCCCAAACATAAACAAAAAACAGGGCTGCTACAAATACAGCAGCAGACCCCATATCCTTTGCTGCACCGGTAAGGTCGTGGTGTTCTGTGCTAATACGATCTAGGGTGGCTTCTATGGCAGAGTTAAGATACTCCATCAAAATTACCAACAAACCTGCACCTAACATAAGGATACGCTCTACTGGAGATTCACCAAGATAGATGGCGCAGGGGATACTTATTAAGAAAATAACAGTGTATTCACGCATGCCAGCTTCATGTTTAAAGCAATAGACCATACCTCTAAGGGAAAAAATAGCGGCGGTGTACATTCGTGTCCAGCCTCCATTTTTTGGATAGCTGCTTGGGTGCGATTTGGTTGAACTCATAGGTGGTTTCTTGTGCGTTATTATTATGTTTTTGGGCGTTTACTCTATAGGGGTAGTTTAACCAATCTACGGGCAGCTGAAAAGTGGCTATCTGTTTAGCGAAGCTCCTTGATGTGAGTAATTAATGATAGAATTACACTAATATTATCTCGGTCTAATGGGAATCTTATTTTGTATCAATTTATTGCTGGTTTACCTAAAGTTGAGTTGCACTTACATATTGAAGGCAGTCTAGAGCCTGAACTAATGTTCGAACTAGCTCAGCGTAATAACATAGATATTCCATTTGCTAACCCAGATGAGGTTCGAGCGGCGTATGACTTTTCTAACTTGCAGTCATTTTTGGATATATACTACCAAGGTGCACAGGTTCTGCTTACAGAAAGTGATTTTCACGATTTAACCTGGGCTTATATGCTGCGCTGCAAGTCCGATAACGTACTGCATGCTGAGTTGTTTTTTGATCCACAGACCCACACGGAAAGAGGTGTGAGTTTTGATACGGTAATGAAAGGAATCACCTCGGCTCTGTTTAAGGCTGAGAAAGAATTAGGTATTAGCAGTGAGCTTATTTTGTGTTTCTTACGCCATTTAGATGAAGCAAGCGCCTTTGATACCCTGCAACACGCTGAGTCATGGAAAGAAAACATTGTTGCTGTAGGCTTAGACTCTTCGGAAGTGGGGCACCCGCCAGAAAAGTTTGCCAGAGTATTTGCCGCGGCCCGTGAGCAAGGTTACCTTGCTGTAGCCCATGCGGGGGAAGAGGGGCCTTCAAGCAACATTATAGATGCATTGGATATCCTTAGGGTGAGTCGTGTAGATCATGGTGTACGCTGTGTTGACGACCCTCAGTTGGTAGCTAGGCTCATTGAGGAAAAAGTGCACTTAACCGTCTGTCCGTTATCCAATACCAAGTTAAAAGTTTTTGGGTCTATGGAACAGCACAATATCGTGGATCTGCTACGCCAGGGCGTTAGTGTAGGTATTAATGCGGATGATCCGGCTTATTTTGGTGGTTATATGAACGACAATTTTAATGCCGTGGCCAGTGCCCATACGTTGAGTCACGAAGAATTAGCTAAGTTCACATACCATGCTATTGATGCGAGTTTTTGTAGTAGGCAGCGCAAGCAGGAACTACATCAACAGCTACAAGCTTATTTGGACAACCAATAGCGCATGAGTAATATAAAACTGCTGGTTACTGGCGCATCTAGCCAGGTAGGTTCTGCCTTGTGTGCAAGAGCATTGAGTGCTGGAATGTCTGTGGTTTGGTTTGACGACAGTATATTGAGCAGCTTACAGCTAGAGACTATTCAAACGGCTATTGCAAGCTACAAGCCGGATTATGTAGTCAATACAGTAAGCTATTCTGTGGTAGATTTGGCGCAAGATAATCCGCAAAAAAACCACGTTGCCAATCATGATGTGGCTATGGTTTTGGCTCAGGCCTGTCATGGCCTAGATCTGCCATTATTACACCTGTCCAGTGACTATGTATTTAATGGAGATCAACGCACTCCGTACAAAGAAGATTCATATGCGGCTCCAGTAAACCGTTTTGGCGAAGCGAAGCTGGCTGCCGAACAAGCTATAAAAAAGCATTGTCCCCAACACATCATTCTTCGCGTAGGCTGGATATTCAGTGCCAAAGGTAATAACTTTGTATTAAGAACCTTGCGGCAATTACAAGAAAAACATCATGTAAAGGCTGTTTCCGACCAGCAAGGATGCCCTACTTACGCTAGCGATATAGCTAGCGTACTGGTTGCAATAATTCAGCAGTTAGAATGCGATATTAATGTGTGGGGTACCTATCATTACAGTGGAGCTGAAGTCACCACTTGGAAAGGGTTTGCTGAAGCCATACTTGCTGCAGCAAAAAAACATGGTGTCACTCAAGTTGAAACAATTGATGCTGTGACTAGCCTAGAGTGGCCGGCTAATGCACCCAGACCTGCTTATAGCGTGCTGGACTGCACCAAAATATTGTCTACCTTTGGTATTCGGCAAAGACCATGGCGTTCTGGGTTGGTTAAGGTCATTGATCAAGTGTTTAACCCCGAACAATAAATCCATTCATCCCCTGCCTAATAGCTACCAACTGCAAGCCAACTCAGAAGCAATCTAAAAAGACCTGCTGCTAAGTTAGAAGAGATGGGCAAAGGGAGGGTATAATGCCTACAATTAAATTTTAAGAGGCCATTCTGTGTGGCTATGAGGAAATCTATGCAGCATCAGTTAATAGACGATTTTGGACGCCAAGTTGATTATGTGCGTATTTCCGTTACCGATCGCTGTGACTTTCGTTGTGTGTATTGTATGGCAGAAGAAATGACTTTCCTGCCTCGCGAAAGCATTATGAGCCTCGAAGAGATTGAGCTTGTAGCCTGTGCGTTTGTAGAACTGGGAGTAAGTCGTATCCGAATAACGGGTGGGGAGCCTTTAGTTCGTAGAGGGCTGGTTGAAAATTTACATAAAATAGGCCACCTTAAAGGCCTTAAGGAGCTTTTGATTACCACCAATGGTTCTCAATTGGTGCGGCATGCAAAAGCCCTTAAAGAGGCGGGCGTAAAGCGTTTAAATGTAAGCTTAGACTCGTTGGATGAAGTTAAGTTTAAAGACATGACACGCACTGGGAAGTTAACGCAGGTGTTACAGGGTATTAATGCGGCCATTGAAGAAGGTTTTGAGCGTATTAAAATCAATGCCGTGGTCATGCGAGGTAGTAACGATGATGAAGTGCTGGATTTGGTTGAGTTTGCCCGTGATAAAGGTATTGATATTGCCTTTATCGAGGAAATGCCATTAGGCACAATCGAAAGCCATGACCGCGCCCTTACTTACTGTTCCAGTGATGACGTGCGTGAAATTATTGAGCAGCGGTACCCATTAATTCACAATCCTCAAAAAACTGCCGGGCCCTCACGTTACTATAGTATGCCTAATCATGACACACGGATTGGTTTTATCTCCCCCCATAGTCATAATTTTTGTGCAGACTGTAATCGTGTAAGGGTTACCGTAGAGGGGCGTTTACTGCTATGTTTAGGTAATGAACACAGTGTTGATCTCATGCCAATATTGCGCGGCCAACCTGAGCAACTAGAGCCTTTAAAAGAAGCCATTGTTGCAGCTATGGCATTGAAGCCAGAAAAACATTATTTTGATTTGCATGAACAGCCGCAAATACTCCGATTTATGAACGCCACTGGCGGATAATAAGGATTATATAAAATGACTAACGACATAGACCCGTTTCACGATATCAGGCCCTATAACGACGCAGAAGTTAGGCCGGTAATAGACGCGCTTGTTACTAACAAAGAGCTACTAGATGTTTTGGGGCGTTTTAAGTTTCCGCGTTTAAAAGCGATTATGGGCCCAGCTTTAAATCCATTCATTCAGTGGGTGCTAAAGCGAGAATTTAGACAAGTTACAGACGTATCTTCGTGGCAAAAGATAATTTCCAAATATATGGGAAAAATGCTTAAGCGTAGCGTGTCGGAATTAACTTATAGCGGTCTAGATAAGTTGCAGCCAGGTAGAGGTTATTTATTTATCTCTAACCATCGTGACATTACTATGGATCCAGCTTTAGTCAGCTATGGTTTAGATCAACAAGGATTGGAGACTGCTCGGGTCGCTATTGGAGACAACTTATTACAAAAGCCTTATGTAAGTGACATTATGCGTTTAAATAAAAGCTTTGTGGTTAAGCGCTCTGCGACTGGAGTGCGTGAAAAAATGAAAGCCTATATGGATTTGTCGATGTACATCGACCAGTCTGTGCATACAGGTCATAATATTTGGATAGCTCAGCGAGAGGGTCGCGCCAAAGATGGCATTGACGCTACCGATGTAGCAGTGATGAAAATGCTCTATATGAGTAAAAAGAAATCAGGCCAGAGTTACGCAGATTACATTTACAGCTTGCACATAGTCCCCGTATCTATTGCCTATGAATTTGACCCTTGCGATAAAGCAAAAGCGTGCGAATTAGATGCTTTGTCTAGCAGTGGTGAATATGTTAAAGCTAAATTTGAAGATATGAAAAGTATCGTTAAGGGCATTATAGGCCATAAGGGTAAAGTGCACGTTGCTTTCGGTGAGCCTCTAGAAGGTGAGTTTAATACACCAGAAGAAATCGCTATCGCCATAGATTCAAGTATTGCAAAGAACTATAAATTGCATAGCACTAATGTGGCAGCCCATGCGTTGAGTGAGGGGCAATCTCACCCATCTACAGATGCCTTGTTACAACGCTTTGAAGGTCTTACAGCTAAGCAGCAAGAATATGCACTGGCTATGTATGCTAATCCAGTGATGCGACAGCAACAATTTAATGCCACAAATATTGGCTAAGGGTAATCCACGTTATGTCTCAATTGACTCACTTAGACAGCCAAGGTCATGCTCACATGGTGGATGTGTCTGAAAAAGACATCACCACCCGTGTGGCTCGGGCCGAAGCCTTTGTGGAAATGTTGCCAGAAACCTTGGCGCTAATTACCGGTGGCAAGCATAAAAAAGGTGATGTGTTAGCTGTAGCGCGTATCGCAGGCATCCAAGCTGCAAAAAAATGTAGTGATTTAATTCCCCTATGTCATCCTCTGATGTTATCTAAAGTCAGTGTGGAGTTAACCCCAGAATTGGAGCTCAACCGTGTTCGGATTGATACCATGTGTAAGCTCAATGGGCGCACAGGGGTAGAAATGGAAGCTTTGTGTGCAGCGTCTGTTGCAGCCCTAACGCTCTATGATATGTGTAAAGCCGTTGACCGAGGTATGACGGTTACTGGATTACGAGTGATGGAAAAACAAGGTGGTAAAAGTGGCCACTGGATCGTGGATGATGTAGTAGATAGCGTGGCGGATACCTCAGTGGGTGAAAATGTATGATTAAGGTGCTGTTTTTTGGACAGCTTAAAGAATTGCTGGGTGTTGCTGGCACTGAGATTGCTACAGAGTGTGATATTACGGTGTCACAGTTGCTTGAAAAAATGGTGCAAGCAAATCCTCAATGGGCTCAAGACCTTGGCAGTGAAACTTTATTGGTTGCGGTAGACCAGATTATGGCTAAGGCAGATACGATGGTGTTAGGGTCTTCAGAAGTGGCGTTTTTCCCACCAGTAACAGGAGGCTAGGGCTATTTTAGTTGTTAGAACAGTACTCTTTTATATTGGCTTAAGTGTTATTTCCATTGTCACTTCAACTCTGTTGGTAGTGACTTCGCCAGTGGTAAAACGTCGTCTTAGATTTAAGTTCGTTAGTTATTGCAACCGAGCTGTGCTCCAGTGGATGAATATAACCTGTGGTGTGAGTTACGAAATAAAAGGCTTAGACAATATCCCTAAAGATCAGCCGGTGGTTGTGTCATGTAACCACCAAAGTGACTGGGAAACATTTTTTCTGCTCACTATGGGGCTGCCAGTAAGTACTGTGTTGAAGCGGGAGTTGTTATATATTCCATTCTTTGGCTGGGCTTTAGCTATGCTTAGCCCTATTGCCATAGATCGTAAGCGTAAAACCAATGCCTTGAAACAGCTTTCTCAGCAGGGCTGTGAACGGTTGAATGCTGGTATTTCCGTGGTTATTTTCCCTGAAGGCACCCGCTGTCCTCCGGGGCAGTTAGGTCCGTGTACCAAAGGAGCTGCTATGTTGGCTCACCAAGCTGGTGTGCCAATATTGCCTATCGTACAAAATAGTGGACGCTTGTCTCCGCCCCACAAGTGGCACAAACACGCTGGCAAGGTGGAAGTCAGAATTGGTCAGCCCATTAGTGCTGATGTGCCTACGAAAGAGATGCACGCACAGATGGTTGATTGGATGACGCAGAATTTAGAAGAGATTTCGTAGGTCTAGATTAATGGACCAGAATGGATCGCCGCGCAGAGAAATTAATGCAGCTCGGCAATCCAATCGGTCCTAGTCGCTAAAGTCGCTAAGCGCCGTACTTAGTAAATACCAAGCTGGCGTTAGTGCCACCAAAACCAAAGCTATTCGACATTACAGTGGTTAAGTCCACATTGTCCTGCTTTTCAGTAATAACCGGCATACCGTCAGCACCTTCATCTAATTCGTCTATGTTTGCAGAAGCGGCAATAAAGCTATTCGCCTGCATCAATAAGCTGTATATGGCTTCTTGCACGCCTGCAGCACCCAAAGAGTGGCCTGTAAGTGACTTGGTGGAAGTGATTGGTGGGCATTGGTTACCAAATACAGATTTGACTGCTTTGAGTTCCTGTATGTCTCCAGCTGGGGTGCTGGTGCCATGGGCATTGATGTAATCAATAGGCATGTCGACAGTACTCATGGCTTGTTGCATGCAGCGCATAGCGCCTTCACCAGAAGGTGAAACCATATCATAACCATCTGAAGTGGCTCCATAGCCAACTAATTCAGCATAAATTTTTGCACCGCGAGCTTTGGCATGTTCTAGTTCTTCTAGTACTAGCATACCGCCACCACCGGCAATAACAAATCCATCACGGTTGGCATCGTAAGCACGAGAAGCTTTAGTAGGCGTTTCGTTGTACTTACTAGATAGTGCGCCCATGGCATCAAACAGTACGCTTTGGCTCCAGTGTAGTTCTTCACCGCCTCCAGCAAACACAACATCTTGTTTGTTAAGCTGGATCTGTTCCATAGCGTTACCAATACAGTGGGCGCTGGTGGAACAAGCCGAAGTAATAGAGTAGTTGCAGCCTTTAATTTTAAAAGGCGTGGCTAAGCAAGCAGATACTGTGCTGGCCATAGTGCGGGTGACACGGTAAGGGCCTACACGTCGTAGACCTTTTTCACGCATACCATCAGCAGCTTCTACAACGTTGCCGTTAGAGGCGCCGCCAGAGCCGGCGATTAGCCCAGTACGAGGGTTAGATACCTGTTCTTCCGTTAAGCCAGAATCGTCAATAGCTTGTTGCATAGACAGGTAAGCGTAAGCGGAAGCATCGCCCATAAAGCGCATCAACTTGCGGTCAATTAAGCTAGCAAAGTCTATCTCGACACTGCCTGCAATGTGGCTTTTGAATCCCATTTCTTGGTATTCAGGCTGAAAGCTAATACCTGATTTACCTGCTTGTAGGGATGCTAAAACTTCGTCTTGATTGTGTCCAATGCAAGATACAATACCTAATCCGGTAACGACAACACGTCGCATAATAGACCTCGTTAATGTGCAGTTAGAAGGTGAGCCTTGGGCCTTATAAAGTTAAGGCTTC
The DNA here is from genome assembly GCA_034110645.1 of Pseudomonadales bacterium. Taxonomy (GTDB): domain Bacteria; phylum Pseudomonadota; class Gammaproteobacteria; order Pseudomonadales; family Balneatricaceae; genus Njordibacter. Next base: position 8,415 of record JAWUYU010000080.1, read on the forward strand.
AGTAAGTAGGCGTCATCAATAGCTTAAAAATCGTCTGTACTGGTAAACAATCCTACGCGTAAATCTTTGGCGGTGTAGATTTCTTTGCCATCTACCTCCATGCTGGCGTTGGCAATGCCCATAACCAGTTTTCGCTCAATACAGCGAGTGATGTCAATTTTGTAGGTTACTTTTTTAGCAGTAGGTAATACTTGGCCAAAAAACTTAACTTCGCCACAGCCTAAAGCGCGACCGCGGCCTTTGTTGCCTTTCCATCCAAGGTAAAAGCCAACGATCTGCCACATAGCGTCTACGCCAAGGCAGCCTGGCATTACGGGGTCGGTGGGGAAGTGGCAATCGAAGAACCATAGGTCTGGATGAATATCTAACTCTGCAATAATCTGGCCTTTATCGCTGCTGCCGCCTGTTTCAGAAATATGAGTGATGCGATCCATCATAAGCATGTTGCCAACAGGTAGGCGTGCGTTGCCTAGGCCGAACATGTCGCCATTGCCGCAGGACAATAATTCGTCACGGTTAAAGGAAGAAGGTCTGCTCATTATTATATTTCCGTATGGTCGCTGTGTAGGTAAAAGCTGTGTGGTTATTAAGTGTAATAACTGATTAGTGTAATATTATAGCATTATTAGTTTTGTCGGGCTAAGGCTAGGGTGCATAAATCAGCTAAGGACGTTTTATAGGGTGAATCATTCAATATCTTAAGGCAGGCTAACGCGTCTTGGGTTTCTTGAGCAGCCCTAGCGCGAGTGTAATTTAAAGACCCGCAACGGCGAATAATGGCCTGAATATCGTCGATCTTTTCACAACTGCCTTGCCTGATAGCTTTGCGAATGAGTTTGCGATCATCATCTGTGCCGTGGGCCATAGCATGAATAAGTGGCAAAGTGGGCTTGCCTTCAGCTAAGTCGTCGCCTACATTTTTCCCCATGGTGGCTTGGTCACCCGTGTAATCCATAAGGTCATCTACTAGCTGGAATGCAATGCCTAGATGGCGGCCAAAGCGCCGTAAGGCATCTGCTTGCTCGGCATTGGCTTGGGCTATTTGTGCGCCGGTATGACTTGCCGCCTCAAATAGCATGGCTGTCTTGCCCAAGATCACGTGTAGATAATCTGTTTCGCTTACATCTGGGTTCTTTGCGTTAAGTAGTTGCAGCACTTCACCTTCTGCGATCACGTTAGTGGCGCTGGATATAGTATCCATGACATCAACCTGGCCAATGGAAACAAGCATTTGAAAGGCGCGAGAATATAAGAAGTCACCCACAAGTACGCTTGAAGAGTTACCCCACTTGTTATTAGCAGTAGGCTTTCCGCGGCGTAAATCAGAGGTGTCCACCACGTCATCGTGTAGCAATGTGGCGGTGTGGATGAACTCAATGACTGCAGCAAGGGTAATGTGTTGGTCTTGTTGGTAGCCACACGCCCTTGCGGCTAATAACACTAATAGAGGTCGCAGGCGTTTACCGCCGCTATCGATGATGTATTTGCCAATCTTTTCCACTAATGGAACTTGTGAGCGCAAGTGCTCAATGATGGCGGCATCAACAGCGGTGAAGTCGTCTTTTACGGAAGTATATAGGTCGGTAGCCTGCATAGGTTATGCGGAATCGAATATTAGAAAGTTAATTGCGCAATGCTAGTGAGCTAGAGCCCAAGTGTCAAGGAAAGTGCCAGTGACAGGTGTAGTAATCCACTACTTTTCACAAGGTTTTAAGTGTCTGCAAGCTAGCGCTAAAAACCGTTAAGATACTGCCTCTATGTACTTGTAGATGGAGATAAGTTAGCGTAAAATTACGCCCCCTGTGACTGATCCAACTTGCTCCCTGTCATATGGCAGTTTTAAGAACCACTTGTGGCCCTTAAAGCGCTATTAGCAGCAGGCCTTTTCTTAGTAGCCGGATCAGCACAAATTGGAGAAAGAGTATGTATGCAGTAATCGTAAGCGGTGGCAAGCAGCACCGTGTAGAAGAAGGTGAAACCCTTAAGCTAGAAAAACTGAACCTTGAAGTTGGCGCTAGCGTTGATTTTGATCGTGTGCTTTTAGTTGTTAATGGTGAAGATGTGAAGATCGGTGCTCCTGTTGTTGAAGGCGCTAAGGTTTCTGCAGAGATCGTGTCTCACGGT
>JAWUYU010000081.1:0-8391 GCA_034110645.1 Pseudomonadales bacterium
AGTGCAGCAAGTACTAAAAGATCTAGATCAAGCCTCCATAGAGGTGCGTTTGTTAGGCTCTTACCCACAGGAGGTGCTTTATTGGCTTCTGTGCTAACTAAGCCGCCAGTATCTTTTTGCCATAATAACGTACTAGTGCTGGGCTTAGGTTTAATAGGTGGTTCTTTGGCAGCGGCCTTGCGACGCACGAAAAAACATCAAGTATGGGGCTACGATTTAGATCAATCCAGTATGCAGCAGGCACAAGACCAGGGCGTAATTGATTATCAGGTGAACGATTTGGCTGCTACTATCGGTCAAATGAATGTGGTTGTGCTGGCTGTTCCCGTTAAGGCCATGGAAAAGGTATTAGCTCAAGTAGCGCCTTATCTAAGTGCACACACTCTTTTAACTGATGTAGGCAGTGTAAAAGGCAGTATTGTTTCTGCAGCCTATGACATTTTTGTTACGCCGCCTCCTGGTTTTGTACCTGGGCACCCCATTGCCGGGTCTGAGCGCAGTGGCATTAACGCGGTGAATATAGACTTGTTTGTTGATCATAAATTCATTATTACTCCGCTAGTTACTAGCCATCCCCACGCCATAGAGGTGTTGGGTGATATGTGGGCTGGTGTAGGAAGTGAAATTTTGCTGATGGACGTTGAAAGGCACGACGAAGTATTGGCCGCAACTAGCCATTTACCCCACCTTTTAGCTTTTTCACTGGTAGACACGCTTGCATCAGATGCAGACAATAAAGATATTTTTCGCTACGCAGCGGGTGGTTTTAGAGACTTTACTCGCATTGCTGGTAGCGATCCAACCATGTGGCATGATGTATTTATAGCCAATCGCGATGCCTGTCTTAAAACATTAGATCAGTTCACCGAAGGTTTGGCTGATTTAAGGGAGGCTGTGGCCACGGGTGACAGCCAAACCATGATGGGTATTTTTACTCGAGCACGCAGTGCACGACATCATTTTGAAAAAATATTGGCAAATTCTGCCTATACTGGAACTATGACAAATACAAAACATTTTAACGTACACGCTGGCGGTCAAGTGCGAGGACGCATTCGTGTTCCTGGTGACAAGTCCGTTTCCCACCGCTCTATAATGCTTGGCGCATTAGCTCAAGGCACCACTCATATCACCGGCTTTTTAGAAGGTGAAGACGCAATGGCAACGTTACAAGCGTTTCGTGATATGGGCGTCGTTATTGAAGGCCCTGCAGATGGTAAGGTTGTGGTTCATGGAGTAGGTCTTCATGGGCTTAAACCACCACCAGGCCCACTCTATGTTGGTAACTCAGGTACTACTATTCGTTTGATGGCTGGCCTAATGGCTGGCCAAGCATTTGATGTGGAGCTTAGTGGTGATGTGTCATTGAATAAGCGTCCTATGGAGCGGGTAGCTAAGCCATTACGTTTAATGGGTGCTGTAGTTGATACGGCTCCGGGTGGTTGTCCGCCAATGAAAATTAAAGGTGGCCAACAACTAATCGGTATTCACTACGACTTACCTATGGCAAGCGCGCAAGTGAAATCTTGTGTGATGCTGGCCGGTCTGTACGCGCAAGGCAATACTAGCGTTACTGAACCTGCACCTACTCGTGATCATACAGAGCGTATGCTTAAGGGGTTTGGTTATGAAGTCGAACGCACTGCTGATACCTGTTCGATTATGGGTCAAGGACAGCTTACAGCCACTGATATTGACGTGCCATCGGATATATCATCAGCCACCTTCTTTTTAGTGGCCGCAGCTATTTGCCCTGGTTCAGACCTTGTCATAGAGCATGTGGGCATGAATCCGACGCGTATTGGGGTAGTAAATATCCTTCGTTTAATGGGTGCTGATCTTATTATTGATAATGAGCGTGAAGTAGGCGGTGAACCAGTGGCCGACTTGCATATTAAATATGCACCACTCAAAGGTATTCATGTACCAGAAGATCAAGTGCCGTTGGCGATTGACGAATTTCCAGCATTAATGGTAGCCGCCTCTTGTGCAACAGGTACCACTACTATTACCGGCGCTGAAGAGTTACGGGTGAAGGAAAGTGATCGTATTCAAGCCATGGTAGATGGCCTAAGTGCAATGGGTGTCACTATTGAGGGCACTGATGATGGTGCCATTATTCAGGGTATGGGTGCAAATTCTCAATTTGGTCCTGCACAGATTGTAACTCACCACGACCACCGTATTGCTATGGCTTTTACCATTGCTGGTTTAAGGGCTGGAGCGGATATAAAAATTCTAGATTGTGCCCATGTGGCGACATCTTTTCCTAACTTTGTGGAACTAGCGCGTACAGTTGGTATGACGCTTGACGAGGAATTTCAATCATGAATAATGGACCAGTTATAACGATCGATGGGCCTAGTGGCTCCGGAAAAGGCACTTTGTGTAAAATATTGGCTGATCGTTTGGGTTATCACTTGCTTGATAGTGGTGCCTTATATCGTTTAGTAGCTTTGGCTGCCGAGCATCACGGTGTTAGCACTGAAAATGAGTTGGCTGTAGCAGATATTGCCGGATGTTTGGATGTGCAGTTTAAAGCACATGGTGATGGTGTACGGGTGGTGCTAGAAGGGGAGGACGTGAGTTTGTCTATCCGTACTGAAGCTTGTGGCATGAATGCATCCAAAGTGGCAAGCCTTACTTTGGTTCGCAAAGCGTTGCAAGAACGTCAGCGCGCTTTTTCAGAGTTGCCAGGTTTGGTTGCAGATGGGCGTGATATGGGTACAGTAATCTTCCCAGAGGCGCCAGTAAAGGTTTTCTTAACGGCAAGTGCGCAAGAACGTGCAGATAGGCGTTATAAACAGTTGAAAAGCAAGGGTTTGAGTGCTAGCCTGTCAGACATACTGACGGATATTCAGCAACGGGACGAGCGTGATGAAAATCGTACGATTGCTCCTTTAAAACCTGCCGACGATGCGTTAGTGATTGATTGTACCCACATGAGTATTTTAGATGTGGAACAAAAGATCCTTACATTTATTCATAGTAAAGGTGTTTTATAACACCCTTGCGTAACATTAACTTAACTAGAGGTATCTCGGACGCCCTACTGCAAAGCAGTTTAGAGCGTATCGTCAACCTCATCGGGTATTACCATGGGCGAAAGTTTCGCAGACCTGTTTGAAGAAAGCTTTGAACAGGTAGAGATGAAAAAGGGTTCTTTGATTACTGGTGTAGTCATTGCTATTGACAGTGAAGTCGTCACCATTAATGTCGGCTTAAAGTCTGAAGGTGTGGTTTCACGCAGTGAATTTCTTAATTCAGCTGGCGAACTTGAAGTTGCCGTAGGCGACGAGGTGTTAGTTGCCCTACAGGAAATTGAAGATGGCTTAGGTGCCACCCAAGTATCTCGCGAACGTGCTCGTGAAATGGAGTTATGGCAGCAACTGGAAAAAATCCAAGCCAATGACGAAACCGTTACTGGTGTTATTAGCGCTCGTGTTAAAGGTGGCTTTAACGTTGAATTGGGCGGCATCCGTGCCTTCTTGCCAGGCTCTTTGATTGATACTCGTCCGTTGCAAGATGTGTCTCATTTAGAAGGCATAGATCTTGAGTTTAAAATCATCAAGATTGATATGTTACGCAACAACGTTGTTGTGTCCCGTAGAGCTTTAATGGATGAAGCGAACAAGGCCCAGCGTGCACAAGTATTAGCAACTCTAGAAGAAGGCGCTGTTGTGAAAGGTTTCGTGAAGAACTTAACTGATTACGGTGCTTTCATCGACCTTGGCGGCCTAGATGGCCTGCTACACATTACCGACATCGCTTGGCGTCGCATTAAGCATCCAAGTGAAATGTTAACTGCTGGTGCTGATATTGAAGTAAAAGTATTGAAGTTTGATGCCGAAAAGCAACGCGTATCCTTAGGTTTGAAGCAACTGCAACAAGATCCTTGGACCAGCTTTACAGACACTTATCCTGTAGGTAGTCGTTTGCCAGCCACCGTAACCACCGTGACTGATTACGGTTGTTTTGCTCGCGTTTCTGACGGCATTGAAGGCCTAGTTCACGCCTCTGAAATGAGCTGGATGAAGCGTAACTTGCACCCATCCAAAATGGTGGCTGTAGGTGAAGAAATTGAAGTGATGATTTTAGACATCAATGGCGAAAAACGCCGATTGTCTTTAGGTATGAAGCAATGCAGTGAAAGCCCTTGGGTTGCATTCTCTAACCAGTACTCTGAAGGCGATAAGGTCTCTGGTAAGCTAAATTCTAAGACTGATTTTGGCCTATTCATAGGTCTAGAAGATGGTATTGATGGTCTTGTTCATGTATCTGATATCGATTGGAATAAGAGCGATGAAAGCTTGTTGGAAAGCTTCCAGAAAGGCCAGCAAATTGACGCTGTTATCTTGTCTATTGATACAGAGCGCCAGCGTGTTGCTCTTGGTATTAACAAATGGCAGGCGATCCGTTCTCCGACTACGCCACTGCCAATGTTAAAGGCACCGAAGTAAAGGGTACTATTGCCGAAGTTACTCCTGGTGGTTTGTTGGTTGATTTAGCCACAGACGTACAAGGCTTCTTAAAGCGTGGAGAATTGGCTCAAGGTCAAGATCTATCAGACTTTAAAGAAGGTCAAGAAATTACCAGTTTCGTTGCGAGCTTAGATCGTAAAGGCCGCTCTATTAGTTTGGCAATACGAGCACAAGAAGCTGCTGCACAGCGTGTGCAAATGCAAGAGTTGAACACTAAGTTGATTGAGTCTGAAGGCCCGACTACTATCGGTGACCTTATTAAGGAACAGCTCAAAAAATAATAAAAAGGATAGGGTATGCGTAAGTCTGAACTCATTGAAAATTTGATTGACCGCTTCGAAGGCATTCCAGTAAAGAATGTAGAGCAATCGGTTAAGGCCATTATTGACCATATGGCCGATGCTTTATCGGCGGGCGATCGAATTGAAATAAGGGGCTTTGGCAGCTTTTGTTTACACTACCGAGCACCAAGAACTGGGCGTAATCCCAAAACAGGTGACTCGGTAGAACTAGCGGCAAAGTACGTACCTCATTTTAAACCAGGTAAAGAATTACGCGATCAGGTAAACGATAGTCTATAATAGGCTATCGTTGATAAAGGTTGGATTCACTTCAACCTCCCTGATTAGGTAAAAGCACGTGAAATTAATAAAGGCCGTACCCTTCGTTGTTATCATCATGGTGGCCTTGATTGTTGGTGTGTTGTTTAGCACACGTAATAGTCAGGCCGTCTCTTTAGATCTTATATTTTTCCAATTTCCCCCTATGAGCATGGCTATCTGGCTGCTATTAAGCTTGGCTATGGGCATGGTTTTGTGCGCATTTGTTTACAGTGTCGTAAACCTTAAATTGAAGCGTAAAAATGTCCAATTACAGCGTCAATTATCCAAAGTAAACCTAGCACAAACTGGCAATAAGGCGATCCCATAAGTATGGATGCTTCTTTACTTGTGGTATTAGTTGCAGCCTTAGGTATAGGTTGGTGGTTAGGCCAAAGGGAATATAGGCAAAAACGTAATTCCCAAATAGGTCTTCAAGCTGATTACTATCGCGGTCTTAATTACCTGCTAAACCAACAAACAGATGAAGCTCTAGAACTGTTCATCCATGCCTTAGAGGTTAATCCTCAAACTGTTGATACTCACTTGGCTTTGGGAAGTTTATTTCGGCGCCGTGGAGAAGTTGATAAAGCCATTCAAATTCATCAAAATTTGCTATCTAGCCACGGCCTAGATCAAGAACAACTGATGCTGGCAGAACTAGAATTAGCTCACGACTTTATCAAAGCTGGTCTATTAGATCGTGCAGAAGAGCTATTGCTTGATGTGGCGCAACAACCGAACCAGCAAAAAGCTAAAGCTACAGAATTATTAGTAGATGTTTACCAACGTGAACAGGATTGGCATAAAGCCCTAGCAGTAGGAACTGCTGCTAACGTATCAGCCAGTGTAGATTTAGCCCAACGGTTATCTCACTTTTGCTGTGAGCTGGCCGAAGAGGCACTGCAGTCAAATCAAGAGCAAGAATGCCTTGCTTATTTAAAGCGTGCTAAGCGCCATAATGCAGATAATCCCAGAGTCAGCTTGTTGCGAGCTCAACTAAGTATGCAACTGGACAACTTCATAGACGCCAAAAGGCACTTGTTGGTTATGGCTCAGCAAGATGTGCATTTGGTGCCTGAAATGATTCAACCGTTACACTTATGCTTCATTAAGCTAGCGGATATAGAAGGATGGCGTGCATGGCTGAACCAAGCTATGTCGCAACACCCCAGCACTAGCTTGTTATTAGCTCAGGCTCAGGAAATAGGCCAGCAAAATGACTCTGATGCCGCCGCTTATGTGACAGAAAAGTTGCGTCAAAGACCATCTTTAAAGGGCTTTAATTATTTAATTGATCTACATATGCAGTGGGCATCTGCTAATGCAAAAGATAGCCTACAAGTGCTAAAAGGCCTTACAGTAGCGCTACAAAGTAGTAAGCCGCAATATCGTTGTCGACAATGTGGTTTTGCTGGAAACTCCATGCACTGGCAATGCCCTAGCTGCCACCAGTGGGGCAGAACCAAACCCATTTATGGATTAGAAGGAGAGTAACTTGAAGCAAGATTCACCTATTGTTGTGGCTTTAGATTATCAATCTGCAGACCAAGCTATTGCTATGGCGCAACAGTTAGACCCAACACGCTGCCGTTTAAAAGTAGGTAAGGAACTTTTTACCGCAGCTGGTCCACAGTTGGTGGAGAAGCTCCAGCAGCAAGGGTTTGAAATATTCCTAGACCTTAAGTTTCACGATATTCCAAATACAGTAGCCAAAGCAGTCTTGGTTGCCGCGCGTATGGGAGTTTGGATGGTCAATGTGCACGCTAGTGGTGGTGTAGAGATGATGCAAACAACTCAAACTGCCCTTAAGGCTAAAGGCGGACACCAGCCGTTATTAATTGCGGTAACAGTGTTAACAAGTATGGATGCCGATGGGTTGAAAGCTACTGGCATAGACCAAACACCAACGGAACGAGTGCTTTCATTGGCACATTTGAGCCAAGATTCTGGCTTCGATGGTGTTGTTTGTTCAGCTCAAGAATCAGCACTATTGAAAGTCAAATTAGGCAAAGAATTTAAATTGATTACACCTGGTATACGGCCATCTTTTGCAACGAAGGGAGACCAAAAACGTATCATGACACCTGCCCAAGCCATGGCTGCGGGTAGTGACTACTTAGTGATTGGCAGGCCTATTACACAAGCCGATGATCCAATGAAAGCCTTGGAGTTGATTGAACAAGAGCTTGTTTAGCAGCTGTCATAACCGCTATTTAAGTAAAGCTTTATGGATGAGCCTGGCACTTTTGTTATTGTGTGCTAGGCTTATTAAGTCTCATGGAATTAGAGACTAATTTTTAATCAAGGAGTAGATCATGAAGCTAACTCGTACAATAGCCCTGCTGCTATTATCCACGCTAATCACCTTGGGGTCTTTTTCTCCCCTCTCGCTAGCTGAAGTCACATCACCTATTAACATTAATACAGCCACTGCTGTTGAACTTGCTGAGGCCATTGATGGTGTTGGTGAGGTTAGAGCTGCTGCTATTATTGCATTGCGTGAGCAAATTGGTGGTTTTACTAACCTAGAGCAATTGCTTGATGTCAAAGGCATAAGCGACGTTACGCTCTCACGCATTAGTTCTATAATCGTGCTAGAGTAGGTATTACTCATACTATGATGGGTGTGGTGACCGACACGATATACACACGTAAGGCACTATACCTGTCCCGAGTAACAACAACGTTTGTTACTTATGCATAAGGACATCAACAATGGCCATGACATGGCAAGGTTTGTTAGCTGATCAGCGTTTTGGCAAACCCTATACAGAACAACACCAGCAAAGCCGCACCCCATTTCACAAAGATTATGATCGACTGATATTCTCCAGTGCGTTTAGACGTATGGGGCATAAAACTCAAGTTCATTCATTGTCTCATAATGACCATGTACATAACCGCTTAACCCATAGTTTAGAGGTGTCTAGTGTTGGTCGTAGCTTAGGCATTCAAGTTGGGCACAGTTTAAAGAATCAAGCTAATTGGCCAGATTGGATAGAGCCCCATGATTTAGGTGCCATTGTACAGTCCGCATGCTTAGCTCACGATATTGGTAATCCACCGTTTGGCCATTTTGGTGAGAGCTCAATTCGGCATTGGTTTTCTAGTTATGGGCAGCAAGGAGGCTTGGAGAGTTTGAGCCCAGCGGATCAGTCTGATTTGCTCAATTTTGAAGGTAACGCCCAAGGGTTGCGCACTCTTACTCAGTTAGAATACCATCAGTTTAAAGGAGGTATGAGGCGCACCTATGCTACCTTGGGAAGTTTTCTTAAATACCCATGGTTATCTAATTCCAAACAATGTGA
>JAWUYU010000082.1:0-20086 GCA_034110645.1 Pseudomonadales bacterium
TTATGTGCAAGATCGTACAGAAATGGATGCGTGGATAGAGAAACCTGGTCAGGGCGGTATAGAGGATTATTTGGCTCAACAAAATCAGCTGAGTTTGGGTGGGTTTGAAACTAATATTCTTGCGTTGAATGGTCTGAGCGAAGGTAGTGAGTAGATAAGCGAGTAGATATGTAGGTAAGTAAGTTCGAGTTACCTAAATGGTTAGTGTCTTTGTGGTTATATTTTAGGCACAAAAAAACCGGCCATAGCCGGTTTTTCAAAAACCCTATAATAAATTATAGAGCTTTGATTTTGGCACTTAAACGGCTCTTATGACGAGCAGCTTTGTTCATGGTGAAAATCCCTTTAGAGACACTCTTGTCCATGATAGATACGGCAGTTGTGTACGCAGCTTGGGCAGCTTCTTTATCGCCAGCTTCAATAGCAGCGATAACTTTCTTTAAGTATGTGCGTGCCATGGAGCGCAGACTTGCGTTGTGACTGCGACGTTTTTCTGACTGGCGAGCGCGTTTCTTTGATCCAGCGGAATTGGCCACGATCTGACTCCTATATAAATGTAATTAAAAGCTTAAATCCAATGTTAAACATAAGATTTATAGCAGGGTGTTTCTGAGGTGCGAAATTATTCCCGTTTGGGCGTCTCTTGTCAACTTAGATTGCGTATTTTTGTTATAAATATCAGATCATTTTAAGTTTTTTACGTTAACATGGGATAAATCATCCGTAAGTAGTCATTAATAATACAGATTTTGCTTTGTAATTAACAATTGATAGGGATTTATGAGTTCTACTTCGTCACCCAATCTGTCTTCGCCGAACCCATCTAAGGGTGTAAAAGGCTTACTGGGCTCAAGCCTTATTGTTGCTAGTATGACGATGTTATCTCGGATCTTGGGTTTGGTGCGTGATGTGGTCATCGCCACCCTGTTTGGTGCGGGTTCTCATGCCGATGCATTTTTTGTAGCCTTTAAAATCCCTAATTTCTTGCGCAGGCTGTTTGCTGAAGGTGCGTTTAATCAAGCCTTCGTGCCTGTGTTGGCAGAAATGAGTCAGCAAGAGAGTAAGCAGCTTCTTAAATTAATGGTTGGTAAAGTGGCTGGCAGTTTGTTGCTAGTGCTGAGCGTGATCACTGTGGTCGCTATCGTTGCTGCTCCTGTGCTAGCTTTGGTGTTTGCGCCTGGGTTTGCAGGAGATGGTGATAAGCTAGGGTTAACGGCTGATATGTTGCGCATCACTTTTCCATACTTGTTGCTGATATCAATGACTGGTTTTTTAGGTAGCTTATTAAACCATGCCAAACGTTTTGCTATTCCAGCACTTACTCCAGTGTTACTTAATTTAAGTTTAATAATCGCGGCCCTATGGCTGGCCCCGCAAATGACTGTGCCGGTCATGGCGTTGGCATGGGGGGTATTGGCTGCTGGTGTCTTACAGTTAGCCTTGCAGGTGCCCTTTGTTGCTCAGCTGGGCTTGTTGGCGCGCCCACGCCTTGGCTTTAGTGACGCACGGGTAAAGCAAGTGATGAAGCTGATGTTGCCGGCTATGTTTGGTGTGTCAGTGGCGCAAATTAATTTGTTGTTGGATACGGTGCTAGCGTCTTTGTTGCAAAGCGGCAGTGTGTCTTGGTTGTATTATTCTGATCGATTAATGGAGCTGCCGTTAGGTGTGTTTGGTATCGCTATTGCTACAGTAATATTACCTGGGTTGTCTCAAAGGCATGCGTCAAAATCACCTCAAGCATTTAGTGATACGTTGGATTGGGCTTTGCGCATGGTGTTGCTAGTTGGTGTGCCTGCAGCTATTGCTTTGGGATTGTTGGCGGAGCCGCTTATAGCAACGTTGTTTCACTATGGCGCTATGGGTGATCGCGACGTGCTATTTAGCGCCGCAAGTTTGCGTGCTTATGCCATTGGCTTGCTGTTCTTTATGTTGATTAAAGTCTTAGCTCCCGGTTACTTTGCACGACAAGATATGAAAACACCTGTGCGCATAGGTATTTGGGCTATGGCGAGTAACATGTTGTTTAATTTGTTATTGGTTTGGCAGTTTGACCATGTAGGCTTAGCGATGGCTACATCCTTGTCTGCTTTGTTAAATGCAGGGCTTCTGGGGATTGGCTTGTATCGTCAAAAAATATGGCAGCCCTGTGTAGGGTGGGGCGTGTTTTTATTACGCATATTGTTAGCTAGTGCAGCATTATCTGGTGTGATATATATCACCTTTGTGCCGGTTGAGGTTTGGTTTGTGTGGGGCGTATGGCAGCGTGTCGAGCAGTTAGCAATTATCGTGGTGCTAGGTACTTTGGCTTATGGCGTTGGGCTTGTGTTAGTGGGTCTTCGATGGCGACACTTGCAGGGTCCAAGATAGGTTCGAATATCACTCGCTCAATAAGCACTTTGTGAGTCGCACAATGAGTCCGGTCTGGTATATAATATAAGGCTTACTTTTGCTGGGGCCTGCAGCCTCAAATTTGACGAGTGTTTATGGAATTTATTCGTGGTCTTTATAACCTCAAGCCGGAACATCGTGGCTGTGTGGCGACCATTGGAAATTTCGATGGTGTGCATGTAGGCCATCAGCGTGTACTGCGCCAAGTAAAACTAAAGGCTATTGTGCAGGGTTTGCCTGCGGTAGTTATTTTGTTCGAGCCACAACCCTTAGAATACTTTGCCAAAGATCAGGCCCCACGCCGCATAACACGGTTGCGCGAAAAACTGCGGTTACTAGAAAAACATGGCATCGACCGTGTATTGTGCCTGCGTTTTGATGCTAAATTACTAAGCCTTAGCGCCCACGATTTTATCCAGCAATTATTGGTGAGCGGGTTAGCCGTAAGTCATTTTGTAGTGGGCGACGATTTCCGCTTTGGTCAAGGTCGTACTGGCAACTATGCGTTATTACAAACTGAAGGTTTGATCCATGGTTTTGATGTGGAGAATACGCAAACCTGCGAACTAGATGGCCAACGCGTATCCAGTACTCGCATTCGTAATGCCTTGGAAGTTCATGATTTAGCCGCTGTAAGGCGATTTATAGGCCGCCCTTTTACCGTTACGGGGAAAGTGGCTTATGGGCAACAGCTGGGCCGAAAGTTAGGTGTGCCAACGGCTAATATTCGATTACAAAAGCCGCGTCCTGCATTACAAGGTGTATATGCTACTTTGGTGCATGGTGTGTTGGATTCACCAATGGCCAGTGTGGCCAACATTGGTTACCGGCCTACAGTTGCAGGTGTGCAACCTCAGCTAGAGGCTCACTTGTTTGATTTTAGTGGTGATTTGTATGGCAAAACAATTACTGTGGAAATATGCCAATTTATCCGTAGTGAACAAAAATTTGATGGGCTTGCTCAATTGCAGGCACAGATAGAACTAGACATGCAGACTGCCAAAGACTTTTTTGCTGCTGTATCCCAATAGATTTAATTGATTATTATTTAAGAAGCGAATATAAGTATGAGCGACCATAAATCCACTTTGAACTTACCTCAAACAGCCTTCCCAATGCGAGGTAATTTAGCCCAGCGTGAGCCTCAAATACTCAAGAAGTGGCAGCAAATGGATCTGTACAATAAATTGCGCGTAGCTGGCAAAGGCCGCGAGCAGTTCATTTTGCATGATGGTCCTCCATACGCCAACGGCGATATTCATATTGGCCATGCAGTTAATAAAATTTTAAAAGACATTATTGTTAAGTCTAAAACGTTAAGTGGTTTTGATGCCCCTTACGTACCGGGCTGGGATTGCCATGGATTGCCTATTGAACACAAGGTAGAGCAAAAGATTGGCAAAGCTGGCAACAAAGTTAGCCATGCTGTATTCCGCGAGAAATGCCGTGTTTATGCAGAAAAACAAGTGGCTGGCCAAATGGCAGACTTTGTTCGTTTAGGCATTATTGGTGACTGGGAAAACCCGTATAAAACTATGCGCTTTGAAACAGAAGCCAACATCATCCGCTCGTTAGGAAAAATAGTTGAAAACGGCCATCTCGTGAAAGGCTACAAACCTGTTTACTGGAGTGTGGTTGGTGCATCTGCTTTGGCCGAAGCAGAAGTTGAATACCAAGACAAAGTGTCTCTTTCGGTAGATGTACGTTACAGCGTTTTAGATCAACAGGCATGGAATCAAGCCTTTGGTGTGGTGACAGACTTACCCACTAGTGTGGTGATTTGGACAACTACGCCTTGGACCTTACCGTCTAGCCAAGCTGTGAGTATGAATGCCGAGTTTGATTACGTGCTAGTGCAAGTGAATGGCGAATGCCAAGTGTTTGCTAAGGACCTTGTTGCCAGCTCTATGGCGCGTTACGGTATTGAAGACTTCGAAGTGTTAGGTGAGGCGAAGGGCCTGGGGCTAGAAAATCTAGTATTACAGCACCCATTCTATAATGAACGTCAGGTGCCAGTTATTTTGGGTGATCATGTCACTACAGAAGCAGGTACGGGTAGCGTACATACTTCGCCAGATCATGGTGTGGACGATTTTAATGTAGGCCGTACTTACGGTATTGGTACTCTTAATCTGGTTGATGATCACGGTGTTTTCGTAGACGCAGCTGGCGAATTTTCTGGTGCTCATGTTTATAAAGTAGATGACCAAGTGGTTGCAGCGTTAGAAGCCCATGGCACCTTAGTGCACCAAGCTAAAATCACCCACAGTTATGCTCATTGCTGGCGTACTAAAACACCACTCATTTATCGCGCTACCCCGCAGTGGTTTATTTCTATGTCCGAAAATGGACTATTAGAAAAGGCTCTTGATGCAGTAAAAGATGTAGCTTGGCACCCAGAATGGGGTGCAGCCCGTATTTCTGGCATGTTATCGTCTAGCCCTGATTGGTGTGTATCTCGTCAGCGTACTTGGGGCGTGCCCATTACTTTGTTTGTTAATCGACAAACCCAAGAGCTACACCCACGTACAGCCGAGTTGTTTGAGGAAGTGGCGCAAAAAGTGGCCGAAAATGGCATCGAAGCATGGTTCGAATTAGATGCTGCAGATATTTTGGGCGAAGAAGCCGCCGATTATCAAAAAGTCACAGATACTATGGACGTATGGTTTGATTCTGGTACCACACATTATTCGGTACTAGAGCAACGCCCTGAGTTACGCTTTCCTGCAGACCTTTACTTAGAAGGTTCGGACCAGCATCGTGGTTGGTTCCAGTCGTCTTTGAAAACGTCTATCGCTATGCATGGCGTAGCACCTTATAAGGGTGTTTTGACCCACGGATTTACCGTAGATGGACAAGGCCGAAAAATGTCTAAGTCTATTGGTAACGTGATGTCACCACAAAAAGTATGCAACACGTTAGGGGCAGACATTATCCGCCTATGGGTTGCAGCTACAGATTTTAGTGCAGAAATGGCTGTGTCTGATGAAATCCTAAATCGTACTGCTGATGCTTACCGTCGTATCCGCAATACAGCACGTTTCTTATTATCTAACCTTAACGGTTTTACACCCGCTGATAACTTGGTTGCAGTAGATGACATGCTGGCTTTGGACCAGTGGGTACTTGGGCGCGCTGCAGAACTACAAACAGAAATTGAAGCGGCTTACCATAGCTATAATTTCCATGCTGTATATCAAAAAATAACCCACTTTTGCTCACAAGACTTAGGCGGTTTCTATTTAGACATCATTAAAGACCGTCAGTACACGTGTGGCGCAGACAGCCTACCTCGTCGCTCTGCACAGACAGCGATGTACCATCTAATCGAAACCATGACTCGCTGGATGGCGCCAATATTAAGTTATACTGCTGATGAATTGTGGGAACATATTCCAGGTAATCGTGCTGAATCTGTACAGTTGGATGTTTGGTACGATATTCCTCAGGCTAAAGCCACAAGTATGACTGCAGACTATTGGGCGCAGATCATGGCTGTAAAGCAGGCTGTTAATAAGAGTTTAGAGCTGCAGCGTAATGAAGGCGTGATTGGTGGCTCTTTGAGTGCTGAAATTACCTTGTACGCAGCGCCAGAACTATATGCTCAATTGCTGCAGTTAGGTGATGAATTACGTTTTGTATTATTGACATCAAAGGCTTCTTTGGTGGCAAGTGAAAACGGCGGTGCTGAGACAGAACTTGCAGGACTGCGTTTGGATATTCATGCCACCGAGCATGTTAAGTGTGAGCGTTGCTGGCATCACCGTGAAGATGTAGGTGTTGTTGCGGCAGAACCAGAGCTATGTGGCCGTTGTGTAGATAACGTTAGTGGTGCTGGTGAGGTCCGTAAGTTTGCTTAACCCGTTAAAAAAGTCAGCGTTAAGGCGATTTATATGGCTAGTGCTGCTGTTGTGGGCCCTAGATCTATACATTAAATGGACAGTTACACAGCAGTTTAACTATGCAGAAAGGCTTAATATATTGCCTTTTTTCGACTTAATGCTCATACATAACAAGGGTGCTGCGTTTAGTTTATTGGCTTCTCAACCGGGTTGGCAACGGTGGTTTTTGTCGATCATAGCCTTTGCGATTAGCATTTGGTTAGTCATGTGGCTAAGGCGTACTCCCAGCACCCAAACCTTATTAGGGCTAAGCTTAAGCTTAGTGTTAGCTGGAGCGCTAGGTAATTTGGTTGATAGGGTGATGAATGGTTATGTGGTGGATTACCTGTTGGTGTACTCCCCACCTTATTATTTTCCCGCATTTAATTTAGCAGACAGTGTAATTTTTATCGGTATGATAGGTTTATTTATCGATTTTTGGCAGACAGAAAAGGCAGCAAAGCGTGAATCAAAGCATTAATTTATCATCCCATGTAACGTTAAACTTTGCCTTGCACCATGCAAGTGGAGCAACCATAGACAGTACCTTTGACAAAGGTTCTGTAGAGCTCACAATAGGTGATGGTAATCTTTTGGCGGGTTTTGAATCCTGCCTTATTGGCTTGGTAGTAGGAGATCACCAAACCTTTACAGTAGCTCCAGAAAATGGCTTTGGTCAGCATAATCCAGCCAATTTACAAACACTTAAGCGCCACCAGTTTGGCCCTGATATGGTGTTAGAAGAAGGCTTGGTGGTTAGTTTTTCTGATGCAGCTAACACTGAACTTCCAGGGGTAGTGAAAACTATTGATGGTGATACTGTAGTGATGGACTTTAACCACCCTTTAGCAGGTGTAGAGCTTAAGTTTGAAGTGGAAATTTTAACCGTTAGCTAATAACCCTTTTGGGCGACTATCAGTCGTCCATCTGTATTTTCCTTCTTGCAAGATAATATATAAAACTGAGCTACACTTAGACAGCAGCCAATAAGGATGTTGTCATGCATTTAGACCTCTACAGCTTAAAGTTATTTCGTGTTTGTTCCGGTTGGAGCTTGCTTGAACTACTCATTGTTTTAGCCCTTATGGCTATTGCAGCCTCCGTGGCTGCACCTCAACTCTATGCCACATGGCAGCTTCAGTCTTTGCATGACGAAAGACAGATGTTAGCCCAGCAGATTCGTTTTGCACGATTAACTAGCTTACAAAAAAACATCAAGGTACGTATCTGTTGGTCTAATAGCTGCGGCTCTTCTGTGGGTTTTATGACCTACGTAGACGCCAACAATGACAGTTACTGGCAACCTACAGAAATTGCGTTATCTCAATGGAAGGTCAAGCAAGGCCTGTCTTTTCGCTTTAACCGTGGTGTGCAAATTAGTTTTAATGGTGCTGGTAATACGGCGCAATCTGGCACTATGGTTTTGTGTGGTTCTACTGAACCCAGTAGCCAAGATCTAGGATACGCATTGGTGTTGTCTACCAGTGGGCGTTTGCGTGAGAAAACCGCCCTATGCCTCTAACAAATCTACCACGCCATCGTCAGAATTATCTTCATATCCATCAAAACGGCTTGGCCTTGATCGAGGTGTTGTTAAGTTTAGGCTTGTCGAGCGTTATGTTTTTGGTGCTTTTTACCGCACAAAGTCACAGCCAAAAAGTACTCGTGTACAGTCAGCAGCTACACTATGGGAATCGCTTGTTAGACCAAGTTGCGAACCAAATTTGGGCATACCCGAAGCACTATCAATCACTTCTGAAGCCATCATCACAAGGAGACGTAAGCTGCCTTGATGGCCGCTACTGTGATCCAATAGCCATGACTCAAGCGTGGGCAGTGTATTGGCAAGAAGAAGTTCAGCAACGGTTGCCAAGGGGGGAGCTTAGCGTGCTGTGTGATAGTAGCTGCACCCATGGTGGAACCTTGTTGGTGAGGTTGCGCTGGTCTCAAAATCTGGCGGTTGCTACCGACCAGTGCAAGCAGGGGGTTGCATGCATAAGACTAAAAATCACTCTTTAACAACCGCATACAAACAGCAAGGGTTTACCTTATTTGAAATGGTATTAAGTACCGGCCTTGCGGCTTTGATGATGGTAGCTATAATCGCCAGTTTACTGCAGTTTAATAAACATAAATTGTTGGCTCAAACGGTAATTCAAATGCAATCGCAAAGTCAGTTGGCGGTTTTTCAGGTACTGAGGGACTTGCGCAGTTTATGTGGGATTGGAGTTACTTCAGGCACGGCTAAAGCTATGAGTCTAATGCGTCAATATCAGGGGCGCTGCGTGCAATATCACTACGCGTACAATGCTGCAGGGCATAGCCTGACAAGGAGGAAGTCTGGTGGTCGCAATAGCGGTTTTTTGGCACAGGTGGAGTCAATGGACCTTTATTATGGAGTGGACAGTAACAAAGACTGCCATATAGATCAGTGGCGCCGCAGCTATCAAATGAGTGATCTTGTTGCATTACATCAAGTGAGGGTTAGTTTGAGTCTAAGAGTACCTGCTAGTAAACAGCTGCGAACTGGAATAGCTAGTTTGTGGGTATGGCATCAAGATGATGATGTTGTATTAGATCCTGTTAACTTCATCTGGCGGCTAGTTAATGTATGTACGTAAACAGCCCGCTTCACGAACCGCTGCAATGAATAGGCAGCAGGGTTGGTTGTTATTGGCGGTGGTGATGATTGTATTATTGATCGCTTTAGGTGTGGTTATGCTGATGTCACAAGGGCAGTTGAGTTTGCGAAGTGTTAGGCAAGATCATCACGCTATACAAGAGAAGATTAATCAGTGGCCTCCAATGCTCTATAGCAGGGAGTATATGGATGAGAAATAACCAGCAAGGCTTTAGTCTTATGGAGCTATTAGTGGTGTTAGCGTTGGTTAGTGTGATGCTAACTATGGCTGTGCCTACATGGCGACACCATCAATTATCCGCAGGTCGGCAGCAGGCTTGGTTGCAGTTGCAGCGCATAGGGTTACAGCAAGAGATGTGGCGTATACAGCATGGCCATTATTTTGAAGAGATATCCTTGGTGAGTCCAGTGGTGGAATCGCTGAGTTATAGCTACCAAATACATCTATCAGGTGAAAGTTTGTTAGTGTCTGCAACGGTGAAGCCCAATGGGCCACAAAGGCATGACACAGTTTGTTGGCATCTGACACTATCGGACAATGGAGAAATGAAAAGTATTGGTAAAGGGGGAGAAAGCCAAGTCTGCAAGTAAGTACTTTGATGATAATATGAGTTAAAATGTATTCTTCTTATAAGTACTTCGGGACAAATTAATGAGCGCTTCACAGCAACAAAAAATCATTGCAGCTCTACACACGTTACCTGTCATCAATATAGATGCCGAAGTGGCTAAGCGAGTTGAGTTTCTCAAGCACAGTTTAATGACAGCTGGTGTTAAGGTGTTAGTGTTAGGTTTGTCTGGTGGTGTGGATTCGACCACTGCAGGCAAGCTGGCGCAAATAGCATGCGATCAGTTAAATTTACAACATAATACTAATCAATATCAATTTATTTCGGTGCGCCT
Organism: Pseudomonadales bacterium; assembly: GCA_034110645.1. GTDB lineage: Bacteria > Pseudomonadota > Gammaproteobacteria > Pseudomonadales > Balneatricaceae > Njordibacter. The sequence goes on from JAWUYU010000082.1 coordinate 9,814, forward strand.
GCCTTATGGCATACAGGCTGACGAAGAAGATGCGCAGATAGCTTTGGAGTTTATTCAGCCAAGTTTACGTGTGGAAATCAATATTGAGGCCATGGTCAAGGGCTTGGATTTGGCTTCCGAGTCTTTAATTGAAATGGTCCGCCCAAGTGCCCATAAACTAGATTTTTCCAGGGGTAACAATAAGGCGCGGGCTAGAATGAGTGCGCAATATTATGTAGCTAGTTTGCACCATGGTTTGGTGATTGGTACAGACCATGGCGCAGAAGCCATTACCGGTTTTTTTACTAAATATGGCGATGGTGCTTGTGATATTGCCCCCTTATTTGGATTAAACAAGCGTCAAGTGCGCAGTTTGGCTGCCTCTATGGGAGCGCCCAATCATTTAGTGTACAAAACGCCAACGGCAGATTTAGAAGAAAATAACCCACAACAAGCTGATGAAGACTCTTTAGGTGTTACCTATGATCAAATAGATGATTATTTAGAAGGGAAGGTGATCTGTAGCGAAGCTCAGCAGAAGTTAGAGCAGCGCTATCGACAAACAGAGCATAAACGCCAAGGCCCAGTTACGCTTTACTGTAACTGGGATGTTTAGAAGATAGTTAGTCAAATAGGCCAAATGTTAAGCGGCTAGTCCAAGATTGAGGTTTTAGTGTTTGCTGTTCCTCGGTTATGGGCGTTTGAGTTACCATACTATTGAATTTTTTTTCACTAAAGTTAGCCTCTAAAACTTGCTTGGCATTGCTGGCATTGTCTAATAATCCTAGCTCTGTATAAGCCTGCACCATAATATGCAGAGCTACTTCTACAGCAGGTGTCAGCTGATAATTTTCTACTACATATTTAGCTCGGTTTGCTGCAGCAAGCCAAGCGTTACGTGAAATGTAGTAGTTGGCTACATGGATCTCATGAGTAGCCAATAAGTTGCGTAGATAAATCATTCGTACACGAGAGTCTGCAGCATATTTGCTGTTGGGGAACCGGTTAAGTAAGGTTGAGAAATCTTCGAAGGAATCTCGCGCCGCACCGGGGTCTTTTTTTGCTTTGTCTGTACCTAAATATTGATCAAACGCGCCTTTATTTTCTTCAAAGGCTGTTAGGCCCTTTAAGTAGTATGCGTAATCTACATGTTCATGGTCTGGGTGTAAGCGTATAAAACGAGCAGCAGCTGTTTTTGCAGCAGCAGGCTGGCTGCTACGGTAGTAGGCATAAACCAGTTCAAGCTGAGCTTGCTCAGAATAACGCCCATAAGGATAGCGTGCCTCCATGGCTTCTAAGTCGTCTATGGCCGGACGGTAGTTGCCAGCTGAAAGTTTATCCATAGCGCTAGAATATAGTTCAGCTTCTGGTTTTACGTCTTCAATTACAGGCTCTTTACTGGTGCTAGAGCATGCGCTAAGCATTACCGCGATGAGCAAAATGCTGGAAATGTGAAGAAAACGATTTGAAGTCTTATGTCGCATAGTGTTTAAGTTGCCTGTTGCAGAGAACGTAGAGTATATCATTGTCTATAGAGCAGCGTAATTGCCCGTAAATACTGTACAATAGTCCCTAGTTTAATATGCTAGTTCAGCTAGCGCCAACGAAAGTCTTAACATGCACGAAACTATTTCCCTCCAAGCGCAAGTCGATCCAGAATGGGCTGGCATGCGTGTTGACCAAATTGCCGCTGTGGCGTTTCCAGATTACTCACGGTCGCGCTTGAAAAAGTGGATCGAAGAAGGCGATATACTTGTCAATGGTGTTCAGCTGCGGCCTAGAGAAAAGCTCTATGGCGGTGAGAAAATCACCCTAGAATGTAAAATCGAAATCCAAGAACGGTGGCAGCCAGAACCTATTGATATTGATATCGTTTATGAAGATGACGATATCATTATCATCAATAAAGCCGCAGGTTTGGTAGTGCACCCCGCTGCGGGCCACCACGGTGGTACTTTATTGAATGCACTATTACACCACTGTCCTCAACTTAATGGTGTGCCTCGTGCAGGTATCGTACATCGCTTAGATAAAGACACTACTGGTTTGATGGTGGTTGCCAAAACTCTTCCAGCACAAACTGGCTTGGTTGCCCAACTGCAAGACCGCAGCATGGGTCGCGAGTATGAAGCTGTTGTTCAAGGAGTACTTACAGGTGGCGGCACAGTAGACGAAGCGATGGGTCGTCACAGCCGTAACCGTTTGAAAATGGCTATTTCTGCAGTAGGTAAAGAGGCTATTACTCACTATAGAGTGCTGCGACGGTTCCGAGCCCATACCCATATTCGTTTGAAGTTAGAAACGGGTCGTACACACCAAATCCGTGTGCACATGACCCACGTTAATTACCCATTGCAGGGTGATCCGCTTTACGGCGGCCGTCAGCGCTTACCTAAAGGTTGTGATGAAGAGTTTTTGGATTGTTTGCGTGGTTTTAAGCGTCAAGCGCTTCACGCTAAACGTTTGGAGCTAATGCATCCGATCACCCATGAAGATATGGAGTGGGAAGTAGATTTGCCTGACGATATGATCGGTTTGCTTAAGCAGTTAGGTAGTGATACCAAGCTTAATCCGCACTCACGCTTCTAATGCGTCATACGGGTCAGTTATCGTGTTACTTAACACCGGACTGGCCCGCACCTGCTAATGTTCACGCAATATCCACTTGCCGCGGCTTAAGTCCAGGCGAGACATTGTTTGGTCTGGCAGGGTTTAATCTTGCCCGGCACGTGAAAGATTATCCAGCACGTGTCGAGCAACATCGCCTGCAATTACAGCAAGATCTTGGTCTTCAACGCCAACCATTTTGGCTTAATCAAACCCATTCTACCGACTTATTGAGCTTGCCTGCGCCTGCTGGCTTGTATAACTGCGATGGTAGTTTCACTCAAGCCAAAAACTGGCCCTGTGTGGTGATGACCGCTGATTGCCTGCCAGTACTTTTCTGCAATACTTCAGGCACCCAAGTGGCTGCGGTTCATGCTGGTTGGCAGGGGCTGGCTAACGGAATTCTTGGTAAAACTGTTGCGCAGTTTTCAGACCCTTCTCAAGTGATGGTATGGCTTGGCCCAGCTATTGGACCAGATGCATTTGAAGTGGGTCTAGATGTGCTACAAGCTTTTGGTGTTGACCCTTCACCTACTTGCAAAGAATTTAAACCTGTAAAGGGTAAGTCTAATAAGTGGCTAGGCAATTTATACGCTTTAGCATGCAAAGAGTTAACTGGGCTTGGCGTCACCAATATTTTTGGTGGCAAAGAGTGTACTTTATCATCCCCACACCAGTTCTATTCCCATCGGCGTGACCCCCAAAGTGGGCGCATGGCTAGTTTGATCTGGATGGTTTAGGCTTTTCTAATGTTGTGGTGTGAGTTACTTGAAATCACACATCCAAGGCCCCATCAATAACTTAGAAGTTCATCACTGCGTCATTTTATTCAGACCTCTTCTGAAAAGCGCTGGGGGGTCTTACTGAGATTGTATTATGCGTTTTGAAAAACTCACGAATCGTTTACAAGAAGCCATGGGCGAAGCTCAATCATTGGCTCTGTCCTTAGACCATCAATTCATTGAACCAGAACACATGCTAAGTGCTTTGTTACAGCAGCAGGGTGGTTCTGCACAATCTTTATTGGTTCAAGCTGGGGCAGATATGCCTATGTTGCAAACACAGCTAAGTCAACGCCTAAGTAATATGTCCAAAGTGGTTAACGACAGTGGCGATGTACATTTCGGGAATGGCTTGGCTCGTGTGTTTAATGTAGCAGAAAAAGCTGCTGGGAAAACAGGTGATCAATATGTCTCCAGTGAACAGTTAATTGATGCCTTAGTGCAAGATAAAAATGGTGTAGGGGGCTTGTTGGTGAAAGCGGGTGTGAAGCCCATTAAATTGACTCAAGCCATAGATAAGCTACGTGGTGGCGAAAAAGTGAATAGCCAAGGCGCAGAAGAAGAGCGCCAGGCGTTAGATAAGTTCACCATTAACCTTACTGATCTTGCAAAAGCGGGCAAGCTGGATCCTGTCATTGGCCGTGATGATGAAATTCGTCGTGCAATTCAAGTGTTGCAGCGCAGAACCAAAAACAACCCAGTAATGATAGGTGAACCAGGTGTGGGTAAAACTGCTATTGTAGAAGGTTTGGCTCAACGTATCGTTAATGGCGAAGTTCCTGAAGGTTTGCTCGGTAAACAAGTGTTATCTCTGGATATGGGAGCGCTGATCGCTGGTGCAAAATATCGTGGAGAGTTTGAAGAGCGCCTTAAGAGTGTTCTTAAAGAATTGAGCAAGCAAGAAGGCAATATCATATTATTTATTGACGAAATTCATACTATGGTAGGTGCTGGTAAAGCTGAAGGTGCTATGGACGCCGGCAATATGCTTAAGCCTGCCCTTGCCCGTGGTGAGTTGCATTGTTTGGGTGCCACTACGCTGGATGAATACCGCAAGTACATTGAAAAGGACGCCGCTTTAGAACGTCGATTTCAGAAGGTCTTTGTAGGTGAACCTACGGAGCAGGCCACTATTGCTATATTACGTGGTTTAAAAGAGCGGTATGAATTGCACCATGGAGTGGATATTACCGATTCTGCCATTGTTGCTGCTGCACGTTTGTCTAAACGCTACATTACTGATCGTCAGCTACCCGATAAAGCCATCGATTTAATTGATGAGGCTGGCAGTCGTATTCGCATGGAAATGGACTCCAAGCCAGAAATAATGGACAAGTTGGAACGACACATTATTCAGTTGAAGATTGAGCGTGAAGCGCTGAGAAAAGAAAAGGACAAAGCTGCTGCTGCGCGTTTAAAAGACCTAGAAGACGAACTGGCTCAGCAAGAAAAAGAATTTGCTGATTTACTAGAAATATGGAATGCCGAAAAGGCCTCTGTGTATGGAGTGCAGCAGTTTAAAGAAGATTTAGAAGTGGCGCGGCAAGATCTAGAGGTGGCTCGTCGCAATAGTGATTTGGGACGTATGTCTGAACTGCAGTATGGAACAATTCCAGAGCTAGAAAAACAGCTAGAAGCGGCTCATGAAGCAGAAAGTGTGGAAACTACTTTGTTACGTAGCAAGGTAGGTGAAGAGGAAATTGCCGAAGTGGTGAGCATGTGGACAGGCATTCCTGTAAATCGCATGTTGGCGGGTGAACGCGAAAAGCTTTTGAGCATGGAAGAGGTGTTGCACCATCAAGTGATTGGTCAAGAAGAAGCTGTGTCTAGCGTTTCCAATGCCGTGCGTCGATCCCGCTCTGGTTTGGCTGATCCAAATCGCCCGAATGGCTCTTTTTTATTCTTGGGCCCAACGGGTGTGGGTAAAACTGAACTGTGTAAGTCCTTAGCGACTTTCTTGTTCGATACAGAAGATGCCATGGTGCGTATAGATATGTCTGAGTTTATGGAAAAGCATTCTGTGTCTCGGCTTATTGGCGCTCCTCCAGGTTATGTCGGTTATGAAGAAGGCGGCTATTTAACTGAAGCTGTGCGCCGCAGGCCTTATGCAGTATTGTTATTAGACGAAGTGGAAAAAGCTCATCCTGATGTATTCAATATTTTATTACAGGTGCTTGAAGATGGTAGGCTTACAGATGGCCAAGGTCGTACGGTAGATTTTCGCAATACAGTGATTGTAATGACCTCTAACATGGGCTCCGACGTCATTCAAACCATGACAGATGAAAGCCAGTACGAAGAAATGCGCAAAGCAGTACTGAATATAGTAGGTGCTCACTTTAGACCAGAGTTGCTTAACCGTATTGATGAGTTGGTGGTGTTTCATCCATTGGGTAAGGAGCATGTGCGCCAGATTGCTGAGATACAGTTATTGAGGCTACATGAACGTCTACAAGATCATGACTTGAGCTTGCAGCTTACGGATGGGGCGAAAGATTTATTAGTAGAAGAGGGCTTTGACCCGGTGTACGGAGCTAGACCATTAAAGCGAGCTATTCAGCGCTTTTTAGAAAACCCGTTAGCACAAAAACTATTGGCTGGGGATTTTTTGCCAGGGCAAATTATTCTGACTGATGTAGAGGATGCAAAGCTAACGTTTGGGGTGGCAAGTAAACACTAACTTTGTCATCTGGAGTAGAGCTAAACTAATAAAAGGCCGTGTTTAATACATGGCCTTTTCGTCTCTAACTACTTCACGTAAAACCTGTAAGAACAGTTTGTCTGCATCGCTATGTTCAGTTGGAATTTTAACGTTTGTGGTGTCGGATATTTGTTGGGCAATTTTCGCATCGGAATTTTCTTCATCAATTAAGTCGCGGGCGATAGCAAGTGAATGCGGAATAATTTCTGGTTCTACAAAGATTTTCTTTAGGAAAATACGCAGCTCTTCAATCGCTCTATCGCGATTTCGTAACTCTAAATTAGACATAAGACTACCTCAAACTAAAACGATTTACTATTTCCCCGCAACTATACCATCAAATGTTTGTATCGGGTTTTAAAAATGTACTAGAGCTTTCTAAAATAGTTGCAAAATTAGCCTCTATTTTTCACCTTAAGCTATTGAATTAAGGGCCTTGGCATGTAAAAATTAATGCATTAGGTTGATGCACATGTCGCGCAGGAAATCCCTCGCGTTTGTGATACGGTAAGCAGTACCCTTTCGCTTGTCTGCCCTGAGCTCTATGCACGTTGCAACCCGACAATGCTAGGTCTCCGAGCGTCACCACTTTAGGCACTCATGTGCTTACACGATTTTGCGGTCTGGCTACAAGCGCTGCCCGTGAGCCATCGATGGTTATTAAGAGATAAATCTCAGACAAACAATGTCCGCATTCTTCTAGAGTGTGGCGAGAGGATAATTCAGTGGAAATGCTTTCCGGCGCAGAAATGGTGATCCGCAGCCTACAGGATCAAAAAATAGAGTACATTTACGGCTACCCAGGTGGCTCAGTCCTACATATATACGATGCATTAGCTCAGCAAGACACCATTAAGCATATTTTGGTTCGCCACGAACAGGCTGCAACCCATATGGCTGATGGTTATGCGCGCGCATCTGGTAAGCCAGGTGTGGTGCTGGTTACATCTGGCCCCGGCGCTACTAATGCCATAACTGGCATTGCGACTGCGTTTATGGATTCAATTCCTATGGTGGTGCTGTGTGGGCAAGTCCCCAGTACCTTAATTGGTGAAGATGCGTTCCAAGAAACTGACATGATGGGTGTTTCTCGTCCTGTAGTTAAGCATAATTTCGCAGTAAAGCATCCTTCAGAAATTCCTGGCATTATCAAGAAGGCCTTTTATATTGCCTCAAGTGGCCGTCCAGGGCCTGTGGTGATCGACATCCCAAAGGACATGACCACCCCAACTGATAAGTTTAAATATGTCTATCCAGAATCTGTCTCGATGCGCTCTTATAGCCCAGCGACTCGAGGCCACAGTGGGCAAATTAAGAAAGCTGTAGAACTCTTACTGTCTGCTCGGAGGCCAGTGATTCTTGTTGGTGGTGGCACGGTTGGAGGCAGGGCGTCTGCCGAAGCCACTGAACTGGCTCGGGTACTAAACTTTCCTGTAAGCACTACACTGATGGGCATAGGTGGCTTTCCAGCATCAGACCGTCAATGGTTAGGTTGGCCTGGTATGCACGGCACTTATGAGGCGAATACTGCGTTACATAATTCAGATTTAATCTTGAGCATAGGAGCTCGTTTTGATGATCGTGTGACTAATGCCACTGAGAAGTTTTGTCCTACGGCAAAGATTATTCATATTGATATAGATCCGTCGTCAATTTCAAAAACCATTGCTGCAGACGTACCTATTGTTGGTCCGGCTAAGAGTGTCCTGCTGGAAATGTTAGCCTTGTTAGCTAAAAGTGATACGCAACCTGATGCGGAAGCGTTAAGTGATTGGTGGGCTAAAATTGACCAGTGGCGTCAGCGCCATGGTGGTCGTTATGTGCGCAATGAAAATGGCTCATTGAAGCCGCAACAAGTAATTGAAGCGCTATATGAAGTCACCAAAGGCGATGCGTATATTTGTTCCGACGTAGGTCAACATCAAATGTTTGCAGCCCAATACTATAAGTTTGACAAGCCTAATCGTTGGATCAACTCTGGTGGTTTAGGCACTATGGGCTTTGGTTTCCCAGCAGCTATGGGTGTGAAGTTACATTATCCAGACGCCGAAGTGGTTTGTGTAACAGGCGAAGGTAGTTTTCAGATGAACCTGCAAGAGTTCTCTACCTGTAGCCAGTATAGCATTCCAGTAAAGATTGTATGTTTGAACAACCAGTCTTTAGGTATGGTGCGTCAATGGCAGGACATGAATTACGAGAGTCGTCATTCTCAGTCTTACGTTAAGTCACTGCCGGATTTTCACAAGCTAACCGACGCGTATGGCCATAAGGCTATCACTGTTAAAACAGAAGCTGAACTTATTCCAGCTTTGGAGCAGGCGTTTGCACTAAAAGATGAATTAGTGTTTCTCGACATCTATGTTGACCCCACAGAACATGTGTATCCAATGTTAGTGCCCAAGGGCTCAATGCGTGACATGTGGCTGAGCAAGACGGAGCGCACATAATGAGGCATATTATTGCGGTATTGCTAGAAAACGAAGCGGGTGCATTGTCTCGTGTAGTAGGTTTGTTTTCTCAACGTAACTTTAACATCGAAACCTTAACTGTTGCGCCAACGGAAGATCCGACATTGTCTCGTCTTACAGTAACGACCTCTGGTAGCGATCGTGTTATTGAACAAATCACCAAACAGCTAAATAAGCTAATTGAGGTGGTGAAGTTGGTTGACCTTACGGAGGGTGATCACATAGAGCGTGAAATGATGCTAATCAAGCTTAAGGCTACAGGTCAGCACCGTGATGAAGTTAAGCGTACTGTGGATATTTTTCGTGGTCAGATCGTTGATGTGACGAGTAGTATTTACACGGTTCAGCTAACTGGCGACCAAGGTAAGTTAGACGCCTTTATCAATGCAATAGGTGGAGCCTATATATTGGAAACAGTGCGTACTGGAATCTCTGGTATTGCTCGAGGTGATAAAATACTGAGCATATAGTGCCTAGTAGTCTTATATACCGTTACAAAAGGTCGTATTTACGGCCTTTTCTCTATCTAGGGTTTTAGTATTAACATGCAGGCATGTTAAGCTAGCGTTAATTCATTAAAAGAGCAGTGTATCCATGAGTCTAGATTCTTCCGATAAATCAAACAACGAAGAAGATGTAGTAGTTAAGAAGCCTGCAAAAGGTGTTTACCTACTGCCCAACAGTTTTACTACGGCATCCTTGTTCTCCGGCTTTTATGCTGTTGTCTCCGGTATGAGTGGGGACTTCGAAAATGCAGCTATAGCTATATTTATATCTATGATCTTAGATACGTTAGATGGCCGAGTTGCGCGTCTAACCAATACCTCAAGTAAGTTTGGCGCAGAATACGATAGCTTAGCAGATGTAGTCGCTTTTGGTGTGGCGCCTGCTCTTGTATTATTTTCTTGGTCGTTACAAAGTTTGGGTAATTTTGGCTGGGTGGCAGCCTTTATCTACGTGGCAGGTGGAGCGTTGCGCTTAGCGCGCTTTAATGTGCAGTTGGAGGCAGCGGATAGCCGTTACTTTACAGGTTTGCCAATACCTGCTGCAGCTGGAGTAATGGCTGGCATGGTCTGGACAGGTGTGGACTATGGTTTAGATGGTGAAAGCCTTAGTTACCTGGTGGCTATAGTGACTGCTGCATTAGGTATATTGATGGTTAGCAACTTTAAGTACTATAGTTTTAAGGATTTAGACCTAAAGGGTAAGGTGCCTTTTGTAGCGCTACTTGCTGTTGTGTTGGTGTTTGCAGTTTATTCATTGCAGCCACCTATTATGTTGGCCTTAACGTTTTTGGGCTTCGCTGCATCAGGTCCAGTTAATTGGTTGTTTAAGATTGGTAAATAATAACGGCCTTAGTTCTCTCTAATATGTAACAACAAAGGCGCCTTTTGGCGTCTTTGTTGTTTTTCCTATATGTTTGCTCTTGTGTGTATTTTTTTGCCTTTATATCGTCTTATTTCCATAAACGCCTTGTGCTTTTCTGAGTAATGGATATAATGGCGCTCCCTTGTGACAGGGGCCTTAGATAAGCGTTAAGCAAGTCATTAAAGGTCTTATAAAGCAAGGGGTTGGCAAGTTTTTAATGAACGAGTCAGCAGTCAAAATAAAGTATTTATTTACATCATTTTGATTGACGGCGCTGAATACTTCGGTATAATACGCCACCTCGGTTGAGCAGACAGCTTCACAGCAGATCACTTAACCGACCGCTCTTTAACAATTTAATCAAGTAA
>JAWUYU010000083.1:0-17373 GCA_034110645.1 Pseudomonadales bacterium
CAGGTTATTAAAAACAAAAAAGCCGCTAGGTGTTAACCGTAGCAGCTTTTTTGTTAAATAATTTGGTAGGACTAGGCGAATTCGAATCGCCGACCTCACCCATGTCAAGGGTGCGCTCTAACCAACTGAGCTATAGTCCTAAAATAATCTAACCTAGTACTTAAGTCAGTGGGGTGGCATCATACAAAGATTTTATGACGTTGTAAACTGCTTTTCTTGCTGAAATTGTATGTATCATCAATCACTATTTTAGATTGAGATTGAAACCATTAATAATAGCACTTTGAGCTTATTTATTTGCAACCATAGCCTTTAATACTGGCTAGATAGACCTTGATTCAAAAAAACAAACCTTGAACGGCCAACAGTTAACACCTAACCTGTATTGATATCAAATTGGTAGCTTGTGTGTTGTAAATAAGTCTCGCTAGGGTGGAGGATAGTGCTGGGGAATTTACCTTCATTAACAGCATTTGGCCAGCCTTGTGGTTCTAACGCTAGCCCTGAATAAGGGTAGTAAGTTCGACCATGTAATGACTTGTTGGCTTCCACACTAACATGCGCAGCATTATAAACCTGCAGGCCTACTTCAGTGCTAGACAACTGCATACTTAAGCCCGAAGAACAGGAGTTTAGCTGTGCGACCTTCTGCAACACTCCAGAATTATTTCTGATGCAAAAGTTATGATCTAAAGAACGCTCAATCATAAATTTATTAAGGCTCTTCATCGTTCTATAATCATAGTCTGTGTTGACTAGACTTGCCTCTTTACCAATGGGGATTCCACTTTCGTTGGTGGGCAAATAGGTGGTTGCAGCAACGCTTAAAAAATGATGATCCAAGTTTAACGAATCATCTAGATTGAAGTAGTTATGGAGCATGAAATTGCACAAGGTCGTTTGGTCTGCGTAAGCTTCAATCTTAACGTCTAAAGTCTGCTGTGTAATAGTGTACGTTATTTGCACACACAAATTACCAGGAAAACCCATATGACCATGGGGCAGAATGTCTTGCAATACAACTTGGTTGGTTTTTTGGGACACTAGCTGCCAGTTACGAAAAGTACTACCATTAGGACCACCGTGCAATTGATGATGATCATTAACAGACTTTGTCAGGTGTAATTTTTGGCCGTTTAATAGGCAACGCCCCTGAGCAATACGATTGGCATTACGCCCTACTACTGCGCCAAAATACGACGTATTACTGATGTAATCAGTTACATCGGCATAGCCTAGCACTAACGGAAAATCAAAGTGTTGTAATCGTAAATCTTGCAAGCAGGCACCAAAACTAATGATGGTTGCTTGAAGTTTTTGACTGCCAATAGTTGTGGTAATAATGTCACTCCCATCGGGAGCTTTACCGCTCCACTGCGTGGTCATTGAATTAATACGCCACCTGGGAACAAGGTCTCTCCTTTTACTTGGTGTGGTTTATTGTCATAGTTAAACCAAAAACGATGTTCTTTAGTATCACGGCAGCGAACCCCTTCTGGCATTTCCAAAGTAGGTATGTCTGCCATAGCACATAAGTTCACTACCAACCGTTGCAAAGCATTTTGATCCAACCAAGCTGCCAAATATAGCTGCTTACCTTGTTGTACTAACACAGGCTCCCCATCAATTGTTTGCTCAACAATGTTAGCTTTTGTGTCTAATAATTCTCGATAATGGATCACCCAACCACCCTGTTCCAAAGCTAGGGGCCTATCTGGGCGCAAACTTTCGCAGGATTTCACTGTTACAGGCACTGAAATAACATTCGGCGGTAACGGCACTGGAATAGACATATCTTGGGTTTTAGCAGCACTACGCGGCCCCCATAAAACGTGACCTTTGGCTTGCACCAGCACTGCTTTTAACGGGTTACTCATATGCATCAAGCCTGGTGCCCATAACAACTGATATTGATCACAAGTAGCCTGATTTTCCAGCGCACAAGGTGGCAGAATATCAACCGACAAACCCTGTTTACGTAATGCTCTATAGCAATCAAATACCAAGTCAAAATAACTGGTATTAGCCGCATGAGGCTGAATTTCCCAAGCCCACGCCGCCGCATAATCAAACACTAAAGCAACGTTCACCTTGGCTTTAGTTATTGGAAAATCTTTAATTTCTTGAGCTAGCTGACCAACCTCGCGGTAACACTGGGCCGGGCTAGAGTCTGGGCACAACAATCCGGAATGCATCTGTTCCTGGGCAAAGGGGGCCTGGCGCCAGCGAAAATAACACACTACTTCAGCCCCATGAGCTAAAGCTTCCCAGCTCCACAAACGCACCATACCTGCTAGAGGTGCAGGGTTATAAGGAGCCCAATTAACTGGGCCTGGCTGCTGCTCCATCACCCACCATCGCCCATTACCTACACCGCGGTATAGATCATGATGAAAAGCCTGAAAGTCTGGATCTCCTTGGCGCTCATACTGACATTGATGCTGGCTAGTGGCTTGTACACGGTCTTCTAAAAAACCCAAAGGATAACTATCCCAAGTAACAAAATCCAAATTTTTAGCCACAGCCGAATGATCAAAATCTGTAATTCGGCCCATAAAGTTATGACTCACTGGGGCCTTAGAAAACTGCTTGATCACCTCTACTTGGCTTAGATTAAAAGCACACACTTGATCTGAACTAAAACGACGAAAAGCCATATGGTGAGCAGGGTTAGCTTCGGTGACTGTAGCATTAGGTAGGTCTATTTGCTCAAAATTGTTGTATTGCATTGACCAAAAAACATTACCCCAGGCTTCATTAAGTTTAGTAATATTGCCATAGTGCTGCTGCAGCCAAAATCGAAAAGCTTGTGTGGCTGCAGGGCTGTATGAATAGGTAGTGTCATGGCAGCCATATTCGTTATCGACCTGCCATGCGTGTAAGTATGGGTTATTACCATAACGACGAGCCATTAAAGAAGCTATTCGGACCGCCTCTATACGATAGTTTTGATGGCTAAAACAGTAATGGCGCCTAGAACCAAACTTTTTAACTTGTCCTTTATCATCCATGGCCAGCATGTCTGGCCATTTATCTATCATCCATCGCGGTGGCGCTGCACTTGGTGTGCCCAATACTACCTGCAAGCCCGCTTGGCCTAAAACGTCTATAACGTCATCGAGCCATTGCCAGCATAACTCACCAGGAGAGGGTTCCAAAACACCCCATGAAAACTCGGCAATGCGCACCCAAGTTAAACCAAGAGCCACCATTTGGCGGGCATCTTCTTGCCATTTTTCCCTTGGCCATTGTTCTGGGTAATAACAAGTGCCTAATGTAGGTTTGGTAGCTAGGTTTGTATTAACATTAGCAATCATATTATAACTCCACACAATACTCTGGAAGCCCTATAGCTTCTTGGTCGATAGTAAATGTCATCCCTGCACTGGTATCTTTTTTATCAGCATCCACAGCCGCACTGGTAACTAACAGTACATCCATATTTAACCCACCAAATGCTGGACAACTGATTTGTTTAGCAGGAAAAGTAACACTCTTTATAAGTTCCCCTGATGGGTTATAGCATGCCACTCGGCTCGCTCCCCATTGGGCACTCCACAGATTGCCATAACGATCAATGACAGCTCCATCTGGGTTTAGGTTTTGGGCGCGCAAATCAATAAATACCTCAGCCTGCCCTTTAGGCCAGCCCTGCCCATCCAAGGGTTGGCGCATGATTTGTTGACTGGGTGTATCGGCAAAATACGCACAAGTTTTGTCAGGGGCAAAGCAGATCGCATTAGTGATGGTAATGCCTGTGACAAGCCGACACATTTGGCCCTGATAATAACGATAGATAGATCCCAAGCCAAATTCTGCTTGCTTGCCCATGGTGCCTATCCAAAAGCCTCCCCATGGGTCAGCACGGCCATCATTAGAGCGTGTTAGGTGATTGCTGGATTCTAGTTCTACTATTAGGCGTCTGGTGCCATTAGGGCTGAGCGTATTAAAAATGTACAACCCTGTCTCACTGGCGATTAGCAGGTTATTTTTATCTATCCAACCGGCTGCCGACACCATTTCATCAAACCCCCAGCTATAGCTCCCTCGTGTGTCTTTGGCTAATAATTGATTCTGCAAAATATCAAACCAGTACCAGCGCTCCTGTAAGGGGTGCCAAAGGGGCCCTTCACCCAAGTGGCAAACACGAAAATCAAACACATTATCAGCAACGACAATGGTTTGGGTCACAGGGTATCATCCCAAGCTTTGACTAAAAGTGCTGCCTTACTGGCCAGTTGTTCCGGGCTATCGCCTGGCTTATAAAGATTTGACGCTAAACCAAACCCTGCAATACCAGCTTTACGCCAGTCAGAAAAATCAACACTGCCTATACCACCTACAGCGTAGCATTCAACCTTATCTGGCAATACTGCTTGAATTGCCTTGAAGCCATTCAAACCTAACAAAAACGCTGGAAATAGTTTCAATAGGTCTGCACCACTTTCTAAGGCAGAGAAACACTCAGTTGGTGTAAACACTCCTGGATAAGACATCATGCCTATATCTTTAGTGGCTTTAATAACATCACTATTACAATTGGGAGAAACAATAAACTGACCCCCATGGGCATAGACCGACTTGGCTTCAGCAACATTAAGTACTGTACCAGCTCCTATGAAGGCACGGTCTCCCAAGGATGTGTGTAATTTAGCAATACTCTCTAACGCATTAGGAGAATTAAGAGGCACTTCAATTTGATGAATACCCACTTGCAATAGCTGCTCACCTAAAGCGACAACTTCATGGGGCTTTACTCCGCGCAAAATAGCCATCAAATTTCTCGACATGATATTATCCTTTTTGTTCATACGCAGCAGTTAAACCAGCCAAAGTCATTTGTGTTGTATTACACAACACGACATCAACTTTCATCTGATCCATCGCTAATTTGTATAATAGTTGTAGCGAGATATCTCCCAACAACATCACTTTTTGGCCTTGCCATAATTCACGAGTGCCCGCTAGTTCCATACCTATAAGTAAGCCAGATAAACGGGCCTTACCAACCCCAGCTACACCGTCACCTAAGATATCACGAGCCCGTATACAGAAAAGGTCATTAGTGAACTGGGCCGGGTTATTGATGGCATCATGCACACCTTGAATAAACTCGCCATCATGCCAGCGATCATGGCTAACAGAATGACGCAACACAGACTGCTTTGACAATAAGGCAAACAGTTCACCAGTCATGAACGTGCTAAAGGACAGCACTTGGCCAACTTCACAAAGAGCCCATTTGCTATGAGTGCCCGGCAAACACATTACTCCAGAAAAATCCTTATGTTGGCATAACACACCGGCTATCTGTGTCTCTTCGCCACGCATAACATCTGCAGGTTGAAGTTGACATAATCCAGGCAGAACCCATACCCAGAGCTGACTATGTTTGGTAGGCACAGGAATAGGTGTTTGATACTCTAACGGGTTGTGCGGTACTGTTGAATAACCCACGTCATACCAGCCTTGCTTAGCTCCCACCATGCCACAACAAATTACTGGCAATATCTCACCATCAATAAAAATTGGCTGCAAACAGTCAAATAACACCTGCTCAAACTCAGCAGCACTTCCTAGGCTTGCCATACCTTGCTTACTGGTGTTCTGGGCAATCACCTGACTGTCTTGCGACATTAACCAAATACGTAAATTACTTGTCCCCCAGTCTACAGCTACCCATGATACATCGTGTATTGCTCCCCATTCCATTAGCCAGTCACCACTACACCGCCATCAACTACGATGGCTTGACCAGTAATCATACGACTAGCATCAGAGGCCAAAAATAAAGCAGATCCAACAATGTCTTCAGGCTTAAGATGAGTTTTTATACACTGCTTTTTGAGGTGGTCTGTCATGCTTTCTGGTGTTGCCCACATTTTTAATTGCTTATCAGTCATTACCCACCCAGGCATAAGCGAATTAACCCTAATATGTTGTGGACCTAATTCCCTTGCTAAGGCTCGTGTTAAACCATTGATACCAGCATTGGCAGCCACATAACCTGGATAACCAGCGTTACCCATAATATAAGAAGCAGAAGACATATTAATAATGCTACCACCGTTTTCTGCCATACCCAAAGCGGCCTGTTGAGCAGTAAAAAAATGAGGCCTTAAGTTGATGTGCTGACACAGATCCCAAGTTTCAACAGAGGTTTCAGCCAAACTATGACGTGTATCATCACCGGCATTATTAACGAGAACATTGATATTGCCATGGAGTTGAGCGGCTTTTTTCATTGCTGACTGCAATGCTTTTATATCTGTAATGTCACAAGTTAGTGCTAGGAGCGAAGAGGGGTACTTAGCAACCATTTCAGCTACAAATTCAGATGCATCAGAGCGCTGTACAAAGGTTACATTGGCACCTTGGGCAAGAAAACCCTCCGTCAAGAAAGCCCCAATACCAGCACCACCTCCAGTAATAAATACACTCTTGCCGTGCAGATCTTTATACATCGCAGTCTGATCCATTAGTGGCTCTCCCGGGTCACCAAGCGGGTGTCCTTACCAACTAAAAAGTCAAAATCTGCACCATGTTCAGCTTGCATCACATGGTCGATATACAGTTTGGCATAGCCCCGAACGTAATGAGGTGGCTCTGGTTGCCAAAGCGCACGGCGCGCGTCTAATTCAGCTTCATCAACTAGCAACTCCAATTCACCTTTGCTGGCAGATAGACGAATGCGATCACCCGTTTTCACTAAAGCCAAAGTACCACCTGCTTGGGCTTCTGGGCTAACGTGCAGCACCACAGTGCCAAAGGCTGTACCAGACATTCGGGCATCAGATATGCGCACCATATCTTTCACACCTTGTGTGATCAATTTACCAGGGATAGGCATATTACCTACTTCTGGCATACCTGGATAACCCTTAGGTCCACAGCCTTTAAGAACCAAAATAGAGTCTTTGGTGACCGGTAAATCTGGATCATCAATAGTGGCTTTAAGCGCTTCAATTGTTTCAAAAACATAGGCTTCACCCTCATGCTCAAGTAGCTCTTTTGTGGCCGAAGAGGGTTTAATTATAGCGCCATTTACTGCTAAATTACCACGTAACACGCGTAAACCAGCAGCGGGTTTTAGTGGCTCATCAAAGGCATAAATTACATCACGGTTATAACATTCGGCGCCGTCATAGTAAGCACTAATGTCACGTCCTAAAATAGTGTTCGCAGGTTTTAATAGAGATTTTATTTCTGATAACACTACAGGCATACCCCCGGCATAACAGAAATCTTCCATCAGGTACTTTCCAGAAGGCATGCAATTAACAAGTAATGGCACGCTACCACCTAACTCAAAGGCATCTAAGTCCAAGTCTATGCCTACACGCCCTGCTATAGCTAACAAATGAATGACTGCATTACTTGAACCACCCACTGCAGCATTGGCGCAGATAGCATTGAGGAAGCTCTCTTTAGTCATCACATCAGACAATTTTAAGTCTTCTTCAACCATTTCTACAATTCGTTTGCCGGTCATATGAGCTAACGCCATGCGTCTGGCGTCTACTGCCGGCAGGGCCGCATTGGTAGGCAAAGACATGCCCATAGCTTCTACGATAGAAGCCATAGTTGATGCTGTACCCATGGTCATACAAACGCCTTTGGAACGGCTCATGCCTGTTTCTGCAGCCATGAATTCTTTTAAACTAAGGTCACCCGCACGCACTGACTCTGAGAATTTCCATACATCTGTGCCCGAGCCTATGTCCTTGCCTTTCCACTTACCGTTGAGCATTGGACCAGAGCTAACTACAATAGTGGGTAAGTCTACAGAAGCAGCCCCCATCAGTTGACCCGGTGTAGTTTTGTCGCAACCACCAAGCAGCACCACACCATCAATACCATAGGCACGAATCGATTCTTCTACATCCATCGCTAATAAGTTACGAAACATCATCGCCGTTGGCTTCATTTGAGTTTCGCCTAGGCTCATCACAGGAAATTCAACGGGAAAGCCTCCTGCTTCCCAGACGCCACGCTTTACCCCTTCAGCTAACTCACGTAATCCTGAGTTACAAGGTGTCAGTTCTGACCAGGTATTACAAATACCAATAATCGGGCGCCCATCAAATACGTGATCAGGAAAGCCCTGGTTTTTCATCCAACTACGATGGATAAACCCATCTTTATCGGCGCCTCCATACCAGGCTTGGCTGCGTCTTGGTTTACTCATAATCGTTTTCCTTTTAAGACCCACATGGCATTAGGGAACTGCCAGGGTAAGGTGACACCATAATTCATTAAATAGCTTCCACTGAGTGTTAGTTTTTCCACCTTAATCACCATCTCTCCACGTGATAAGCTCTCCAGCTCATCACGATTTACTAAATCTATTTCATACTGCGCTTGGGCATCTAATCCAGTGAGCGGCAATGGTCTGGGGCTTATTTGCACACTACTATCAGCAACTCCTATAAACACTAGAAATTGTCCACCTGCTTCTGCCAAGTGCAGCTCTGCTAAAACAGCCTCGTCATGGCTATCTAGACGCAGAATATCGGCTTTTAACAACCAGTCTCTTTGTTGCTTCCAAAAGCTCACCACCTGTCGCAGCTGATCTGTTTCTGTAATAGTGAGTTCTCTGGGATCCATTTCCATGCCCATATGGCGCTGCGCCGCCACCCAGGCTCTAAAATTCATACTGTGCACTCGTCCACTGGTGTGGCAATGCCGTGGGCCCACATGACTCCCTGTAACAATGGCTGGCAAAAAAGTAGCCGCTTGATGCTGGATACGCAAGCGTTCAAGTGCATCATTACTATCTGATAACCATACTCTTTGGGTGTGCTCTAAAACACCATAATCAATACGCGCGCCGCCAGAGCTGCATGATTCAATTTCCACATGAGGGAATGCTGTTCTTAAGCGCGATAGTAGTGCATATATGGCTTGAGTTTGTGTCGCATCAGCAAACGGCAGCACCCTGTTATGATCCCATTTAATATATTCAATAGCGTTATTGGTCAGCATATGGCTCACCTTGCCATAAAGGTATTCCTGCACTGCAGGTAAAGCTATGTTTAACACCAATTGATGGCGCCCACGGGTTTGTGTTGCCCTACCTAAAACCCACTGTGGGTGTGCTTTATATAAGTTAGATTCTTCATTCACCATTTCAGGCTCAAACCATAAGCCAAAACCCATACCACAAGATTGCACATGTTCAATAAGAGGGGTTAAACCATGGGGATATTTTCGTCTATCAAGATCCCAATCACCCAAAGACGTGGTGTCATCATCGCGCTTACCAAACCAACCGTCATCAAGCACAAAGCGCTCTGCACCTAAATTTGCAGCACGACTAACCAAATCTTTTAGTAAATCAACATCATGATCGAAATAGATTGCTTCCCAGCAATTATAATGAACAGGCCTAGATTTTCGCATCATACTAGAAGGCAATAATTGTTCCCGTACATATTTTTGCAAAGGCGCGCTGACACCGTTGATACCATGGGCACTAAAAGCGATATATTGTGTGGCGCTAGAAAAAGTTTTTGCCAAAGCTCGATATGAATGAGACACATGGCCAAACTGCACCTGTCTGCGACCATCTGGCAACTGCTCTGCCACCATTTTATGACCACCAGACCAAGCATAATGCCAAGCATAAACATCGCCTTGGCAATAGTTAGCTCCTTGGGCAAGTGTCATTAAGCCTGGGAAATGTTCATGACCAGTACGACCTGTGCGGTTTTCACGCACCAAAGCACTAGGTCCAAAGCTACGTTCACTGAGTTTAAATTCACCACACCAGCGGCCACCAAATTCTAACACCCGCGGCGCTTTATCTGCACAGGGTAATACGGGTGCGGCTAACCAATGGAGCTGTATATCATCTACAGACTCTAGATGACTCGTTAATTGCCATACACCGTCTATGGCAATATTAATATTTGCCCTATAGGTTAAGCCTATGGTTTTATCCAGATAGATAAGCTCTAGTGATTGTTTTATAAAATTAGCTTGCTGCAAGGTAAAACAAGGCATTAAGGCCATGCCGGCAGTATCACTTGCCATTAATGCTGGCATACCAGGAAAAGCATCGCCTTCAACAGGGCACAAAGACACTGGCGCATTATGGTCTATCATGCCCCCTGTCAGGTCGCGCACTTGGGCGTTAACAACTTGCGTTAAATCGTCATGCTCTGGCAACACTGCGCCCCAATAAGCAATAAAGGCCATGTTGTTGTCGATTGATGCAACAACGATGGTTTGTGCACTATCATCCAAGCGCCAAACTTGCATTATTTGACTGCCCCCAATGTGAGGCCAGCAATAAAGTGGCGCTGCATTAAGAAGAACATGATGACAGGCGGCATAGCCGCCACAATAGAACCTGCAGAAACCAAATGCCAAGATGAGACCCACTGACCATTCAGCGAATTTAGACCCGCTGTTATAGGCTGTGTATCAGCACCTTGAGTAAGCACCATAGCCCAGAAATAATCATTCCATATAAAGGTGAAAATAAGCACCGATAATGCGGCTATAGCGGGCTTCATTAATGGTAAAACAACATACCAAAAAATACGTATCTCACTCACCCCTTCCACTCGAGCAGCTTCTATTAATTCAAATGGCAAAGCTTTAATAAAGTTGCGCATAAACAAGGTACAAAACCCAGTTTGAAAAGCAATATGAAACAAAGCGAGGCCACTAATAGTGTTATAAATACCTAAGCTAACAGTGAAGTCACGCACTGGCACCATCAAAATTTGAAACGGCACAAAGTTGCCAGCCACAAACAAAAAGAAGAGTATTAAGTTGCCTTTAAACTTGTACACAGCCAAAGCAAAACCGGTCATACACGACAAACTTACAGCGCCAATCACGGTAGGAATGGTGACCCTAAAAGAGTTTAGTATGTATTGGCCAATAGGGGTGTTTTCAAAGATAGCCGTGTAATTTTCTAGCATGTTAAACGACGTAGGCCAACCCCAATAGTTGCCGCTTAATATGTCTGCTTGAGAACGCAAAGACGTTAAGGCCACCGCCAATAAAGGCAGAAGCCAAATAATAAGAGCCACCGGCAATGCGATTTTGTAGAGTGCTTTGGCAGGGGGTGACGCTTTTTCAATAGGTCTTGGAAACATGTCAATGGCCCCTCTCATCACGGTACATTTTATAAAGGAAGGCGGCTATATAAAGCATCATAATAGCGAATAATACAACAGCAATGGCAGCACCATAACCCATGCGAAAGCCATATTCGGAAAAGGCTTGCTCGTACATATAAAAAGCCAATACACGACTAGCGCCCCACGGGCCTCCGTTGGTCATTATAGAGACTAAATCAAAACTACGTAATGCGCCGATGATGGTCACCACCAGGGCTATAAAAGTGGCAGGACGTAACTGCGGTAAAATAATGTACCACAACAGTTTTAATCCCTTTGCATTGTCTAAACGGGCGGCTTCAATTTGCTCGCTATCTACAGCATTTAAGCCCGTTAAATATAAAATCATACAATAGGCCGTTTGGGGCCATAATCCAGCTATAATAATGCCATAAGTTACCCAGTCTTCATCAGCTAATATAGCCATAGGGTCGGCACCAAAAAATTCTAATAGTTTGTTAAACAGACCATAACTTGGGTCGTAGAACCAAGAAAAAACCAGTCCAACTACGACTTGAGAAATAACAAAGGGAAAAAAGAAGAGAGATTTGTAAATACGAATCCCTCTTACATTTTGATTAAGGAATAAAGCCACGAACAAACCTGCAGGTATGGCCAACATATACAATACCAGCCAAATAACGTTGTTCTTCAAAGAGGTATAAAACGCTTCGTCATCCATCAGCTCAACGTAGTTTGCAATGCCTACATATTCCTTCTCACCCAAACCATCCCAAGCATAAAAGCTTATATCAACAGATTGAAAAATAGGAATGACGACATACACGACAAACATCAGTAGGCCTGGCAACAGAAACAGCACAGGTGCCAGACGTTGCTGGTTAACGCGCCAATAGTCCCTCATATAGTTATCCTTAAAATGGGGTTTTACTAGAATAGAAAAAGCCAGCCCTATTTAAGGACTGGCAGTAAGTCACGGGCTTACTTATAAACGCGCTTACGTGTTTTTTCTAAACGTTCAAGGATAGTATCTAGACGTTCTGGCTTAACCATAAACTCCTGGAAACCTTCCATGCCAGCTGATGCCATTTCTGCAGGCGCGTCACGGTCGAAGAATTGAGCAATACCACCTTCGGTAGAAGACAACATTTTGTAACCTGCTTGCAAGAACTTGTCATCAGACACATTGGAGCCACTGTTGATTGGCAACTGACCTAAAGTAACATTAATTTCAGTCTGCACATCAGCACGTGCCAAGTAAGCCAAGAAACGCTTCGCGTCTACCTTGTTTTTTGCGTTAGCTGGAATGTGCATGGTATCTGTTGGTGCTTCTTCAGCCATAGGGATGCTAGCATCGATCATAGGGAACTGGAAGAAACCTAGTTGGTCATCAGTCAAACCTGCATCACGCAAAGGCGCTACGGCAAAGTTACCCATAACATACATGGCAGCCTTGCCTTGAATCATAGGTGCTAAAGCTTCCTGCCAAGAATAAGCTGCATGGTTTTCAATGAAAAAATCTGCATCTATCAATTCTTTCCAGTTGGCCATAGTGGCTCTTACACGGTCATCAGTCCAAGAGACGTCACCCTTAGTTAACGCCATGTGGAAGTCATACCCGTTGGTACGCAAGTTTAGGTAGTCAAATACGCCTGCCGCAGTCCACAAGTACTTGGTACCAATGGTAATTGGCGTGATGCCAGCAGCATTAAGAGTTTCGCCAGCAGCCATGAAGCCAGCCCAGTCAGTAGGCACTTCAATGTTGTTTGCTTCAAAGATGTCCTGGCGATAATAAACGCCCCAGTTGTAATAAGTGTAAGGAACACCCCACTTCTTACCATCAATAGTCATAGATGCTGCTGCAGAAGACAAAGAATCATTTAATCCGTTGGCTGCCCACACATCATCTACTGGCTCAAATAAACCTGCATTTACATATGGCAACATACGGTTACCGGCATACCAGTTTGCCAAGTCTGGCGCATCTGCAGTAAGAAAGTTACGAATGGAAGTTTTATAACCTTCATGGTCAAATAAGTTCCAAGTCACATTTACATCAGGGTTTTCAGCCTCAAAGCCCGCGATTAGTGCCTCAAAAGCGGCTTTTGGGGCTGGATCAGACGTGTCAGTGTTGATCACTAACTCGCCAGAAAAGGCATTTGCAGACATCATAGAAGCTGCAGCAAGTAAGGCAGCTAGAGTTTTTTTATTATGCAACATTGTGGTTCTCCGTTATTATTAAGTTCCAGATAATGAGATCTGTTTTCACTTATTGCAATCAAATAATAAGTATGAGAACCTCTATTTGTCAAGCATTTTCGAAACCATAAATGTGTAGAATAGTTCACTAGATCTCTAGTTACGTGTCAAATAAAAGGGTTATAACCATGTCCAGCGTTTCTTTAATCAATGCCACTAAAAATTATGATGACATACGTGTTATCCATGGAGTGGATTTACACATTGAGGCAGGAGATTTTTGTGTATTTGTAGGCCCTTCAGGTTGTGGCAAATCTACTCTTTTACGCATGATTGCTGGTTTAGAAGAAACCACTGCTGGCAGCATAAAAATTGGTGAGCGGGATGTGACTAAAGCAGACTCGTCGGACCGTGGTGTGGCCATGGTGTTTCAGACCTATGCTTTGTATCCTCACATGACTGTACGTGAAAACATGAGTTTTGGACTAAAAATGAATAAAGTCCCTAAACTAGAAATTATAAAAAAAGTGGATCACGCATCCAACATATTACAGCTAACGCCTTACCTTGACCGCAAACCTAGAGCTTTGTCTGGTGGCCAGCGTCAACGTGTCGCTATAGGTCGAGCGATAGTACGAGGCCCAGAAGTGTTTTTATTTGACGAACCTCTATCAAACTTAGATGCCGAATTAAGAGTAGAGATGCGGGTAGAACTTGCCCATCTGCATAAAGAACTGGGCGCCACTATGATCTACGTCACGCACGATCAAGTAGAAGCTATGACAATGGCTGACAAGATAGTAGTGCTTAGAGCAGGCCGAATTGAGCAAGTGGGCTCGCCTTTAGAGCTATATAACAATCCAGTGAATAAATTTGTAGCAGGTTTTATTGGTTCTCCTGGCATGAATTTTTTGAACGCTGTGGTAGAAAATGGTGCCCTAAAGGTGCCCGGTTTGAATAACATCACCGTACCTTCTAAAGCTACCTTGCCTGCAGCAGGCACTGGATTGGTGGTTGGTATTCGCCCCCAGCACTTTGTACAAAGTGAAGCACCCAATCCGTTTAAAGTGGATATAATTGAACATTTAGGCGGCGTATCATATATACACTTGCACACAGCTACAGGCGAGAAACTCATTATAGAGCAGCGAGGTAGCATGCTAGAGCGTGGCGTACAAACCATCAACCTGGCCGTAGATTTGGACGATGTAATGGTATTTGATGCTCAAACAGAATTACGTATTCGTTAACACAGCAGCTTTATAAAACATAAAGGGACTTTTCATTGACCACTCACAAGTGCTCTCTAGACACATCAGCTAACAGCAACGTTGTAGATATATTCATTATTGGTGGTGGTGTCAACGGCTGCGGCATAGCTCGTGACGCCGCAGGACGCGGCTTAAGTGTTTGTCTTGCGGAGCAAGGAGATTTAGCCCAAGGCACCTCTTCTGTTTCAAGTAAGTTATTTCATGGTGGCCTAAGGTATTTGGAACACTATGAATTTAGCTTAGTACGAAAAGCGCTAAAAGAACGTGAAGTATTATTAAGCGCCATGCCACACATTAGCTACTCTATGCGCTTTGTAATGCCTCATCATAAGGGTTTGCGGGCTAAATGGCTTATTCGTATGGGTTTATTCTTATACGACCACTTAGGCAAGCGCAAATGGTTGGCAGGTTCTCGCCAGATTAACTTACGCAAACATATGGCTGGATCTACACTAAAAAGCAGTTACACCAATGGCTTTGAATATTCAGATTGTTGGGTGCATGACTCACGCTTAGTAGTGCTCAACGCAAAAGATGCGGCCTTACGCGGGGCCGAAATAATGACCCGCACCAAAGTGATTAATGCCCAGCGTGATAACAACCAATGGATCATCACTACCCTTGACGTAAACAGCAAGAAAGAGCAGATATTTCGTGCTAAAAAATTGGTTAATGCCTCTGGCCCATGGATTCAAAAGGTTATTTCAGACCAGATAAAAGTACCCACAAAACATCAAGTACGCTTAGTGCGTGGTAGCCACATAGTGGTGCCAAAACTCTATGACCATAGCTATCCTTTCATATTACAAGGCCACGATGGCCGTATCGTATTTGTCATCCCCTTTGAAAACGACTACACCCTTCTGGGCACCACTGATGTAGACCATTCATCCTCACCTCAAGCAGCAACCTGCACAGACGAAGAAGCAAAGTACATTTGTCAATTTGTAAACGAATATTTCGACAAAACCATCAGCACAAAGGACATTGTATGGCGCTTTTCTGGGGTACGCCCTTTATTTGATGATGGTGCGGGCAAGGCCAGTGCAGCAACAAGAGATTACGTGCTTGAGCTAGTGGGCGCGGATACTGTACCTTTATTGAATATATACGGCGGCAAGATTACTACCTATCGCAAGTTAGCAGAAGCAACAATGAAAAAACTCTACACGAATGCTAAAAGCCACAACTGGACAGCTGGTGTGCCATTACCAGGTGGTGACTTGGCTGTTGATGGGGTACCCAAGTTAATAAATGACCTTCGTAATACCTATCACTATCTTGATCAAAAATGGGCTTTCCGACTGGCTACAACCTATGGTACAGAGACATTTAAACTATTAGGCGAATGCCACAGCATAACGGAACTAGGGCAAAACTTTGGAGTGAACTTGACAGAAAAGGAAGTCTATTGGCTAATTGAACATGAATTTGCTCTCACTGCTGAAGACATTTTATGGCGTCGTACAAAACTGGGGTTGCGCTTCACCAAGGAACAACAGCAAGGTTTACAGCATTGGCTCAACCAGCAACAGGTGCCAAACTGCGAACTAGAGCAAGCTTCATAGAGATGATCTTATATTAAGCTCATTAGCACCTTAGGGTGTTGTTAAAACATGGCCACTATGGCACCAAACCAATCTCTGTGATCAAACTGTTTGGTAGCCGTGTTAAAACGCTGGTTAAGGGCTCAGAACAGGTTCAATTAATTATTGCTAGCCTAAACACATACTGCTAGGCTAGCCAGTTCCATTATTTGGATATTGAATTCATTTTCACTCGTACAAAGACATATACAAGAGAGCCCACTGTGTTATGAACCAAATATTAAAAGATGGAACTGTAGGTAAAGCCTTGGTCATGCTAGACATTGTTGCCACAGCTGGACACGCTTTACGCTTCAACAACATTCTGGCACTGAGTCCTTTTCCAAAAGCCACGACCTACCGTTTTTTACAAACGATGACGAGCCAAGGAATGCTAAGTTATGATGCCGAAAGCCAGAAATATTCTCTTGGCATGCGCCTGGTCCGCTTAGCGCATAACGCTTGGAAACAAGCTTCACTAGGGCCTATTGCTGCACCGCACTTAAACCAACTGGCTCGTCAAGTTGGTGAAACTGTACACTTGGCGCAAATTGAAAATGGCCAGGTATTATTTATTGATAAGAGACACACTTCAGAACGCTTTGAAACATTAGCCCAGGTTGGACGCATTGCTCCTGCTCACTGTACTGGAGTTGGCAAGGTGATGTTGGCTTTCATGCAACCAGAACGACAAGAATATTCGTTACAAAGGCAGACCTTTATCAAGTTCACTAGTACCACCATAACCCATAAGAAAGCTTTGCTGGAAGAACTAACTCATATTAGAAGTGAAGGGTTAGCCTACGATAGAGAAGAGCACGAAAATGGCATAATAAGTATTGCCGCGCCTATATTAACCTCATTGGGCCAAGTGATGGGGGCCATATCCATAGCCACATCTACCTCAAGACACACCGTCGAGGACCTAAAGCAGTATAAAGATTTACTTATAGCTACAACCATAGCTGTAAGCAGTGAAGCCGAACATTGTTTGCACCCTACAGGCGGCAATTAAGGGTTTAAAAAGGTCCTTAGGTGGCTGTTAATGGCTCAAGACTGTCAATGGCTCATGGTTGTTAACGGCTCATCAACTGGCCCTTGAGTTGATGCAGTTGATCTCGATAACGACCTGCTTGCTCAAAATCCAAGTTCTTAGACGCTTCATACATAGAGTCTTCCGTTTTACTAATAAGCTTAGACAACTGCTTACTATTTAAAGCT
>JAWUYU010000084.1:0-30249 GCA_034110645.1 Pseudomonadales bacterium
GCCATTTGTTGGCTGAATAACTGGGCTTTGTGTAAGTCCCTAGCGTACACAGATAAATGTGTAATGGGTCGTACCAGTAGTAATGCTTCTATTTGCAACCTTGCTTGGGCTCCAGCGCCAACCACAGCTGCATGATGAGCATTGGTAACGGCTAAATACTGACTAGCTAAAGCACCTGCAAGAGCGGTGCGCACATCAGTGAGATAACCCTCATCAAATAATACCGCATCCACTAAACCTGTATGTGCGCTAAATAACACCATCAAGCCATTAAGACTTGGCAAGCCGATACTGGGGTTATTAAAAAAACCGGGGCTAATTTTAATAGCGAACTGCTTCCAACCTTTAATATGTGCAGTTTTTACATCTACTTCACCATTATTTTCCACAATATCCATGCTTAATATGTCAGGCATGGTTACTTGGTCACGGCCTAAGGCAGCAAAAGCCGATTCAATAATAGCTAATGATTGACTATTTATACCCACTTTTTGGGCTATTTGTTGTTGGGTATAGGTTTTCATCCGCCTAGTATTCCTTAGTAACAAACGTAGCAGCCATGTTTCTGGCCAGTTTAAAACTTGCATCTGATACATTGCAGCCACTTAGTACCAATACAATGTTTTTGCCAGTAATATCTATATTATGTTCGGCGAGGGCTGCAAGGCCCACTACGGCCGCGCCTTCTAAACGCAATCCTTCATGTTGAAAAAAATGTGTCATGGCGTTAGCAATGGCTTGTTCACTAACTAAATAGGCCCGGTCCATCACCCGTTGAATTACAGCCATGGAATGCTGGTTCTGCAATCCAATACCACCGCCTAGGCTGTCTGCTAATGAACTATATTCGGGCACTTGTATGGGTTGTTTAGCGGCTAAGCTGGCAATCATGGCAGGGCCTTGGTCCATGCTTACACCTATTATTTGGCACTCTGGTAGAACGTCTTTAATGGCTAGGCCGATACCGCCCAATAAACCACCACCCGATAAACCTGCCAGCACCATGTCTATCTGAGGTAAGTCTTCTAGAATCTCTAAACCTATTGTGCCTTGGCCGGCAATCACGTGGGGGTGATCAAAGGGCGGGATGTAAACCATGCCTTGCTCAGACACTAAGCGCAGAACTTCGGCTTCGGCTTGGTCTTGAGAGTTACCAACGATACACACCTTGGCACCTAAGGCCTTGATAGCCTCTACTTTATTGTCGGGCACTAGATTAGACATACAAATAGTGGCGTTAATGCCTAGCTTTTGGGCTGCACAGGCTACGGCGCGGCCATGGTTACCAGTGGAACAAGTGACAACACCAGCAAGTGCTTGATCTGTATTGAGCTGGCTGACGGCATAACTAGCTCCACGTATTTTAAAAGCACCTATGGTTTGCAAGTATTCTGCTTTAAGCCAAATGTTAGCCTCATATAAATCTGATAACGCTTGGCTAAATAGGAGTGGGGTGCGGTTAACTAAAGGGGCGATAACCTTTGCAGCGTGCTTAATGTCAGAGATGCAAACGGGTGTCACGTTTGGTAGTCCTTGGCACCACCCACAACGCTGGCTAGCACCACGATTACATCACCAATTTCTGTCAGAGGGGCATGTCGACGACCAAGAACAATGCCATTCATACCCGCATAATAATGGTTAGCTGGGGCTCCTGTGCGATGACGATTATGAACGCTGGCGATTAGGTCGCCACGTGTAACGTGATCACCAATAGTCACCTTAAGTTCTAATAAGCCTTGGTCTTGGCTCACGTGATAACACGAGTCATCTTCCATTTCCAATAGCTGGGTTGCTTGAGGTAAGTCTGGGGACCCTTCAATAATACCGGTAAACTTAAGAAAGTTGCGTAGGCCACGGTCTGCAATAGCCATAGTGGCTGGAGTGCTGGTGCCTCCGCCTCTTAACTCTGTGGTAACAAATACCTTACCCTGGCTTTCAACAGCTGAGTCATAGAGCTGAGTAGCATCCATTTCTACCATCAACAAGGTATAAGGTGCGCCGAATAATAAAGCACCGTCCATGCACCTTTTTTCTTGGGTTTTATCCTCTAAACGATGGGCGGCTGCAAAAGGAATGATATCTAAGGTTTTGCCCCCCGAGTGGATGTCTAGGGCGTAATCACACAGTGGCACCAATGTACGATTGAAGTAGTCCGCTATCCGTTCGGTTAAGGTGCCATAAGGATGGCCAGGAAAAGCCCTGTTCATATTACCGGCATCAATAGGTGATGTACGAGTACCTGCTTCAAAAGCAGGTTGGTTCATCATGGGTACAATAATCACTCGGCCTTGTACTTGTTTTTCGTCAAGGCTGTTAGCTAGCTTAAGGAGGCTAGTGGGGCCTTCATATTCGTCGCCGTGGTTGCCGCCAGTAAGTAAAGCTGTGGGCCCATTGCCATTTTTTATTTGGCAAATAGGAATCATGATGCTGCCCCAAGCAGAGCGATCACTAGAATAGGGCAGTTGCAAAAAACCGTGTTGTACGCCATCGGCATCAAAGTCGATAGTGGCGCTAATGCTACTATTAGGTAATTGCTCAGTACTCATGGCGACTCTCATTATTTAATAAAGGTTGCGCGGCTAACATCAGCCAATGGCTCACATCCTGTCGCCGTAACCAGTACTGATTCGGTAGTCTCCATGCCCCAAGTATCCATCCAAAGGCCCGGCATAAAGTGAAAGGTCATACCTGGTTCTAATAAGGTGTCATCACTTGGACGTAGGCTATAGGTGCGTTCGCCCCAGTCTGGTGGGTAACTAAGCCCTATAGGGTAACCACAACGAGCATCGCCACGATCGAAACCATGTAACGACAAAGTTTGGCGTAGGCTGGCGGCTATGTCGCCAAAGCGTACCCCTGGTTTGGCAATGGCAAGGCCATTTTCTAGGCCTTCTAGTACTGCTTCTTCGGCTTTCATATAGGCAGCGTTTGGAGTGCCTAAATAAATTGTTCTAGATAACGGGCAATGATAGCGCTTGTAACAACCTGCGATTTCAAAAAACGTAGCTTGTCCTGACTCTAATGGTTTAGCGTCCCACGTTAAATGTGGGGCAGACGCATCAACACCAGAAGGTAGTATAGGCACTATGGCAGGGTAATCTCCAGCTAAACCATCCACACCACTAATACCGGCATGATAAATTTCTGCGGCGAGTAAATGTTTTGGTAAGCCTACGGCAATTTTTTCACGAATGCAGTGGTGCATCTTGCTGACGATACGGCCAGCAATACGCATGTATTCAATTTCTTGTGGCGATTTTATTTTACGACACCAATTTACCAACCCTGTGGCATCCACTAATGTGGCTTGTGGTAAACCCTTCATTAAAGCCACATGGCTTTGGGCGCTGTAATAATAGTTATCCATCTCTACGCCAATAGTACCTGTAGCCCAGCCTCGTTCTGGCAGTACCTTACTGCTTAGGTAATCCATAGCGTGGTGAGGTGGATTCATTACATAATGGTCGTTAAAACCACTGATTTGTTCTTCATCCATATATACAGTACGCCGCGCACCGTTGGCATCAATGCCGCGACCATACCAAACAGGTTCACCGACGGGGCCAACAATGACACATTGTGGGGTATAAAATGACCAGCCGTCATAACCAGTAAGCCAAGAAATGTTGGATGGGTCATGACTTAATAAGGTGTCAATGCCTTGCTGGGCCATGCTTTCTCGAACTTTAGCTAAGCGTTGAGCATATTCTTCACGACTAAAATTCAACGTTACGTTTTTCATATCAGAGTCACTGTTCGTCATCTAAAATCACCATTTTTCATGTCAGGTCACCCTTATTCATCTAGCATTTTCATTAAATTGGTAGGGCCGGTGGTTTTATCCAGTCCCCAATTGGCTTGGTAAAGTTGTTGAAGTTTTTGATAATTAGCCATTAGATAGCTTTTTCTAATCGCAAAGTAGATGTCGGTTTGGCCAAGTTTTAAGGCAGCAATGAGTTGAGCAAGCTCTGTTTCTAAGCTTTGCTGTTCTGTATCTAACGCATCTTTACTTGAGTGCAATAACCACCAAAAACGGGTGGTGTTGAAGTAAAGTTGGCTGGCAAATTGGGTGAGATAAGGGTCGTCAATTAAGGTGCTACTAAACTCGAATAGATCCATTATGGCTTCAGACAAGCTTTGGCTGCTCCATTGACTAGACACCACGGTGTTTTGAAAAGCATCTAACCACGCAACGTCTTTGTCATTAATGGTGTAGTGGTTTAGTCGTATCACTGTGTCATATAAATCAATACGCAAGTGGTAAATCGAGCGTAGTTCTTGCCAATTAACATCGGTTACGTAGCTGCCTGAACCATGGCGGGTATTTACTAAACCTTCCATTTCTAAGCGATTTAATACCCATCGTATAGGAGTGCGGCTAACGTAATAATCTCGGGCTAACTTTACCTCAGACAATTTAGTACTGGGGGCAAGTTGTAAGGTGCAAATTCGGCGGCGTAAGTGTTGTAAAATTTGCTCGTTAGATAACCGTGGGTTAGCTTCAATGGAACTCAGTGCGGCTATTGGAGAGGGAGTGTTGAGCATCATTATTTATCAACTAAGGTATGATGCATAAGATTAGCTAAATTAGTAGTTGTATACAAGTATTAATTTATGTCGTTTTATAAGCACCAAAATACATCCATATTGTATTTATTGTACGCATTTTTGTGGTTACTTTAGATGACTAGTTTACTAAGTTAAATTTGACAAGCAAAAATAGCCATGTGGTATTGGTGTTGTTCAGCAAAATAGACACCTAGAGGACTTTTTTGGCAGGCTAAACGGGCCGCACACCCATTTTGAGCGCAAGAAATTTGAGTTTTTTTTGAACATAAATGTGACAAGCAACAACATCATAATTATTGAAGCTAAAGGCTCCCACAGGGCAAGCTTGCATACAGGCTTGTATACAGCTTTTACAGGGATGATCAATAGGTTTAGATTGGCTAAAGTGGCCTTTGGTGGAGTCGGCTTTGGTTAAAGGGTTAGTGATTAGCTTGCTTTTGGTTGGCTCGTTAAGGTCAAGTATGAGGCCAAACCGATACTCGTGCCAAAGGCCGTGTTGGTGGTGAATATGCAAACCTAATGGGCTTTGAAAGCTATCACCGTTGGCTTGTGCCCAACTTAAGAAGGGTTGATAAGGTGGCCCGGTAAAAGGGTAAATGGCACGGCCATCATATTGCCATGCAAACTGCTCACCTAAACGTAAGCTCCAGCGATCCAATGGATCAGTTTTCCCCAATAGATATTCCTCACTGCTACTAAACGTGGGCTACATACCTTCGCTGCTGTTGCCTATTAAAACTAAACATTCGCCAGCAGCTAGTATCGAACCCTTTTGAGCAACACCTGGCTCAGCTGCGTCGTATTGAATAACACTAAGTAATTTCAATCCATTGGCGTGTAATTGCTCTTCTAGGGTCACGTTTGTCATCACTTAGGCATTAACGCTGATGTCTAATAAAGGTTTTCCCGTAGCAATAGCGCTGATTTTGGCTTCTACAAATAGCTCACCATCTAACTCTGAAATAACGTGCTTGTTGTCATGACGGATACGAATGTCTACTTCGCCAGCCCCTGCTGACTTAGCCAGAGTGTAGGCTTGTTCTTTAACAATGCCTTCAGCCTGACTAATTGCATCTTCTAAATCAGTAACATCAAAGGGTGTAGCGCCGTGGAAGATACGATAAATACCTTGAGTAGGTTGTGTAATGATTATTTCTGAACGCTGCACTACGCTTCCCATAACCGCACCAACGGCATTTGCCACGTGGCCGTACTCAGGTAATATAAGGCCTATGTTAAGGCTCTTTGCAGCTTGTGGATAATAGGTTGCAGCAGGCGCTCCTACAGCTACTATCGGATGGCTTTTGCCGAAGTTGATACCAAATAGAGCATTATCATCATCGTTTTCGCCATTTTTAAGGATTAACTTGCCCAGTAGTTCTGCCAAGTGCTTAGAGCGCGCTTCATTAAGAAGGTTTTCTTGGTGTAAACCGGCCTCTAGTAAGGTTTGGCAAATAGCATCATTCATTAAAGTGAATACCCTACGTGCAGGCTCTTCAGAATTGCCTTTCTCCCAAGAACCCAAACCATAAAGAACACGCATTTGGCGTGCCCAAATTTGCGCTGCAAGCTTGGCACCTTCCACACTCCAGTGACTACTATTACCTAATACATGGGCTGCGTCAGACGGAGTAAAACCAGAGTAGATTACCATGCCTTTTCGCTCTAACCGAGCCAGAGCTTTAGCTAAATCTTGGTTTTTAAATACCATGGTTTCCATTTCTACAGGGCCATGCTCAAGCAATTCCCATGCTTGGCTTTCAATAGGAGTAAATTGATTAATGAGGGCTTGGTTACGTTCTAAACGCGTAACAAAGCGGTTATGCCTTGGGGTAGGTGTGTCGTCTAAATGAGCTTGCATGCGCTTTAGCACCTCTGGGTATTGCTGAGCTAATAAACTCATAGGCACTACGCGCCTTGGGCCTAAAGCGATACTGCCGCCATAAAAACGCACTTCACTATCTCCACCTAAACCGATGGAGTACACCTTAACGGTTTCTACCATAGGCTGCCAATTACCTACGCGAGCACCTTCGCTTGCAAGCTCAGGCTGGCCATTTGTAACAATAGCAATGTCTGTGGTGGTGCCACCCATGTCGGCAATAATGGCGTTACGACTGCCAGATAAAGCACAGGCCCCAATTACGCTGGCCGCAGGGCCAGACAAAATAGTAGTTACGGGGTGAACAAGGGCTGTCTCGGCGTTAACAATGGAACCATCGCCTTTAACAATCATTAAAGGGGCTTTAATGTTAAGTTGTTGCAATATGGTTTGTACAGCTTCTATTAAGTCCTGAATAAAAGGAATCATGCGCGCGTTTAATGAGGCCGTGAGGGCACGGCGGGGAGCGCCTAGGCTGGTGGCGAGTTCATGGCCACAGGTCACAGGCATTTGCGTAAGCTGGGTAACTAAATTTTGTAATTTAATTTCGTGGCTTGGGTTGCGTACACCAAACTGAGCAGAAACAGAAAAAGCAGACACCTTATCTTTGTTGGCTAGAATAGCCGTTGTGGCGGCTTCAATATCTAATGGTGCTACTTGCTTGCCAGATGCGTCATGACCTCCAGCTATGCGGATAATTAAACTGTCATCTATTATTTCACCCAGGCCACTCTTCTTTACTTGAGTCTCACTGAGGCCCACCACTAAGGCACAGACAGGAGCACCATTGCCTTCAACTACCGCATTGGTAGTGAGGGTGGTGGATAAAGATACCATTTCAATGTCGGCCAACAGTTCAGCAGGCACTTTACCAATGGACTCACCGATGCCAATGGCTAAGTTATGTCGCGTTGTTAGACTTTTTACGGCCACAAGTACTTGGTTCTGCTCATTGATGATGACAGCATCTGTATAAGTGCCGCCAGTGTCGATGCCTAAGCGTAAGGACATAATAGGTAAACTCTCAAGAAATGGTTATTATTGGCGGCATTTTGCGCTGAGTAAAAGACTAACGCAAGCTCATTTTTAGTGCCCTAAATAGAGCGGCATAGGTAGGTGTAAAAGCGTCACCTCAGAGACTAAAGTGAAGTTGTTTTTTAGGGTTGTTTTAGTGCTCTGTATGACCTTTAATAGGTGTTAATCAATTTAACAACAGGAGCTAGTAATGAGCAAGGTTGCATTTATCGGTTTGGGTGTAATGGGTTATCCCATGGCAGGGCATTTGGCAGCACAGGGCCACCAAGTTTATGTATATAACAGGACTATGGAAAAGGCTGAACATTGGCAAAGCGAGCATGAAGGTCGGTCGGCTATCACTCCGTCTGAAGCAGCTCTTGAAGCTGATTTTGTCTTTATATGTGTTGGTAATGACGACGATTTACGCAGTGTTGTTTATGGTGACCAAGGTGTTTTAGCGGGTATGGCAGCAGGTTCTATATTGATAGACCATACTACGGCTTCTGCACAAGTGGCCCGTGAAGTTGCAGTTATTGCGGCTCAGCAAGGTGTTGGTTTTGTTGACGCCCCAGTCTCGGGTGGCCAAGCCGGTGCAGAAAATGGCGCTTTGGCTATAATGTGTGGAGGCAGTGAGGAAGATTACCTTAGAGCCGAACCTATAATGCAGGCCTATGCAAAAACCACCACTCATTTGGGCCCTGTTGGTAATGGACAGCTCACTAAAATGGTGAATCAAATTTGTATTGCAGGTCTAGTTCAAGGGCTTGCAGAAGGCGTAGCTTTTGCTATTAACGCTGGCTTAGATGCTAAGCAAGCACTAGGCGCTATAGGTGGCGGTGCCGCAGGCTCATGGCAAATGCATAACCGTGGTGACACTATGGTGGATGATGAATTTGAATTTGGCTTCGCTGTGGATTGGATGCGTAAAGATTTGGCCATTTGCCTAGCAGAAGCTCAAACCAATGGCTCAGAGTTACCTGTGGCTAAAATAGTTGACGATTTTTATGAGCAAGTGCAAGCCCACGGTGGCAACCGTTGGGATACCTCCAGCTTACTACGTCGTTTACCTCGAAAAGATAAGCTTTAAATCTGCGTGTCTATCTACATGCCTGCCTACTTAGTTATCTATGTGGTGGGTGGGTAGAGCGTTAGCTCCGATGTAGTTTATAGTGTGTAACAAGACGGTAAATGGGTTGTCTTAGAAAAGTGCACGCATTATAGGAAATAATTTTCTAAATAAGGTGTATTGATAACCCATCCTCCACACTAACTAAGTGTTCAAATGGCGACATTCAAGTCGCATTAGGTGACACCATGTCAAATCGCTAGACCTATCTCTTTATCTGTTTCAAACGCTTGTTTCCATCTTAGGAAACAGTTTAACTATTTGTATTTAAATAATAAATTAGATTAAAATGAGTCATGTTTCCTGATGTTAGGAAATATTGCTTAATTATACCCTTCCATTTGCCGGCTAGCTGCTGGTATTAGGCGATTGACCTTGTTTCCTTAACCTCGCTATAGTGTCCCCAGTTTAAATTAAGCCCAGACGCTTTCTCAATATAAAAAGTAAGGTAATATCATGAGTCATACAAACCACCAGCCAGTAAAAACCCGTTTGCAGCGCAGTGAGCTAGCGGTACCCGGTTCAAACCCAAGCATGATCCAAAAGGCTGCCGATAGCGCTGCCGATTACGTATTTTTAGATTTAGAAGACGCTGTGGCACCGTTAGATAAAATTGCGGCTCGAAAAAATATTATCGAAGCATTAAACGACATTGATTGGAAAGCCAAAGGCAAAACCATTTCTATTCGTATTAACGGTTTAGATACGCATTACATGTACCGTGATGTTGTAGAAATTGTTGAACAAGCAGGCCAATATCTAGACACTATTCTAGTGCCTAAGGTGGGTGTGCCAGCTGATTTATATATGGTGGAAGCTATGTGTAATCAAATTGAGCAGGCCAAAGGATTTACAAATAAAATTGGCCTAGAAGCTTTAATCGAAACGGCGTTAGGTATGGCCAATGTTGAAGCCATCGCGCAAGCTAGCCCACGCTTAGAAGCTATGCACTTTGGTGTGGCAGACTATGCAGCAAGTAACCGTGCACGTACTGTGGTTATTGGTGGATTAAACCCTGATTATCCAGGTGACCAATGGCATTATGCTCTTTCTCGTATGACTGTGGCATGCCGTGCCTATGGCTTACGTGCGATTGATGGCCCATTTGGTGATTTTAGTGATCCAGATTCATATGTTTTGGCAGCAAAGCGAGGAGCGGCTCTTGGTTTAGAAGGTAAATGGGCTATCCACCCATCTCAAATTGCATTGGCTAACGAGGTGTTCTCTCCACCAGAAGCGGAATTAAAGCGCGCTAAAGGGATTATAGCGGCACTTGAAGAAGCTCAAGCTAATGGCCAAGGTGCCGCTCAACTTGATGGCAAGATGATAGATGCAGCTTCTGCTCGTATGGCAGAGAACGTAGTAAATGTGGCTAATATCATTGCTGCTCAAGGCAGATAATTAGATATAGGGATGCAGTAGCTGAGTAAAGCCACAGCATCTCTTTACTTCTCCACAATAATGGCTCTCATGCATACATGCAGGGTCATTATTTTTTTACGGTGTATGGCTTAAAGTCTGTATATTAGGATATGCTGCATCACTCTTTAAGACAGTAATGCAGGACAAAAGTGTGATTTCTGTTTTTCGATCTATCTCTTCTTTATTATTAAGCTACGGCTTTTTGCTGTTGGCTAATGGTCTATTTAATTCTCTTTTAGGTTTACGTGCAACGCTAGAAGGTGTTACCACAAGTTGGCTTGGATTTATCATGGCCAGCTATTTTTTAGGCCTTTTGCTGGGTGGTTTGTTTGCTGGTCGTATTGTTGCCAGAGTAGGGCATATCCGTGCTTTTGCAGTATTCGCATCTATTATGTCTACCACGGCTTTATTACATCCTTTATTTTTAGAAGTTAGTTATTGGATGCTTTTACGATTGTTTTCTGGTTTTTGTATGGCCGGTTTAATCATGGTCACAGAAAGCTGGCTCAATGAAGCCACACCTAGCCACCAGCGAGGTGGGGTGCTTTCAAGTTATATGATGGTGAATTACCTGGCTGCAGGTAGTGGCCAGTTTTTACTAAACCTGGGTGATGTCGGTGAATTTCAATTATTCAGTTTAGCATCCATTATATTTTCTCTAGCGTTAATCCCAGTCCTTCTCACAAAACACTCTGCACCCACCATTAGTGCTGACAGTAAGCTTTCAATTGGACTGTTGGCGCAAGTGGGGCCATTGGCTATTCTAGGCGTATTTATAGCAGGAGCTAGTAATGCTAGCGTGCATGCTTTTGCTCCAGTGTATGCGCTTGAGGTGCTTGGTGATGCAAAATTAATACCTCAGTTCACTGCCACATTGTTGATTAGTGGTTTGGTACTTCAGTGGCCCTTAGGGCGTTTATCAGACAAGATTGGTCGAGGTTGGCTGATGATGCTGGTGCCGATTTGTATCGCTTTGTCGGCTGTTGGTGTGGTATTAACTACCAATTATGCGCCTGCATTTATTTGGTTTGCAGTGGCGTGTTATGGCGCATTCTTATTTACTTTGTATTCCATTGCAGTCGCATTAATTAATGATATTGTGGGCCCTGAATTAAGGGTGAAAATTGCTGGCGCTATTCTTATAGTGTATGGATTTGGTGCAATTTTAGGCCCCATCCTTGTAGGGCCTCTAATAGATCTAGTAGGTGTGCAAGCGCTATTTGTTGTAAGTGCGGTGACTAGTTCCTTGCTTGCAGCTTTGGCGGTATACCGAAGGGTTTACCAAGCTATTTTTGTTAAGCCCGTGCAGCCCTTTGTGGCCGTACCCTCAAATCAGTACAGTTCGAAAGAGCTCTACTTAGCAGCTCATCAACAGATTGATGACCATCCTATTATTCCCCCACAGGAGGATGTTATTAAACCTTAGTGTTGATGTGTCGATAAGTATTAGGCTGATGATTAAAATTGGGCTAAATGATGTCCTTAGACGAACTGAATAAATTGCTGCCTGAAGTGGACACTACCGACACTGATGATATTTTGCTGCCTACCCATACTTGGCTAAGCTACCATACCAGCATCCAAGGATATAACTTCGTTAGCAATTCGCAAGAGAAACCATTGTCAAACCTTGGCCATACAGCTAAACAGGCTAAGCATGATTACGAAGTGTTACAGCGTTAGGGGAGCGGTATATCTATCATAGCTGTATTTGTACAGCGCCTTTAACCGTAGGGTAATACAGTTTGAATTGATACGGCTTATTAAGAGTGACACTTAACCTACCTTAGGTTAGAGTGGCGGTTTTTTTTGAGCTATTCTATGTCCGTTTCTTTTGCCATGTACAACCAACCTGCGTTATTGCCTTTGTGGCAGGCTTGGTGGCAAGCAGTAGTACCTTACCTGAAAAATGAGGGCATAAAAAACGCGCCTAATCAACTATGTTGGCCGGCAGATTATATGGCTCACTGGCGTCAACCACAGCTATTGCTAAGCCAAATATGTAGCTTGCCTTTGATTGACCATTTACAAGGTCAGGTGCAGTATGTGGCTAGCCCAACATTTTCTACCAAATTACAAAGTGGTAGTGTTTATTGTAGTTTATTAATGGTGCCTGACGATTCTGACGCACAAAGCTTATCCGATTTACGTGATGCCAGAGTGGCTATCAACAGTTTTGACTCTCAATCTGGCTTAGGCATATTGAATCATAGTTTTATGCAAACGGGCGTTCCTTTAGATACCATGGTTGCCAGTTATGCCGAATCTGGGGCCCATGTTCAAAGCTTGTCTTGGTTACAACAAGGCAAGGTAGATCTTGCTGCAATAGATTGTATTAGTTATCACTTTTTTGCTAAACACCAACCACATCTACTTGCGGGTTTACGTAGCTTAGGCAGTACTGACTATACTCAAGGCCATGCTTGGGTCACCAGCATTACAACGAGCGCTCAAAAAATCACTCAGCTACAACAAGGTTTACGTAAAGCTATGGCTGCGCCAGAGTTAGTAGCCTTGCAACTTGAACTGGGTTTGACTGGTATGGAAGTTGTGCCGGAGTCGGCTTTGCAACCTACAGCTAGAATGCAAAAAAACACTCAAGCCGCCGGTTACGATATTAGTATGATGCCTAGGTTAGAAGTAAACTAAGTTCAGAACAGTATATTTTTTTGCACTGTTATTCTTTTGGTGGGGCGTCACCACCATAAACTAACCATTGATGGGATAACCAGTAATAGTTCTCTTTCCCCCAAATCGGTGCCGTGCAGTTGTATCGATTACGACCCTTACTTAAGGCTTTATTGGCCTGCACTGTAAAGTTCATTTTTCCTTGCCAGTTTGGCATCTGCCGTTCACCTACAATAAAACAAGACAGTTGCTGCCTTACGCCTAGCCTTTGTTTTTCTGTTAGCTCAACGTCTAATAACG
The DNA here is from genome assembly GCA_034110645.1 of Pseudomonadales bacterium. GTDB lineage: Bacteria > Pseudomonadota > Gammaproteobacteria > Pseudomonadales > Balneatricaceae > Njordibacter. The sequence continues at coordinate 12,948 of JAWUYU010000084.1, forward strand.
GTTGGTTTTGCTCCCCTTGGTCAGTACGTATTACCGGGTTACTAAACGTAGTATAGTTGGCCGGGAAGGGTTGCGATTCAAGCTTGGTTTTAAGGGTTTTTAAATTACTATACCTGCCTGCTGCAGAGAACCTAGGTAGTGCTTGCCAGTCAGAAAATTCAGCCACACCACCAGATTGTTGTCCAAAGGCAATATAACCTTGGTCTTTTAGCGCGAGTTTGAGTCGATTGTTATACTCACCAAACGGGTAGGCTAGCCATTTTGGCACTGGTCCAAGTTCGTCAGTTAAGCGTTGCTGAGCATAATTAATATTGTCTAAGGTAGTGGCTAACCATTGGTCATTGTACTCAGGTTTACGCACTAAATAGTCATGGTCTCTAGTGTGGTTAGCTAACGTGACGCCTTGCTTTTTAAGATCTCGCAGCATATCCCATGTCATTGCATGAGGGTTGTTTTGATCTACTGGGTCGGTATTTACAAACACAGTAAAAGGGTAATCATATTGTTGCAGCAAAGGTAAACCTTGCTCATAAATATTGCGCCATGCATCGTCGAAGGTGATCACAATGGCTTTTTCGGGTAGCTCAGTGCCTTGCTGCACTGCAGTTATGGCAGATGATAGATCTACAACAGTGTAGTCATTTTGTTTTAAATATTCTAAATGCCCCTCAAACTCCTGTGCTGATAAGGAGGTAGAGCGGGGCATGGTGGAACTAATATGATGATAGAGTAGGATGTTAAAGCTATTGGATGCGAGGCTTGTTAAGGGCCACATAAACCCTAAAGATATGATTGATAAATAGCGTATTAGTTTGAAATTCATAGTGTTATTTGTCCGGAAATAAGTCGCTGCATAATTCGCCACCAAAACCCCAATTAGACTTAGGTACATCACGAATCATTACCTGGACTGCGCTTGGATTACCACCAGTAATGTCACACATAGTTTTAGTGAGTCCTTCAACAATTTGACGCTTTTGTTCGATCGAACGGCCTTCAAATAGTTCTACAGTAATTAAGGGCATAAGTGGCTTCCATAACGTACATAAAATTTAACTTGAAGAGTCCATTTTATAACTTCACTAAAGTCCTATGCAAGGCAAAAAACTTGGGATAAAGTGGCCGTCATTAGCATTTACAAGGAAAGTTAGTGAAAAATCAGAAAAGTAACCCACTTATTGGTATGGGCTTGATGATGTTAGCTATGGTGTTAGTGCCGGTGTTAGATCTATTCGCTAAACTTTTGTCGGTAGATTATGCAGTAATACAAGTGACTTGGGCACGTTTTGTATTCCATGGATTGTGGCTGTTGCCTTTACTAGCTTGGAAGGGAGTTGTTTGGTGGCGAATACCTAAGCAACCGATGTATCAGATGTTACGTAGTGTAATGCTAACGATCACTACCGTGTCTTTCTTTTACGCCATTAAAGATAATCCGATTCCTACCGCTTTAACACTATTGTTTGTTTCACCCTTAATAGTGGCTATCGTTGCGCCCATATGGTTAGGAGAGTCTTTTGACACCCCAAGGGGAATTGCAGTTGTATTAGGTTTTGTAGGTGTGGTGGTAGTGTTACGACCTACGGCAGACAGTTTTTCACCCACGATATTATGGGCTTTGGTAGCCGGTGTGGGTTATGCCTTCTATATAATGTTTACTCGTAAATTGAGTGCCTCTGGGCCGCCATTACTGACTTTGTTTTATACAGCGGTAGGTGGTGTTATTGTACTTACTCCGCTAGTTGGCAGCGTATGGACAACTCCAGATTTAAAAGGTGTGGCTATGATGGCCAGTATGGGATTGTTTGCAGCAATGGGGCACTTCTTAATTATTATGGCCTGCGAATATGCCACAGCATCGCAGCTGAGCCCCTTTAACTACTTTGAAATAGTAGCGGCTACAGCGATTAGTTATTTTGCCTTTGATTTTTTTCCAGATATGTATGTGTGGGTAGGTATTGCCATCATTTGTACAAGTGGTGCTTATGTGTCTTGGAGAGAATTGCAACTGAGCAAAAGGGCTCGTGCCATACAGGATGGCCGTATCGACATAGTTTGACTTTACTTTAAACATAACTAAACACACCAACGGAATCATTAATGAGACATTGGATTAACAGTGCGATTACCGCGATAAATGCAGACCATCAGCGCTCAGCAGACACCCATTTAATAAAGCTGACGCTGCCAAATTTTAAGGGCATAGATGTATACCTTAAAGATGAGAGTACTCACCCTACGGGTAGTTTAAAGCATAGACTTGCTCGCTCTTTGTTTTTATATGCTTTGTGCAACGGAAAAATTGATGCTAATACAACCGTAGTAGAAGCCTCGTCTGGCAGTACGGCTGTTTCGGAAGCTTACTTTGCTAAGCTTATTGGCGTGCCGTTTATTGCGGTGATGCCTAAATCTACTTCACCACAAAAAATAACACAGATAGAGCGCTTTGGTGGTCGGTGCCATTTTGTTGATTGTGCTACTCAAATGCATGATGCTGCAATTTTGCTAGCTAAGGACTCTGGTGGCTATTTTATGGATCAGTTTATGTATGCCGAGAGAGCAACAGACTGGCGAGGTAATAACAATATTGCCGAGAGTATCTTTAAACAGATGTCTAATGAGGCTCACCCAATTCCCCACACTATTGTTATGAGTGCAGGCACTGGTGGCACTTCAGCTACGCTTGGGCGGTATATCCGGTATATGGGTTATGGCACTAATTTGGTAGTAGTTGATCCTGAAAATTCAGCCTTTTATCCAAGTTATATGGCTAAAGACCCAAGCATTGTCACGGGTATTAGCAGCCGTATTGAGGGTATTGGGCGACCACAGGTAGAAGCATCATTTATGCCCGATGTGGTTGATGAGATGATACAGGTTCCAGATTTAGCCAGCGTTGCTGCTATGCTTTGGCTAGAGCAGCAGACCGGACGTAAAGCAGGGCCTTCCACAGGAACTAATTTATGGGGTGCCATGCATGTGGCTCAAAAAATGCAAGCGCAAGGAGTTAAAGGCTCCATTGTTACATTGTTGTGTGACGGTGGTGATCGTTACTTACAAACGTACCACGATACTAGCTGGGTTGCTGAGCAACTGGGGGATGTAGCGCCTTATCAGCAGCACATTCGAGAGACTTTCTAATATAGCGTACCCACAGCATTCGTTATGCTTGTGGGCCTTCCAAAAGCTTAGTCTAGCGTAGGTTCCATATTTTTTAAATCAAATGGCGTTGCTTGATACACGCAATAATTTAACCAGTTACTAAAGAATAAATACCCATGGCTACGCCAAGACGCTTTAGGTGTGGCACTGGCGTCATCATTAGGAAAATAATTAATTGGCAACATAGGATTTAAACCCGCATCACAGTCTCTGTGATACTCATCGGCCAAGGTGTGAGCGTTGTACTCAGGGTGGCCGGTAATGTACACCTGGCGACGATCAGCACTAGTCATTAAATACGCCCCAGATGCGTCAGACTGAGCCAAGATAATAAGATCGGTATTGGCGTTGATGTAATCAACTTGGAAATCTGCAGTGCGAGATTGCGGTGCTAAAAACTGGTCGTCAAAGCCACGGGTAAGTACATCATTATCAGAGTTAACTGTTTGTTGGTATACCCCGGATAACTTTTGTGCGCGTGTTTTTTTAGGCAAATTGTACAAAGATTTTAAGCCAGCTTGGGCCGCCCAGCAAAGAAATAAGGTGGAGGTGACGTGGGTGCGAGACCATTGAATTATTTCGTCTACTTGAGGCCAGTAAATAACATCTTCAAAGGCCACTAAGCCTAGTGGGGCGCCGGTAATAATAAGGCCGTCATAATTGTGGTCTTTGATCTGGTCAAAATTACGGTAAAAGCTATTAAGGTGCTCTGAAGGCGTGTTTTTACTGGAGCGGTTATCCACCCGTAATAGTTCTATGTCTACCTGCAAAGAAGAGTTAGACAATAATCGCATGATTTGGTTTTCGGTCTCAATTTTTTTTGGCATTAAATTGAGAATAATCACTTTTAGCGGACGAATGTCTTGGTTAAGGGCCCGCGTTTCTGTCATTACAAACACGTTTTCTTGTTGCAGCACGCTGGTGGCAGGTAAAGCATCTGGAATACGAATTGGCATGGAAAACTCTTTAAATAATTGTCTAGTAGTAATGAAAATAAGTGTATCAGAGATAGCTGTGGCTTGCTTAAAAGTCTATTAAAACGACCATAAAATAGGAAATGGCATCTATTTTTGAAAAAAAGGTGTGTTTATGCCAAATAATGCCGCAATTAAGGTTTGAACTACCCTATACGTAGCGGATATACTCAGTTCTTCGCTGCGGCTTATTGGCCGTGAGACGATAGGCAGTAGTTTGGTTATGCCTTTATTAGCTTTAAACTACTCAGTTCACCTCCAAACATATGAGGCTACTGTTGCCAATATCATAAATATAAAATTCCTCGAGGAATAGCTTAATGCAAAACACATTTCAAAAGACACTTCTTGCTACCGCTGCTGCAACTTTGATCGCAGGCGCTGCTCATGCTGAAATTAAAGTAGGTGTGATTCTTGGCTTTACTGGCCCAATCGAATCTTTAACGCCAACCATGGCCGACAGTGCGGAATTAGCATTTGCTGAAGCATCTAACTCTGGCTTGTTGCTAGGTGGCGAAACTATCACTGCAGTTCGTGCAGACTCTACATGTGTAGACGCTTCAGCTGCTACTGCTGCTGCAGAACGTTTGGTTAACTCTGATAGCGTTGTAGCTATCATGGGTGCTGATTGTTCTGGCGTAACTGGTGCAATTGCTAAGAACGTAGGCGCTCCAAACGGCGTTGCTATGGTCTCTCCCTCTGCAACTTCTCCTGGTCTTACTAGCATTGAAGACAACGGTGTATTCTTCCGTACAGCACCTTCTGATGCACGCCAAGGTGTTGTATTGGCAGATGTTACAATGGCTCGTGGTATTGACACAGTAGCCGTAACTTACACTAACAACGACTATGGTAAGGGCTTGGCTGATGCCTTCGCTACTGCTTACCGTGCTGCTGGTGGTACGATTACTATTGAAGCTGCACACGAAGATGGCAAAGCAGACTACTCTGCTGAAGTTGGCGCGTTGTCTGCTTCTGGTGCAGAAGAGCTAGTTGTACTTGGTTACGTTGACCAAGGCGGCCGTGGCATCATCCAAGCTTCTTTGGATTCTGGCGCATTTGACCGTTTCATCCTAGCTGACGGCATGATCGGGGACTCTCTACTAGACGTAGATGGTGGCATTGAAGGTACGTTTGGTACTCTACCGGGTTCTGAATCTGCTGGTGCAGCAATGTTTAACGACGTTGCGGCTGCAGCTGGCCTAGATGGTACTGCGCCATACGCTGCTCAGTCATACGATGCTGGTGCATTGTTGGCTCTAGCAATGCAATCAGCTGGTTCTGCTGATCGTGCTGGTATCGTAGCTCACCTTACTAATGTTGCTAACGCTCCAGGCGAAATCATCCTTCCTGGTGAACTAGCTAAAGGTCTACAGATCTTAGCGGACGGCGGGCAAATCAACTACGAAGGCGCAACCAACGTAGAATTTGACGTTAACGGTGACCCTGCTGGATCTTACAAAGAGCAAGAAGTGAAAGGTGGTTCATTCACTACTATTAAGGTTCACTAAGCACTAGCTTAAAACCTTAAACAAAAAGCCCGGTTTAGAGCAATCTAAGTCGGGCTTTTTTATGCTTGTGATTTGTTATAATAGTATTTTTAGGTAGCCAGTTTGAACAAATGTTGAACTCACAGTCACAGCAATATCCACACCCATACCAAGCCTTAGATGTGATTTATCAAGACGCAGAGTTGGTGGCCATCAATAAACCCAGTGGTTTGTTAGTACATCGTAGCCCTATCGATAAGCGTGAAACTCGTTTTGCTGTACAGGAATTACGAAATCAGCTTGGCCAACATGTGTATCCACTTCATCGCCTAGATAAACCTACTTCGGGGGTGTTAGTTTTTGCGCTCTCTAGTGAGGCGGCAAGTTTCTATAATGAACAATTTCGAGAGCATCAAATACATAAGACCTATTTAGCGTTGGTAAGAGGGCATGGCCCAGAAACGATGTTCATAGATCATGCTTTAAAAGACGAGGCGGATGACTATGCAGGAGTTAAAGCTGGCGGTGAGGCCAAGGACGCTTTAACCAATGTAAAGTGTTTACACCAGTTTGATATACCGCTAACCGTAGATCGTTATCCGACCACTCGTTTGTCTTTAATGCAGTGTGAGCCAGTAACAGGTAGAAAACATCAGATTAGGCGTCATTTAAAACACATAGGGCATCCAATTATAGGTGATTCTCGCCATGGCAAGGGTATGTTGAATCGTGCCTGTGAGGACTATTTAGGGGCAGGGCGGTTGTGGTTGGCATGTACGCAAATGGTACTTACCGGAAGAAATGGAAATAATGTGGTGATTAACGCGCCGTTAGAGGCGGATTTTGAGCGGGTGTTAACGCAACTGAGTAGCTAATTGTAGGCAGTAACGGACTGGCAGTTTTAGAAAAGTACCAACCCGTTATATGCAGCAACTTACACCTATACAGAGTGGAGTCGTGTCTCTTCAGGAATAATGCCCTTGGGCATAAAACGCATGGTGAGCAATAAGGTTAAGCCCATAATAAACAAACGCAAGTGAGGTGCACTTTTCAGCAAATGGTCACGTAAGCCGCTGGCTTGATCCATACCTGCAGTTACTAAGTCCATAAAGGCGATAGATAAAGGTTCTGCCTCTATCCACATGAACCAAATAAAGAAGCCACCAAATACCGCACCTAAGTTATTGCCACTACCTCCTACAATTACCATTAACCACACCAAGAAGGTAAAGCGTAATGGCTGATAAGACGAAGGTGTAAACTGGCCGTCTAGGGTCACTAGCATAGCCCCGGCAATACCTACTACAGCGCTACCTAATACAAATACTTGTAGGTGTTGGCGTACCACGTTTTTGCCCATGGCATTAGCGGCTTCTTCGTTGTCACGAATAGCACGCATCATGCGTCCCCAAGGGGAGTTTAAGGCTTTTATGCTTAACAATAATATGACCACTAAAACCACAGTAAATAAGCCGGTGTAGCAAAGTTTAACAAAGATACTAGAGCTTTGAATAACCAGTTGATTTAAGGCATCAGCTCGTTGCGTGTCTACTAGTGCAGCTAAACGTCCACTGAATATAGATTGCACCATATCAATAAACCAAGGTGTAGATTGTAGGTCTAGTTCAAAAGGTACGGGGCGATCTAAACCAGCTACGTTTTTAACACCACGGGCTAACCAATCTTCGTTTTTCAATACAGCAATGATGATTTCAGAAATACCCAAGGTGGCAATGGCCAGGTAATCTGAACGTAAGCCTAGGGTGATTTTACCCACTACCCAAGCCACACCGGCTGCCATAAAGCCGCCTAAAATCCATGAAAAGATAATAGGCATGCCCATGCCGCCAAGAAAGCCATAGGTAGCAGGATCTACACCCTCAATGGCTGAAACAGCAGGCTCATAGAAATTATTGATGACAAAGTAAGCACCAATATACAAGATGGCTAAGGTAAGGCGACGTTGCCAGCTGGCGGCCATGTTGCGATAAACCAATATGGATAAAACAATGGTAATCACTACTAATATGAAACTTACAGCCATGCCTTGGCCACCTACCGACCATGCTTCTAGCACGGGTGCTTCAGACACTAACACAGCTGCTAGGCCGCCCAATGCAGTGAAACCCATTACACCTAAGTTAAGTAGGCCTGCGTAACCCCATTGAATGTTTACGCCCAAGGACATAATGGCAGAAATAAGGCACAAGTTTAAAATGGCCAAAGCGAAAGGCCAAGATTGCCCCATGCCTACGCCCACGAGTAATAACCCCATAACTGCGAAAGCTAAAGGCGCGCGATTTTGTTGATTTAATAGTGCTTTCATTAGATTGATTGCCCTTTAAATATGCCCGTTGGTCGAATTAGTAATACCACCACTAAGATGATAAAAGACACGGCAAACTTATAATCGGTGGATAAGAACTGCATCAGCCCGGAAGGCTCTAACGACTCAGGCATTAGATAGATGAAAAACTTTTTATAGGCGTAAGTGACGATCACTTCTGAAAATGCGATTACAAAACCACCTACAACTGCGCCGACAGGGCTACCAATGCCACCTACAATGGCGGCAGCAAACATAGGTAATAAAAGCATGAAGTAGGTGAATGGTTTAAAGCTTTTATCTAAACCGTACAAAGTGCCAGCAGTGGTAGCTAAGGCTGCTACGATGATCCAAGTGATTAATACTACACGGTCTGGGTTGATGCCAGACAGTAGTGCTAAGTCTTCGTTGTCAGAAAATGCACGCATGGCTTTGCCAGTACGAGTTTTTTGCAAGAAGTAGAACAGCGCAGCTACACAAATAACGGCAACGGTTAGAGTAAGCACTTGGGTAGATTTAAGTGCTAAACCTTCGCTTAACCCGGTGAATTCTTTAAATTCACGAGGACGGAAAATAAACTTAGTGCCGTCCATAAAGCGCTGATCGCCTGGACCAATAATAAAACGCACAATGGCGTTAGTCATAAACATGACGCCAGTAGACACGATTACAAAAATAACTGGGGCACTCTTTTTAGCACGGTAAAACTTATATACAGTTTTATCAAAGGCTAAGTGCAAGACTACGGCCCCCACAATACCAAAGGGCAGGGCTAGCAGTGCGGTGGGTAATGGGCCAAAACTAATGCCCATAGATTGGAAACCCCAAGTGACTATGATCACCACCATGGTGCCAAAGGCCATCATGTCGCCATGGGCAAAGTTAGAGAAGCGTAAAATGCTGTAAACCAAGGTGATGCCTAATGCACCAAGAGCTAACTGGGCACCGTAAGACGCAGCAGGCACTAACACGAAGTTAGAGAAAAGCACGATGGCATTTAAAATATCAGTAATTTCTGGCATAGATTAGCCCCCCAAGAAGGTGCGACGCACCACAGGATCAGCCAGTAGTTCATCACCACTGCCTGTGTGTTTGTTAGTGCCTGATACTAAAACATAACCTTTGTCGGCAATGTTCAAAGCTTGGGCTGCGTTTTGTTCTACCATCAACACGGCAATGCCTTGTTGCTTCACTTCTAGAATACGGTCAAATAATTCGTCCATAACAATAGGAGACACACCTGCAGTAGGCTCATCGAGCATTAGTACGCTAGGTTGCATCATCATGGCACGGCCTACGGCCACTTGTTGACGCTGACCACCAGAGAGTTCTCCAGCATTTTGACGGCGCTTTTCTTTAAGAATTGGGAATAGCTCGTAGATCTGTTCCATAGTCTCGGTGAAATCATCGGTGCGAAGAAAGGCGCCCATTTCAAGGTTTTCTTCTACTGTCATGCCACCAAACACATTATGGGTTTGAGGTACAAAAGCAATACCTTCGCCAACGCGGTCTTGGGGAGACATGTGGGTAATGTCTTTGCCACCTAGGGTTACGCTGCCTTCACGTAGGTTAAGCATGCCTAGTAAGGCTTTCATAGCGGTGGATTTACCAGCACCATTAGGGCCCACAATAACTGCGATTTCACCTTTGTTTACAGACAAAGTGCAGCCGTTAAGGATGTCTGCACCGCCATAGCCGCCACGTAAATTATCTGCAACTAGATAGCTCATGCTTTTGCCTCCGGTTTGTTCTTTAGGCCAGTGCCAAGGTAGGCTTCAATTACGGCTTCGTTGGTAACCACTTCTTTGGCGGTACCTTGAGCTAATACGGAGCCTTCGGCCATAACGATGACTGGGTCACACAAGCGACCAATGAAGTCCATGTCGTGCTCGATCATACAAAAGGTGTACCCTTTTTCTTGGTTCAAGCGCACAATAGCTTCACCTACTTCACGTAATAGGGAACGGTTTACACCGGCGCCTACTTCGTCTAGTAAAACAACTTTAGCGTCTACCATCATGGTACGGCCAAGCTCTAGTAATTTCTTCTGGCCACCGGAAAGATTACCAGCTAATTCTTGAGCAACATGGCCCAAGTTAAGGAAGTCGATCACCTCCATGGCTTTGTCACGTACCTTGGCTTCTTGTTCACGTACTAATGACGGGCGAAACCAAGCATCCATAAGGTTTTCACCAGCTTGTTGAGAAGGCACCATCATGAGGTTTTCTAACACGGTTAAAGTGCCGAACTCATGAGCGATTTGGAACGTGCGTAACAAACCTTTATGGAATAATTCATACGGAGGTACGCCGGTTACATCTTCACCATCTAGGTAAATGCGACCAGACGTTGGTGTTAAGTTACCAGCAATCATATTAAATAATGTGGTTTTACCAGCCCCGTTAGGGCCTATGAGTCCGGTAATGGAGCCTTTTGCGATTTCGATAGAGGCGTTGTTAACGGCATGTACGCCGCCAAAACGTTTACTCACTGATTCGACTTTGATCATTGGACGATCCTGTTGTCTACAAGGTGTCAAAATTAGTTAAGCGGTTTTAACCAACACTGATGTTTTTCTAGTTGTTTTTAATTACAACAAAGCCGACGCATAGGATGACCTTTGCTCGGCTTTATATCTGCGCAATTATACGGACTAACTATTGACAGGAAAAGATCAGACTGTTGAAAAAACGCGCCAATGACAAAAAAACGATACCTAGGGTCGCTCAAACACTACTTTTCAACGGGTACAACGGCCAACTAGGGTTACGATCGGTATGAGTCGTCTTCTGTATCGAGAATAGCCATGATTTCATTTAAATGTTGTTGGCCAAAGTCAAAGCCATAATTTTGCCACTGCTGGGCGGTTTTTTCTGCAACTTCATGGCTTGCTATATCTAGGGCTTGGCCCGTGGCATAACAATCTAATAAAGTGCGGCAAGCGCGTTCAAAATAGTACATGTCGTCAAAACATTGGGCAATACTATTGGCAATGATTAAAATACCATGATTGCCCATGAGTAAAATACGTTTGTCGCCCATGCACTGGGTTAGACGTTCGGCTTCGTTGCCTAAACCCATGCCATCATACCCCGTATCAATTGCCACGCGTTGATAAAAACGCATAGTGTTTTGGTCTATGGGGTACATGGTTTTATCTTTTAGACAAGCCAGTGCTGTGGCGTATCGGCTATGTAGGTGCATGATGCAGCGTGCTTGAGGTAGATTACGGTGTAATGCACCATGAATAGCCCAAGTAGTTGGGTCTGGGGCATTAGCTTGGTCCATAGTGCTGGGATTATTGGCATCCAGTAGCAACAGTTCGCTGGCCTTTATAGTGCTAAAGTGCCGGCCCTGGGGGTTGCATAAGAATTGTTGGCCGTTATCAGAAATCGCAACACTAAAATGATTAGCAATAGATTCGTGCATGCCCATCTTTGCTGTCCAACGAAAACAAGCAGCTAGTTCTTTGCGTGCTAATTGAATTAATGTACTTTGTTGGTCAATCATCTTATTACCGGTTGTTTAGTGCTTGCATGTTGGTGATAATAGTACTGATATTCTGTCATGTGAAGTAAATTATGAACACTGAGCAACCACTCAATCCGCTACACGGCGTTAAACTAGAACAAGTCATCACCGATCTTGTGGATACCTTTGGTTGGGAAGTTTTGGCGGAGCAGGTTAATTTGAACTGTTTTAAGGATAAACCAAGTGTGAAATCTAGCCTTAAGTTTTTACGTAAAACGCCATGGGCCAGAGATAAAGTAGAGTCTTTGTATGTTTATGCTATTGTGCGTGGTAAACCTCTTAGATCGCAAGAAGCTTACCAAGCTAAGCTTCGCTCGTCGCCTAAAGCGGCACCTATGTCAGCTCCCAAATCAGTACCTAAGCCCGCATCTAAATCTGGAACAATAAATAGCAATATTTGGAAAACATCCAGCTAACTTTATTTAGTGAGCATTTCACCAGTTTTAATGCAGTTGCTCAGCAACCGATTAATATCGCTTGCTTGAGTATCGATGTTTGCCAAGATAAGGCGAATGCCTGTTTTACCTTGGTATTTAGCATAGTCTACAAAGGCGCCACCTTCAATTTGCATGGTTTTACATATGGCAATATTCAATTCTCGAAGTTGTTCTTCATCCATGTGAATAGCTGGACGGAATTGAAACAATACGTTGAGGTATGGGGCAGGGCCAACCATGTGTAAGTGAGTGGATGCGTCAATTGTGTCAACGCAGCCTTGTTTGATGACTTGTAATTGATCCACTTTGTCTTCAAAACCTTTGTTACCAACTGCTTTCCAACTTAACCATACTTTTAATGAATCCGCTCGTCGGCCACATTGAATGGATTTTTGGCCTAAGTTATAGGGTGCGTTCTCATCATTATGGAATAAGTACTCGCCACCACCTCCGCCACAAGCCTGCTCTAGCATTCCTTGATGACGTGTTAAAATAACCGCTGCTGTAATAGGCACGTTCATTAATTTATGAGCATCCCATGAAAAAGAATCGGCTAGTTCGCAGCCATTTAATAGATGTTTATGTTGTTGAGAGAATAACACGGGTGCCCCCCAGGCGCCGTCTATATGCAGCCAAAGGTTATATTGATCAGCAATGGCCCTACATTCTGGTACTGGATCAAAAGCACCCAGTACAGTTGTGCCAGCAGTAAGTCCGATGTAAAACGGTGTGTGGCCTTGTTGAATACTGTGTTCTATGGCTTCTGTGAGTGCAGCAGGGCACAATCTACCTTGGTTGTCTGAGGCTACAGCAATTAGATTGTCTGTGCCGATACCTAATACATTAGCCGCCTTTTGACCTGAGTAATGAGCTTGATCTGAAACAAAGGCTACTAGTGTGCGGTTTCCTAAGCCTTTGGTTTTAATATCAGGGCAAATGTGATGGCGAGCCATCATCATGCCAATGAGGTTAGCTTGGCTACCACCAGAGACCATTACCCCATCACCTACTTGTGAGGATGAGGTAAAACCTACTAAACGATTCCATTGGGTGATGAGTTCCTGTTCCATCAAAGTGGCTACAGGACTCATTTGGTAAGTGTGCATGTTGGCGTTGCTAAGGCTGGTGATCCAGTCACCTAATAACGCGGGATTGTTGCGGCCAGAATAGAGCAGTTTAAAAAAATCCACCTGGGCGCTGTCGGGCTGATAACTTAAATAATGGCCAGCAGCTTGCTTTAAAACATCTAGCTCAGCACCTTCCTCGCCCAAGCTAAAATCTACTATTTTTTTCAGATTTTTGGCGCTGATAGGATTGTTTACAGGGTTGTTTTGAAGAAAGTGTTGTGTGGCAAGTTGCTGAAATATGTCTAGGTATGGTTGCACGGTATATCCCTTATAAAGGCAAATGTCATTGTATGGTTAGGGTGTTTTGTGTTACTTTTCGCCATCTACAAAGCACCCATAATTAGGCCTCTAATGACACTATCTCATAATACCACACTACCTAGCTTTGAAAAATACGGCAAAGTGTCTGTTTGGTGTTCTACTACTAGCTATGACACTATTCCGGATAGCTATTTTGAAGAAGATGAAAATGGCATAGAAGCATGGGCTAGAAATTTTGCCATCAAAGAATATGACCATGAGAGCATGGAAACTAATGGTGTGGCAAGTGGTACGGCGCTTGTTAAAAGTATTATTGAAGATTGTTCTTATTCTAGTGCTTATGGTGAAGGTATTATCCATAAAATCAGTAAGATGGGTCACCAAGAAGTGAGCTGGATTATATTGTTATTTGATTTTGAATACCGTAATAAGCTCACAAAAATACATGAAGACGAATACGTGCAATACGTGGGTTCCTTTATGTATGACATGGATTCTATTAGTTTGGCAGAACGAGATAAACTAGCAGCCGCCCGTGAAGAAAAGCTACGTTTAGACGCTGAAGCTTTATTGGATACCTTAGCTGCTTTAGGTGCTACAGAAGTAGCAAATGTAATGGGCTCGGCGCCAGCATCGGTAGCTAAAACAGAGCCTGTAGTTAAACAAGAGCCTGTAGTTAAACAAGAGGCAGCTTCTGTAATTGAGCCAGCCCCTAAAGCAGTTGAAACTAAGGTTCAAAAAGTAGAGCCTAAAGGTCATAACCCTTGGTTGAAATAACTCTTAGTTGAGTAGTACAGTCATCGTATGTTACAGGTTTTCTTGATGTTTTTTGTGGGCCAATAAATATAAGAACTCAAGCAGTATTGTTGCGCCTGCTAAGGCCGTGATTTCGGCATGATCATAAGCTGGATTTACTTCCACTAAGTCACATCCCACTATATTTAAATCTTTTAAACCGCGAATAATTTTCAAAGCTTTATCCGTGGTTAGCCCTCCCACTACTGGCGTACCGGTACCTGGCGCATAAGCAGGGTCTAAGCAATCAATATCAAAGGTTAAGTAAACAGGGAGGTTGCCAACTCTTTGGATAATTGAAGCTACGATATCATCTGCGCTCATGTCATTAGCTTGTGCTGCATCAATCACTTCAAATTCATGGTCTTCTGGTCTGTATTCTGTCCGGATGCCAACTTGTATCGAATGGCCTGGGTCTATTAAACCTTGTTTAGGGGCATGGTAAAACATGCTCCCATGGTCAATTTCTGTATCGTTAGGATAGGTATCGGTATGAGCATCGAAATGCACTAACGCCATTTTCCCGTAATGCTTAGCGTGAGCTCTAAGTAGTGGCAAGGCCACATAATGGTCACCACCAATGCTCAACATTTGAGTGCCAGACGAAATAATATTCTCAGCGTGTTGTTCTATTTCACGATTAAGGTCTTCTGTGTTACCGGGAATAAAATCTAAATCACCATAATCAGCCACTTTAAGATACTTAAAAGCGTCAAAACCCCACGGCCAACGCCTTCCTTCCCAGCCCACATTACTACTTGCCTGCCTAACTGCATTGGGGCCAGAGCGTGTACCTGCGCGGCCTGTAGTCGCCAAGTCAAATGGTAAACCCACAATAGCGGCATCAAAACCTTGCGACATATCACGCGTAAGTGGACGCGCCAAAAAACTAAACTGGTTGGCGTACATAGAGATAATAGAGGGATCGCCGATAAGCTTGTTCTTGGCCATGTAAAAGTCTCTTCTTAATTGTGTTCAGAATAATGCACAATATCGCTAATCTTTGCGCATATTGCAAGATTTTTGATTTGATAGAAAGCCTTTGTGCAGTTTTATTGAATGTTTAAGCTTTTGAAAGTTACTCTCGAGTAAGTATGTAGTCGCTCTTTAATATAGTTACCAAGGGTAGGGTTCGGTCTTTAAATATTTAAATAAATTATAAATATAATTAATGATACAATTTAATTTATTGATTTTACTAATGTTAATATAAAAACTAAAATACATTTGTTTTCTGTTGCCTCTAGTTGGTTTTCTAGCAGGCCAATATATTAATTACAATCAGTGTAACCATTAGGTGAATGCCATGAAAGAATTTAGCCCAACCAACATGCCTCGTACCATCGAAATTCCAAATGGCCAAAAAGTTGTAGCCACGTTTACAACCCAAGAATTGGCTAACCGTCTTGCTAAGTTACGTGCTCACATGGCTTCAGCTAATGTGGATGCCGTAGTGATGACTTCTTACCACAATATTAACTACTTCTCAGATTTCGTTTACTGCCGTTTTGGTCGTGACTACGGTTTGGTTGTAACTCAAGACAACTTCACTACCGTTACTGCTAACATCGACGGTGGCCAGCCATTCCGCCGTAACCAGTTGGGCGACAACGTGGTTTACACTGATTGGCAGAAAGGTAACTTCTTTGTTGCCCTTAAGAACCTAATCAAACCAGGAAGCCGCATTGCTGTTGAATACGATCACATGCCACTTGCTACTATGGACATTGTAAAGCAAACCTTCCCTGGTTCTGAGTTCACCGATATTGGTGTGCCAACCATGCAGATGCGTATGATCAAGTCTGCTGAAGAAATTGAAGTGATTAAGCATGGTTCACGTATTGGTGACATCGGTGGTGCTGCCATCCGTGACGCTATTAGTGTAGGTGTTCCTGAGTACGAAGTAGCCTTAGCTGGTACTCAAGCCATGATTCGTGAAATTGCTAAAACTTTCCCAGACGGCGAGTTGATGGACACTTGGGTTTGGTTCCAGTCGGGAATGAACACTGACGGTGCTCACAACCCAGTAACTAGCCGCAAAATTGAAGCTGGTGATATCCTTAGCCTTAACTGTTTTCCAATGATTGCAGGTTACTACACAGCGCTTGAGCGTACGTTGTTCTCTGAGCATGCTAGCGACCGTCATTTAGAATTGTGGGAAATTAACTGTAAGGTTCATCGTCGTGGCCTAGAGCTAGTTAAGCCAGGAGTGAAATGCAGTGACGTGGCTCACGAACTTAACGAAATCTTTGCTGAGCACGATGTGCTACAACATCGCACCTTTGGTTACGGCCACTCGTTTGGTACGTTAAGCCACTACTATGGCCGTGAAGCGGGCCTTGAATTCCGTGAAGACGTAGACACTGTACTTGTGCCAGGTATGGTAGTTTCTATTGAGCCAATGATCATGTTGCCAGAAGGTATGGCAGGCGCTGGCGGTTACCGCGAGCATGACATACTAGTAGTTGGTGAAGAAGGTGCTGAGAACATCACTAAGTTCCCATTTGGCCCAGAGCACAACATTATTAAGGGTTAATACGGATTCTAGCAACCTGTTCCAAAAAGCCAGTCCGATGAAAAAAGTGTTTTCATCGGACTGGCTTTTTTATGCCTGCCAATAATGAAATCAGATGAGATGTTAGAATTAGGTTGTTATATTTCTATTTGCACAACAAACGTGATAAAAAATTGCTTTAGGTCTACTGATTGCCACCGGTGGTTTGATGTTGGTAGAACGGGCCACTATGTTAGTGTCTGATGGTTAAGATAAACAAACAGGCTCGATTAGAGTCTTTTTTCTAGCATAGCAACGCTTATCTTTTTTCCGAATTTACTGCCCACTTCATTAAGCATTGCTACTTGCTCAAAGCCAAGTTTTTTATGTAAACCAATGGACACATCATTGGGAAGGGCAATGACCGCATATAAACGATGTATTTTAAAGTGAGCTAAATTAGTTAGGAGCTTGCTATACATTGCTGCGCCTACACCTTTTATTTGTAACTGGTGATGGGCATAAATAGAGCTCTCTACAGAGCTGTCGTAGGCCGCCTTGGTACGAAACTGACCAGTGTAAGCAAACGCCTGAACTTGCCCGTTTATTTCAGCAACCCACAACTGGTAGCTTGTACCATTAAATTTGGAAAACCACTCCAGCCTCGTTTTGATAGACCATGGCTCAATATCAAAAGTGATGTGG
>JAWUYU010000085.1:0-9105 GCA_034110645.1 Pseudomonadales bacterium
GACATTGGGCATTTTGCTAGTGAGTTTGGTACCTTCTCTATGGCCGACACCCATGATCGTCAGCATGAGGTTTTTGGTGCCAAAGTACTGGCGCCATTCTTTCCAGAAAAGGTAACCCAGTGCGTGCGTTATCACGTAGCCGCTAAGCGTTACCTTTGCGCTACCCGCGCGGAGTATTTCTCGCAACTCAGCGCCGCCTCAGTGCACTCATTACAACTTCAAGGCGGCTCAATGAACGCAGAAGAAGTGGCCCAGTTCGAGACTAACCCCCATCTACAAGACATTATTCAGGTGCGCTTACTCGACGATGGCGGCAAGGTTGCAGATATGCAAACCCATAACTTTGCCCACTTCCAGAGCATGCTACAAGAGCTGGTGAATGAGCATTGTATTTAAGTTAAGTTACGTTAATGCATGCCATAAACGAACGCTAACTACTAACCACCAACGTTCGAATTTCATCTAAACTGGCAGGGTCGTCAATAGTGGAAGGAATTGTATAGTCTTCGCCATTGGCGATATTACGGATGATTTTGCGCAGTATTTTACCTGACCTGGTTTTTGGCAACCGTGTCACAATGTGTGCACTTTTTAACACTGCAATCGGCCCAATGGTTTTGCGCAACATAGCCACAATTTCTTTGCTCAACTGGGGTTCTTCAATTTGAGCCCCAGCTTTAAGCAATACTAGAGCCATAGGCAACTGGCCTTTAAGCTCATCCTTTACTCCCACCACGGCGCACTCGGCTACCATGTCATGAGCGCCTACTACCTCTTCCATTTCACCAGTAGATAACCGATGGCCTGCAATATTAATAACGTCATCACTGCGCCCCATAATAAACACATAGCCATCGTCATCGCAGTAACCGCCATCACCAGAGCTATAGTAGCCTGGAAATTCCTTTAAATAAGACTCGTGCAAGCGGCTATCATCGCCCCAAATACCTATTAAACATCCGGGAGGCAAAGGTAGCTTAAGTACAATATTGCCTTTTGTATTAGCCCCTAAAGCTTCCCCTTGATCAGACAAAACACATAAATCGTAGCCAGCTATAGGTACCGTAGATGAACCCGCTTTAGCAGATAAGTTGTCCAACCCCACCGGGTTTGCACAAATAGACCAACCAGTTTCAGTTTGCCACCAATGGTCCACCACCTGCCTGCCTATGGTTTCAACAGCCCACTCGTAGGTAGGCGGATCCAACCGCTCCCCTGCCATAAACACGGTTTCTAAGCTGGTAATGTCATAATTCTTCAACAGTTTACCAGTAGGGTCTTCTTTTTTAATGGCCCGAAAAGCCGTAGGTGCCGAGAAAATAGCTTTCACTTTGTATTCTTCTATCACTCTCCAAAAAGCCCCAGCGTCTGGTGTCATTACTGGTTTACCTTCATATAAAATAGTGGTGCAACCAGCAAGCAAAGGGCCATATACAATATATGAATGCCCCACTACCCAACCCACGTCTGATGCAGCCCAAAACACATCGCCTGCGTGCATATTATAAACAGCCTTCATGGAGTAATTCAGCGCCACAGCATGGCCACCATTGTCACGTACAATACCTTTAGGTTTACCCGTGGTGCCTGAGGTGTAAAGAATGTACAAAGGGTCTGTGGCTTTTACCGGAACGGCTTCTACCGTTTGAGCTTGGGCCATCAACTGCAGCCAATCATGATCACGACCTGGTTGTAATTGCGCTGGTAGTTGTGGCCTCTGCAATACCACCACACTTTGTACTTTATGTTGAGCTAGGCCTAAAGCTTCATCTAATAACGGCTTATAGGCAATAATTTTGGCCACTTCAATACCACAAGAAGCACTAATAATGGCGGTAGGTTTTGCATCATCAATACGTACAGCCAACTCTGCCGCAGCAAAACCGCCAAATACCACAGAATGCACCGCACCTAAACGGGCACAGGCCAACATGGCAATAACCGCTTCCATCACCATAGGCATATAGATCACTACTCTATGGCCCTTAGCCACGCCTTGCTCTCTTAAAGCACCTGCAAACAGGGATACTTGTTGAAGCAACTGACTATAGGTGAGGCTAGACTTGCTTGCAGTAACTGGGGAATCGTAATGAATAGCCACCTGATCACCACGTCCATTGAGCACATGGTGGTCTAGGGCCATATAACAGGTGTTCATTTCACCATCTTCAAACCAACGTCCTGTAGGCGATTGGCTAGTATTCACTCCTTGCCTTGGCATTTTAAACCAAGACAAACGTTCTGCCTGTTGCTGCCAAAATAATTTGGGATGGCTAAGAGACTGCTCATAGCTAGTAAAATAAGAAGTGGCGTGGCTCATAGGCTCGTACTCAGTCAGGGCTAAATAGTGAGCCTCCATACTAACCGACACAAACCCATATGCAACTACGACTTTGGAGTAAGAGAACCATTTCTGGGGCGTTAATTACGGTGCTCCCTCACTTAATCCAGCACCATTATTAAAGATAGTTAAAAATAGCTAACAGCGATGTATGCTAATGAGAACAGTGGGTGGCTATAAAATCTTCTGCACAGGAAAAAATTAGCTCTTTGCGTTGCTGATTCATATTTTCTAGAGTATTACGCATAAAAGACAAACGCGGGTTGTTCTTCAGTAACCCCATATTACGGCTAACAAAGCGCCAGTAAAGGCCATCAACGGTGTTGCACCAATCTCCTTTTTTATAATCACTCATTTTGAGGATATAATTAGACCCACAGATGTAAGGCTTAGTAGCAAAAAGACCACCATCTGCAAAGGTTCCCATACCAAATACATTGGGTGTCATGACCCACTCTGAGGAATCAATGTACATTTCCATAAACCAGCGGTACACATTTGCAGGATGCACTTCACATAAAGTCATTAGGTTAGAAATTACCATCAAACGATTGATGTGGTGGGTATAACCATAACGATCGCAAAAGCCTATCGCGTCATCTAACGGCGCTATACCGGTCTCTCCAGCATACCAACTACTCTTTAACGATCCAGAAAAATTAAAGAAGTTGCTCTGTAATTGGGTTTGGCCATGATGTTGATACACCCCTCTTATAAACTCACGCCAGCCAATAATTTGCCGTATAAACCCTTCAATCGAATTTAGTGGCACATTATTGTGTTGGGTATAAGCTAACACCTTATCAATAATGTCATGTGGAGTGATTAAACCCATATTCAAGGACGGACTGATGGCACTGTGGAACATGAAGGTATCACTTTGCAAAATTGCATCTTCGTATACACCAAAATTTTCAAACTTTATGGTCAAAAAATAATCGATGTTTTCCAACGCATCTTTGCGTGTTAACGGCATCCACACATCATTCATTTGGCCGGGGTGGTGTGCGAACTTAGACTGTATTATAAGCTTTAATGGTTCAACATATTGGCTCTGGCAGGGCTTATATAATTCAGGCAAAGGCAGACCTTTAGGTATTTTTTTGCGATTATCCTCATCAAAAGACCACTTACCACCCAAGGGTTTTTGGTCCTCATCCATCAGCAAGTTTAACTTTTTACGCACCCCTTTATAAAAGTTGCCCATTCGTAACACCTTATATTTGCCATTGAGGTGTAAAAATTCTTGCCGGTCTAACAAAAACATGGGTGAAGGCAGCACAGTGGTTGGTAAATTATGCAAGGCAGCAAAAGCGTTTATTCTTTCTTCAAAAGCCTTGTCTTCTATTTCAAAAAAGGTCAGTGCTTCAATCTGATTCGCTGCAATACAGGCGGCTAGCTTTGCCTCATAAGGTTGTTCAAAGTCTGGGTGTTCAATATCGATATACTCAACAGAACATTCATTTGCCTGCAGCTCATCACGCTTTTCGCGCATAGCTGCTAAAAACATTAGTATTTTTAACTTGTGATGCTTCTCATAAGTACACAGCCCTAAGTCTTCTGCCATAAAAATACAGTCAGCCTTAACACTTTGGATATGATCTAACGGAAAAAGCTGATTGCCTAGCACAATTAATAACGTATTTTTTTGCATGTGTGGGTTAAACCTATATTAGAAAATATGTTTATGGCTGCCTGTCAAGCCATGTAAAACACTTGCGGTAGCTGCTGCAAATTCGCATACTCTGCCAAATGCGTATTATTACTGCAATTGTACTACCTAGTGGTAATTTTTAAATTAGCTTTGCATTATAAATCACTACCTAGTAAGTGATTTATAAAACAAATTTACACGACACAAGTGTTTAAAAATAGGAGTTAACAAAGTGGTTAACGAAAAAACACGATACCTTAGTCAGGACGCTGCAGATGTTGCCCTAAAAAACCCTATTGCCCAACACACCATAAGAAAAGCACGAGAGTACCGGCTAGAACGCACACGTCAAGTGTTGAGAGACAATGACATTGCTGCAGCCCTTTTGTATGACCCATGCAACATACGATACGCCACAGACACCTCTAACATGCAGCTGTGGACTATGCACAACCCGTCTCGTTATGCGTTGATCTTTGCCGATGGACCAGCCCTTTTATTCGATTACCGGAACTGTAGCCACCTACACCACGAGGTACGCTTACCTAATGGCCAACTCACTGTAGATGAAATTCGCCCGGCTATTGCATGGGCTTATTTCGCCGCTGGAGAACGTGGGCCAGAACAAGCCGTGCGTTGGGGTAATGATATTGCCTCATTAATGAAGCAATACGGTGGCGGAAATAAACGTTTAGCAGTAGACATTTGTGAAGAGCTAGGCATGGCACAGCTTCATAAACACGGTATAGAAACCTTATACGGCATGAAGTACATGGAACATGCGCGCCTTATAAAATCTGCCGAAGAATTACAGCTGATGCAATGGACCATTACCGTATGCCAAAAAGGTATGGAGCGTATGTGGGATTATTGTGAACCTGGCATTAGTGAAAACGAACTCTGGGCCCACCTACACTTTGAAAATATTCGTAACGGTGGCGAGTGGATAGAAACGCGTATTCTAAGCGCCGGTGAACGCACTAACCCCTGGATGCGTGAAAGTTCTGACGCCATCATCCAGAAGGGAGATCTTGTCTCTTTTGATACCGACCTTATTGGCCCCTATGGTTATTGCGCCGATATTTCTCGGGCATGGATTGCTGGGCACGAAAAACCCACTGCAACCCAACAAGAAATATATGATATTGCCATGGAGCACATTACCTACAATATGGCTTTACTCAAAGATGGCCTGGCTTTTCGTGACTTTGTGGATCAATCTTGGAAGTTACCAGAGCGCTTTGCGCCTAACCGCTACTCTTGTTCTGTACATGGTGTGGGCCTGGCCGATGAATACCCTTGTATTTACCACCCACAAGACTATGAAAAAGTAGGTTACGACGGCCACTTCCATGAAAACATGGTGGTGTGTGTGGAGTCTTACACTGGTGGTGTTGGTGAGAAAGAAGGCGTAAAACTTGAACAACAAGTGCGCATCACTAAAACAGGTGTTGAGTTGTTGTCTGACTTTGCTATTGGGTCGTTTAACTAAGTCCTTAATTGGCTATGGATATGGTTGTGGCTTTAGCAAGTTAGCGTTTTAGTAAGCTACCTACAGCTACACCACCCACAATTAATGCGGCTGCCACAGTCGCACGAAGGCTTACAACTTCTTGCAAAAACAAGGCGCCTAATACTAAGGCAAATACGGGCACAAGCAGCTGGGCGAGTGCGCCCGTGGTAACGTCTAATTGCGGTAAAACCCAATACCACAGCGCATAACCTAAACCCGACATCACTGCCCCAGATACCATAGCTAACAGCACACCATTAGTAGTAATAAGAACACTGCTCTCTATCCCACCTATCCCACTTACTCCGCCTGCATTAGTTGTTAGTAGCAAAGCTAACAGGGTAATGGGCAACACGTAGATAAAGTTCCACGTTGTGGCTAATAAAGGGTCACTTACTTTTCGGCCCTCTAATGAATATAGTGCCCAGCCAAAGGCCGCAACCAACATCAATAACAAACCGGGCAAGGGCAAGCTGACATTTTTATCGGGCCAAAAGAGCACTAGCAAACCAAACAGGGCAATAAACGCACCTATCCATCGAAAAATAGATAACCGTTCTCCAGAAAAAGCCGCTGCAATAAACATCGCCACCTGTACTGTGCCAAACAAAATAAGCGCACCAAGGCCTGCGTCTAGGTTCACATAAGCATAGGAAAAACCCACCATATAGGCAGCAAGGCCTGTAACACCCTTAAAATTTATGGATTTAGGTTTAGGCAAGCTTTGGTTACGCCAAGCTAACAGCATGAATAGAGTTAAAGCGCCAAACGCTACTCTTAAAGCGGCAAATTCTCCAGGCCCTATTAATTCATACTGCAAAGCACCGCGATTAAGCAGTGAGTTAGCAGCAAAGGCAAGAAGTGTTAAGATGGTGAGCAATACAAGATTCAAGGGATACAATTCCTGCGTGTTGCGCCGTTTATTATTTAAAAGCTTCATTGCATTGTAGCAGAACAATACTCACTGAAAGCCATGTACAACGAGAAAAAAACCCACGTTTACAATCTACAAAAAGTAACTGTGTGCATCTCATATTTTAGCCAAAAAACAGGATCACTCCATGGCAATTTCTGAGTACCCTTCTAAATTGAGCCTACCGCAAATTAACCCTGGCGTAGCCACGGTGCTAGAGTACCTGATCATTAAGTTTCCCTATATTGATGCCACAGTTTGGCAGCAACGCATGATTGATGGCAAGGTACATAGTCACGACGGCTCATTGATAACGGCAAAAACACTGTTCCAAGCGCAGCTACGGATCTACTATTACAGAGAAGTTGAAAGCGAGCCTATCATCCCCTTTAAGGAAGAGATTATATTTCAGGATGAACATATTTTAGTGGCCTATAAACCCCATTTTTTATCAGTAACACCAGGCGGTATTTATGTGAATGAATGCCTGCAAAATAGGTTACGGCAAAGTACTGGCATTGAGGCCCTACAGACATTACACCGCTTGGATAGAGTGACTGCCGGCTTGATTATGTTCTCTACTCACCCAGATACACGCCATCGTTATCATCAGTTATTTGAAACCCGACAAATACACAAAACCTACCAAGCGGTTGCTAACATTGCTAACGATAAAAACCTTATCGGTAAACAGTGGGAAATTAAAAACCGTATCGTACATTCTGAACTGCGCTTTCGTATGCGCGTAACCGAGGGCGAAGCCAATAGCCACTCTGTGATACGATGCTTGCAGCAATCTACTAGACAGGCTCTATTTGAATTAAACCCCGTTACGGGAAAAACCCATCAATTACGCCTTCACATGCAGGCACTGGGATGGCCCATACTAAATGACAAATACTATCCGCAATTACAGCCACTATCGGCAGATGACTATGGCGCACCATTGCAGTTACTGGCCAAAGAACTTCAATTTATCGACCCGGTTACTCAGCAACCAAGGCGTTTTAGTTATGACACTAACTTGTCATTAAATATCGCTTAGTTTCATCTAAAAAAGCAGTTGTTACAATAACACCAGATACCTAACCAATGTCCACTTTAAGATATATTTCAACATACCCTCAGCAAGTTAAAGACCAAGTTTTACAATTGCTGGAGCGGGATAGGCTCGCAGAATACCTACTCACAAAATACCCCACCACGCATCAATTTGTGAATGACAAAGCTCTGCGAGAATACGCGGTATCAATAAAAAACCAATACATCAAAAAGTCTTCGCCGCTAAGCCAAGTAATTTATGACCCTAAAATTCACGTGATTAAAAATGCACTTGGGTTACATACGTTTGTTTCCCGAGTTCAAGGCAATAAACTTAAGAGCAAAAATGAAATCAGAATCAGTGATGTTTTTAGGAAATCTCCAGAACCATTTCTAAGGATGATTGTTGTTCATGAACTAGCTCATTTAAAAGAAAAGGATCACAACAAAGCCTTTTACAAACTCTGTTGTCACATGTCTGGCGACTATCATCAGCTTGAACTGGATATGCGCCTATATTTAACTCAACTAGCGTTGAATGGAGAGATTTACTAATCCCTTAATCCAATCCTTGTTTGTACTTGTTAGCGGTTTTCTGTGGTATTTAAGGCATTAAATAGATCAACCACTGCCTCGTTATAAGCGGACTGAGTGGTGGCAAAGCCTGCTCGGTATACGCCGTTATTGATGCTTGGGTAGATAAAGTCATTAAGTTCGTCAATTCTCTCTAATAGTTCAGGATGGCAAAAACATAATAGAAGTGAATCGGGTGATGTGGCAGGGTAATTTAACTTCATCGGTTATGGAGTGGCGCTTACAGGGCTTGGGCACAAAAAATAAACGAGTCAAGCCCAGCTTGAAGAAGAATTGAATCACATCATGCCTATGTCAATAAAGGCTTGAGCCTGTGGCTAACACAATTAATGACACATAATTGCCTTAATACTCACTAATACACACTAGTGAGTCATGCGCTTTCGTTTTGAGCCCCCTTACCACCACCTCATGTTCCTGACAATTCTCAGATAAAATATTGCACCAACAGGGTATTTTGCCTTCGCTTCGGAGTAATCCCTAGTTTGAAGAGAATGGCGAATAGTAGGATTAGGGAACCTATGACCCAAATTAACAGCCACACAGCTGTACTACTTATCGTGTGCTCTCCTTGGACTACTGACAGAGGATCTAGGGTATCTGGCTTAGATTAACACTCTGACTAGGTCTTGATCTGGGAAGCTTGTGGTGGTCATAAGGTTTTTTTAGCCAAAGTACATTATCAATTCGCAAGTAAAAACCAGGAAACTCCTAGAAGTTATGGCGTATGATGGAAATTTAGATCCTCTATTATATGAGGCTAGTTATTTTTTTGTTGGAGCAGTATAAATATATCATTATATATCAACATATTAAGGGGCACCATGAAGAATTCACTATCACCATCAACGCCAATGGGTACAAATAACTGGCATGGCCTAACTAAGCGGTAATACGTTGAAACTGAAGGAATGGGTGCTCGGATTAATAAATATGGTGCTAAAAGTGAAAGACATTTTAAAGACCTTGCCTATTTGAAAATGTCGGCATATGAGTATGTAGGTGCAGCCTTAGTTCAACCAAAGAGACAGGCCCTAGTGGAGCAGCTG
>JAWUYU010000086.1:0-10996 GCA_034110645.1 Pseudomonadales bacterium
CGCGCCTGCAGTTAGTGCAGCAGCAAATAGTTTATTCATAGAGAACCTCATCGTTCATTTATTGTGGTTATAATTAGCCAAAAAAGGCTAGGACTTAATAGCTCGAAGCCAAAAACTGGCGGCATCGTTCTGATTTTGGATTCTGGAACACTTCTTCCGGTGTACCTTGTTCTTCAATCAATCCTTGATGAAGGAAAATAACTTTTGACGACACTTCGCGAGCGAAGGCCATCTCGTGAGTCACTACAATCATGGTGCGGCCTTCTGCGGCTAGCTGGCGCATCACTTTAAGCACTTCTCCCACTAATTCAGGGTCTAATGCAGAGGTAGGCTCGTCAAACAACATGACTTCTGGATCCATGGCTAGAGCACGGGCAATGGCTGCGCGCTGCTGTTGGCCGCCAGATAAATGGTCTGGGTATTGATGAGCTTTATCAACAATACCTACTTTTTCCAGCAGAGCCATGGCATTGGCATGGGCTTCAGCTTTGCTCTGGCCTAAAACGTGCACTGGTGCTTCCATGATATTTTCTAAAATAGTCATGTGGCTCCAAAGGTTAAAGCTTTGGAATACCATACCCAGCTTAGTGCGGATACGGTCAACTTGTTTTTGGTCGCCAGGTACGCGATTGCCCTTCCTGTCGGTCTTCATTTCAATCAACTCGCCGTCAACTCGAACCTCACCACTATTAGGTGTTTCTAACAAGTTAATACAGCGTAAGAAAGTACTTTTACCTGAGCCACTCGCGCCAATTAGAGAAATCACGTCACCCTTATTAGCTTCTAAAGACATGCCTTTAATCACTTCGTTTTCATTAAAGCTTTTGTGTAAATCTGTAATGGATATAGCTAAAGTCATAAGGGGTCCAGATGCAGTGGGGCTATTTTAACAATTGAAACAATACAACATGATATTGGCTTACACCCCCAAGCTCAAGCTATTCATACCATAGGCCTATAAGTGGGTCGCTCAGTGTTAACTTTAAGTCCGCCTCTCGCAATTTATTAGCCTTTCACTCTACCTCTCTCCCTTCCTTACGTGCACCCTTAACTCTACAGTCACTCTTTACTATGAGATACCCGCTAGAATTGTTACCATTGTGCCAACCGTTTACTTGATATCTTTATACTGTGCTTGCTTATGTTATCTTCTCCTACTTTACAGACTATCTCCCAAGCTTTAGTTAGCACCCAACTGCGCATTACTGATGCCTGCCAAGCGGCTGGTCGAAGCACGCTAGATGTCATGTTGCTGGCTGTTAGCAAGACCAAACCTTTGAGTGACGTAATAGAGGCCTATGATCATGGCCAACGTCACTTTGGTGAAAACTACCTACAAGATGCTTTGGATAAAATTAATCACTGCCCCCATGATGACATTGAGTGGCATTTTATTGGTGCTATTCAAAGCAATAAAACCAAAACTATCTCGACCCATTTTGATTGGGTTCACACTGTAGATAGAGAGAAGGTCGCACGACTCCTGAACCAACATAGACCTGCCCATTTACCGCCATTAAAGGTACTGATACAAGTTAATATCAGTAACGAAAGCAATAAAAGTGGCGTGGCATTGGCACAGTTATCTGAGCTTGTGGAACACGTTTCGCAATTACCCAATCTATTATTGTGTGGCTTAATGTGTATACCTGCTTCAGGCCAAACCGAGTCTATTCAACACCACGCTTTTAATAAAATGGCTGCAGCAAGAGATCAACTTAACCACATTTACCCAAATATTAATCAGCTTTCCATGGGCATGTCTGGCGACTTAAGCAGCGCCATTGCTTGCGGCTCCACCATGGTCCGTGTTGGCACGGATATCTTTGGTGCCCGTAATACACCTAGCTCTAACATATAAGCCCTAGGCTATAACAACAAATAACAACCAGGATAACCCCATGACACAGACTCCCCATATTACCTTTATTGGCGCCGGCAACATGGCGCAAGCCATTCTCAAAGGCATGCTTGCAGCGGGGTATCCACAAGATAAGATATCTGCAAGCAGTCGCACCCAAGCTAAGTTAGACACATTGTCAGCAGATACAGGCATTCATACCAGCACCGATAACTTAGCGCTATGCCGTCAAGCAGACGTCATTGTATTAGGCGTAAAACCACAAATGATGGGAGATTTAATACAAAGTATCGCACCAGCAGTAGACGCCTCCAAACAACTCATCGTTTCAGTAGCTGCTGGCATTTTAGCCAGCAGCATAGAAACTTGGTTGGGGCAAAAAACACCCATTGTGCGCTGCATGCCTAATACACCATCATTAGTAGGCCAAGGTGCTGCAGGGTTATTTGCCACGCCGGAAGTTTCTGCGGCGCAAAAGCAAACCGCTAGCACTATAATGCAATCAGTAGGGTTGGCGTTATGGGTAGACAACGAAGAAAATATTGACGCAGTGACCGCAGTTTCAGGCAGCGGAACCGCTTATTACTTGTTAATGATGGAAGCCATGATCGCTGGAGCAGAGAAACTTGGCCTAAGTAATGAAATAGCACAACAACTGGTGCTTCAAACGGCCGTTGGAGCGGCCCAAATGGCCCAACAAAGCCAGCAAACACCAGCTCAATTACGCGTTGCGGTTACCTCACCCAACGGTACTACAGAACAAGCCATTAATACCTTTAACGACGGTGGTTTTAGCGAACTCTGTAGCCAGGCTATGGCTGCAGCTCACGCTAGGTCTAAGGAATTAGCGCAGCTATTTAAGGCCTAAAACCATACTGATAAAAGCGTTAAATTCCGTATTTTATTTAACTGTTTATTCAACTTATTTGGAGCTGTCAAAATGATGGACTTTTCATTCTCTGACGATTGGTTAGATATAGCCCTGTCTGGCTTAACTAGCCTCGCTGTGGCTATCGTTATATTTTTTCTTGGTTGTTGGTTTGCCCGCTTATTGGGGAATATGGTTCAACGCATATTGGTATCTAGAAAAATAGACGACCCTTTACAGCATTTCATCGTAACGATCATTCGTGTCACCTTAAGTTTTGTGTCGTTAATGGTAGCGTTGGATTTTTTAGGTTTCGACACCTCTGTACTACTAACAGTTTTTGCCGCTGCAGGCCTAGCCATTGGTTTAGCCTTAAAAGACACGCTTAGCAACGTGGCCGCTGGTGTTATGCTAATTTTATTTAAACCCTTTACCATTGGCGACTATGTAGAAGCTGCAGGCACTGCAGGGGTAGTTGAAAAAATTGGCATTTTTACCAGCCAACTGAAAACTGGCGACAATCGTGCAATCATCGTACCTAATAGCCATATTTATAAAGGTGTGATCATTAATGCATCCGCTAAACCTACGCGTCGTATCGACTTAATCATTGGGGTCGGGTATGGGGATGACTTACAAAAGGCGGAACGCTTGTTGCTGGAGTGTATTGCCGCAGACGAGCGTATTTTAGCCGAACCAGTGGCAACAGTTGCTGTAGCTGAACTAGCTGAAAGCAGTGTTAACTTTGTGGTCCGGCCATGGGTTAATTCAGCTGACTACTGGGCTGTAAGGTGGCACCTTATTCGTCAAATAAAGCTCTCATTTGATGAAAATGGCATTTCCATACCTTACCCACAACAAGATATTCACATACATCAGGTGACCATAGACTAAGCCCAGCCATACCTAACCAGTGAATCAGAGCCATATAAAGCGAAGCCGAAGCATCTTAGATACTTCGGCTTCGCTTTATATGGCATATGCAACGTGCGGCTTTACGCCAATTTTTTATACTTTACTCGCGTAGGCTGATGATCCTTACCAGTGCGGGACTTATAGTCTTCTGCATATTCTGAGTAGTTACCTTCAAAGAAAGTGGCTTTAGAATCACCTTCATAAGCCAAAGTGTGAGTACATACACGGTCTAGGAACCAACGGTCGTGAGAGATCACTATAGCAGCACCCGGAAAGGCTAATAAGGCTTCCTCTAAGGCTCTTAAGGTTTCTACGTCTAGGTCGTTGGTCGGCTCGTCTAACAGCAATACATTGCCGCCCTGCTTAAGTAACTTGGCTAAATGCAAACGATTACGCTCACCACCAGACAAGTCTTTCACAAACTTCTGCTGGTCATTGCCCTTAAAGTTAAAACGTCCTGCATAAGCGCGCGAAGGCACTTGATAATTACCTACAGTAATAATGTCTTGCCCATCAGACAATTCTTCCCATACAGTTTTAGTACCATCTAACTCACGCGCTTGGTCTACATGGGCTAGTTCAACCGTGTCACCGATTTCAATACTGCCAGAATCTGGCTGTTCGACACCCGTAAGCATCTTGAACAAGGTTGACTTACCAGCACCGTTACCACCGACAACACCCACTATAGCGCCTTGAGGCATACTAAATTCCAAATTTTCCACTAGCATCTTGTCGCCAAAGGCTTTACTTACACCCTTTACGTCAATCACTTTGTCGCCTAAGCGCGGGCCAGGTGGAATATAGATCTCAGAGGTTTCATTTCTTTCTTGGAATTCACGTGAACTTAATTCTTCAAAGCGAGCTAAACGCGACTTTGATTTAGCCTGACGGCCTTTGGCGTTACTACGCACCCACTCTAACTCAGACTTCACTGCTTTTTCGTGAGACGCTTGTTGACGGCCTTCTTGAACCAAGCGTGCTTCTTTTTGCTCTAACCAAGACGAATAATTGCCTTCGTAAGGAATGCCGTGGCCACGGTCTAGCTCTAGAATCCAACCCGCGGCGTTATCTAGGAAGTAACGGTCGTGAGTGATGGCCACAACGGTACCATTGTAATCCACTAAAAAACGCTCCAACCAAGCTACTGATTCAGCATCCAAGTGGTTAGTAGGCTCATCCAGCAACAACATATCTGGCTTATTCAATAGTAAACGACACAACGCCACACGGCGACGTTCGCCACCAGACAAATGTTCTATTTTTTCATCCCAGCTAGGCAAACGTAAAGCTTCGGCTGCCACTTCTAAGGTGCGCTCTAAGTTATGAGCATCACTGGCTTGAATAATGTCCTCTAATTTAGCTTGCTCGGCTGCTAGGGCATCAAAATCTGCGTCTGGCTCGGCATAAGCGGCATATACTGCGTCTAATGCAGTTAAGGCGTTTTTTGCTTCCGAAACGCCTTCTTCAACCACTTCACGTACGGTTTTAGTGTCATCTAACTGAGGCTCTTGCTCTAAGTAACCCACGTTAATGCCAGGTTGTGGACGTGCCTCACCGTTATATTCTTTGTCTACACCAGCCATGATGCGCAACAAACTAGATTTACCAGAACCGTTTAAACCCAAGACACCAATTTTGGCACCGGGAAAGAAGGACAACGAAATGTCCTTTAAAATTTCACGCTTGGGAGGAACCACTTTTCCAACCCGATTCATTGTATACACAAACTGTGCCATGTGATTTCCTGATTAATTCAAAAATATGCTGTTATTATACCCTGAGACGTCATTAAAAGGGGGAATGCACTCCCTCTAGTATTTTGCCGCCCAGCCACTTGTGATATGGTTTGCAACCCCCATTTAAGGGGCATACTCTATTTTATTTTGATCACCGCTGCTGTTTAAAGTATTTAAGGAATTACCGTGCCTACTACCCATGTTGCCTCCTCACTGCTGCCTACCCCTTACGGCACTTTTGATATGCACGGTTTTGCCGATAGCGAAACTGACAAAGAACACTTAGCTCTTAGCATGGGTGACCTTACCGATGGCACTGCTGTGCTAGCTCGCCTGCATTCTGAATGCCTAACTGGTGACGCCTTATTTAGCATGCGTTGCGATTGTGGTTATCAATTACAAGAAGCACTAAAGCGAATTTCAGAAGAAGGCCGGGGCGTAATTTTGTACTTACGACAAGAAGGCCGTGGCATCGGTTTATTGAACAAGATCAAGGCTTACGATCTGCAAGACCAAGGGGCGGACACAGTAGAAGCCAACGAACGTTTAGGTTTTGATGCAGACATGCGCAAGTATGACATGACCAAAGACATGCTAGATTTTCTTCAAATTAAGTCTGTGCAATTAATGACCAACAACCCACGAAAAATTAAAGCACTCACAGATCTTGGTATTATCGTAGAGCAACGCCAAGCTCTAGAAGTAGGTGAAAACAGCCATAACAAAGCCTACCTAGCCACTAAAGCTAGCAAGCTAGATCACTTATTCGGCCAATAATTTTGCTTGCCAGGACGCAATTTTGGCGGCCATAACCTCTTCAGATAAACCAGCACTATGTAATACTTGCTCGCGGCTCCCGTGAGGCAGGGCCATGTCTTCATGGCCTAAACACAACAACCTCACTTGCGCCGCTTGCTGTACCAACCATTCACTTACAGCAGAACCTGCACCACCAATACAGCTATGATCTTCTATGGTAACAAAGCCATTATGCTGAACAAGCAACTGCTGTAACAACGCTTCATCTAGTGGCTTCACAAAACGCATATCTACCAATGAAGCATTCAGAGCTTCAGCTACCACTGCCGCTTTGTCTAACAAGGCCCCAAAATTAAGTATGGCGATGCCTGTGCCTGTGTCTGTGCCATTAGGCTGATCAGCCCAGCGCAGCACGTGGCCTTGGCCTAGCTCTATAGGAGCTATCAACGGAGCGCCTTCATAGACCTCCCCACGCGGATAACGCACCGCAGCAGGCCCATTATGAGCATAACCAAAATCTAGCATTGCAGAGGTTTCAGCAGCACTACTAGGCGCCATCACCAATAAATTAGGCAAACAACGCAAAAAAGCTAGATCATAAGCACCTGTGTGGGTTGCTCCGTCTTCACCTACAACTCCAGCACGATCAATGGCAAATAATATATCTAAATTCTGCAACGCAACATCATGAATAAGCTGATCATAACCACGCTGTAAAAACGTAGAGTAGATAGCCACTACAGGTTTTGCACCTTCACACGCCATGCCCGCAGCCAAGGTGATAGCATGCTGTTCAGCAATAGCCACATCAAACAAACGTGGCGCAAATTCTTTTGCAAAAGGCTCTAAACCTGAACCACCAGCCATTGCTGGGGTAATGGCCATTAAACGATCATCCTTGCGGGCCTTATCGCACACCCAACCGCCAAATACTTGAGCATATGTCAGGCTATTTTTAGTGGTTACAGCTGCAATTGGATCAATTTTTGCTAGCGCATGGTATCCCACTGGATCAAGCTCAGCCGGCCCATAACCTTTACCTTTTAAGGTGTGGATATGTAACAACTTAGGCCCAGGAAGACTCAATAAGTTACTAATAGCTGACATTAATTGAGGTAAATCGTGGCCATCTATGGGCCCTCGGTAAGTAAAACCTAACGCTGTAAACCACTGTAATGGCCCACCGTGGCCATGGTGATCATCTAAAAAAGTAGCCAAGCCTCCCACGTTTTCATCTATAGCCATATCGTTATCATTAACAATGATCAGAGCATTGGCTTGGCAGTGCGCCATATGATTTAACGCTTCAAAGGCCATGCCACCGGTAAGGGCCCCATCACCAATCACAGCTACATGACAGGCTGAAGGATTTTTGTTTGCCAATACCATGCCCAATAAAGCACTAATAGAGGTGCTGGCATGGCCCACACCAAAGGCATCAAATGGGCTTTCATCTCGTTTAGGGAATGGCGCCAAACCACCAGCCTGACGCATACTTAACATGGCGTGCTTACGCCCTGTAAGCATCTTATGGGGATAGGCTTGATGGCCCACGTCCCAAATTAACCGATCATTAGGTGTATCAAGTAAATAATGTAAGGCAATAGTGAGCTCTACCACTCCTAGCCCAGCACCCAAATGCCCACCAGTTTGACCTACGTTGTATAACAACGCCAAACGTAACTCATAGGCTAATTGAGGTAATTGCGCCGGAGTTAACTCGCGCAGATCTACCACACCATCCACTTGATCAAATAAGGCGGTGGTCGGTACTTGCCGTGGAATTTGTAGGATAAGTGGGAACATGTTGTTAGTGCTTACGGGTAACAATAAAGTCTGCCAGCCAAACCAAAGGCTGTGCAGCAGCACCAAATTCTGTCACAGACTCTGTGGCCTGCTGGTGCAGATCCATCAACCGTGCTTTAGCAGCAGTCATTCCCAATAATGCAGGGTAAGTGGATTTGTCATTAATGGCATCCGAACCTTGAATCTTACCTAAGGTTGCCGTATCGCCTTCAATATCCAAAATATCATCTTGAACTTGAAAAGCTAAACCAATCGCTTGTGCATAGGTGCGTAAACTATCAATTTGATGAGGGCTAACAGCGCCCTGTGACAAAGCGCCAATCTCTACGCTAGCAACAATCAAAGCGCCTGTTTTTAAGCGATGTAGATGTTCTAATTGAGCCAAATTAACCGCATCATGTTCTGCGGCCATATCCAACATTTGTCCAGCCACCATGCCTTTAGCACCAGAGGCTTGCGCCAAACACACCACCATAACCAAGCATTGATCGGCACTTATTTCCGGCCCTTTCGCACTAGCCAGCAACTCAAAAGCCAGCGCCTGCAAAGCATCGCCTGCTAAGATTGCTGTCGCCTCATCAAAGGCAACATGACAACTGGGATTACCACGGCGCAAGGCATCGTCGTCCATAGCTGGCAGGTCATCGTGAATCAATGAATAGGCATGTATTGCTTCAACTGCAGCTGCAAGGGGATCTAAAGCAGCATGATCAACCCCACAAGCACGAGCGGCACCATACACTAAGGCTGCCCTTACTCGCTTACCACCTTGTACGGCACTATAGGCCATAGCCTGAGACAAAACACCACTGGCACGGCGCTGACTAATAGCCGTATTTAGGTACTGCTCTACACGGTTTTTAGAGTGATCTAAAAATTCTTCTAATGAATCAAAGTCCAAGCTTAAGACTCCTTATTAAATGGCTGCTCAATAACCCGACCTTGGGCATCTTGCATCAAAACATTAACTTTTTGTTCGGCTTGAGCTAACGCCGTTTGGCAGCCACGTGTTAATGAGATACCTCGTTCAAAAGCAGCCAGAGAGTCTTCTAGGGTTAAGTCACCCTGTTCCATTTGTTGTACTAAGGTTTCTAGCTCAGCTAAAGAGTCTTCAAAATTAAATGAGTTGCTAGCTTGATTAGTAGACATCTCTATAGCCCCAAAACCAAACCACGTGGCATACCAAAGCTTGACGCTAAGTTTTGAATCACCAACATATCCACCATATTAATGATGATAAATACAAGAATAGGTGAGAAATCCAAGCCACCCAGATTAGGCAACATACGGCGTACAGGGGCCATAACGGGCTCAGTAAGCTGATGCAATAAATAAGCCCCAGGGTGGCTAGTTTTAGGGGCCAGCCAGCTCAAAACAATACTTGCAAGTATTGCAAAAAACAACAAATCGAGCACCTGAGATGCCAAACCAATGAGACTCCACATAGCCAAATTCACAGGATTAGGCAGACTAAAACCAGCAATGAGCAGTACAACCACAATCAATAACAACTGCACTAAAAACGCCAATACAAGAGTAGCTAAACTAAAGCGTCCTGTCCGGGGCATTACCTTCTGCAAAGTCTCAACAAACGGCTGGGTTAATTTCACCACTGCTTGGGCTAAGGGGTTATAGAAATCGGCCTTAGCCAACTGCAACATAAAGCGGACAATGACCATCGTAAGGTACAATCCGAAAACTGTTTGTACTAAAAAAACACCTGCATTTGTCATGGTAAAAAAACGCCTTTAGAAGACTTAGAAGAGTGAACAATAATTTACTTTAGTAGTGTCTCATATTGTTTAGTTACCTGCCACCAGCTATCTCTGTAAATGAGCCAGTGACATAGCTTTCGCCCTAACCCTCACATTAGATTAACTTGTTTAGCCGAGCCAAGTATTAACTGAGGGTTGGATTTAACGAGTTTCAATGCCTCGTCGCTATAAAACTCAACCAGCAGTGCCTTGCCCTTGAAAATAAGTGGGTTGTACCGCTTTGATAATGTGCATATTGCCGGTAGCGGACAGGCCTAATAAAATAATGGTAATTAATGCACCTAACCCCACCCATAACTTTTTCATGATGATTCCTTTTTATAGAGCGTTTTTTCTATCATTACAACGTGTTTTTGGATTTGGCTTTTACTTTTTGAAACAGATCACGCACAATTAGCAGATCATCAAGCGCCCTATTTTAGTAGGGCTAGAGAAGCAGACATATAATGAACACTGCACGTCACCTTAGCGTTATCTTCCGTTTATTACTAGCCTCATTGGCGCTAGCATTAACACTGTCATTAGCACTACCCAGCCATGCAGAACAGGCCATCTATAGCCAAAAGTACGACATTCATTACAATGCCTTCAATACTATGATGGTAACCCCTGAGGTGGCTCAAAGTTATGGCTTCACTCGCGCTAGAAACCGTGCTTTATTGAACATTTCAGTAATCGATAGCACCACGAAAAAGCCGCTTCCAGCTGTAGTCACAGGCACCCGAACAAATATTATTGGGCAAGTATTACCGTTAGAATTCTTACAGATTAAAGAACAGAACGCCATCTACTACATCGCGCAATTGCGTTTCACGGAAGAGGAAATGTGGCGTTTTGAATTGAAAATACAGCCAGACCTGAACGCCAACCCAATACCATTGAAATTTAACCAAACGTTCTATTTAGAGCAGTAACTTAGAGAAATAATATATTCTAAGTTACTTACTCGAAATAACTTAATAGATCATTTAAAAAACGCCATCCTAAAGGGCTGGCTTGAAGTCGATCAGGCATTATTAACCCGGCCTGCCTTGCTGCAGCTATAGCACTTTCCACTTGGGCCAAGGGTTGCCCAGTGTGGGCTAGGTAGCTCTCTGCACTTACACCCTTTTGCAGGCGCAGCACATTCATAAAGAACTCCAGCTTTAGCTCTTCTGGCGTAACACAATGGTTTGAAGACAGTGGCGTAATAGCATCCATATAGGCTTTAGGTTGGCGCAATTTCACCCGCCGCTCTATAACCATTGCACTATCATGCCAAGCACTTACTTTG
>JAWUYU010000087.1:0-14399 GCA_034110645.1 Pseudomonadales bacterium
GCTGAGGCGAGCTCAATACGAGTAGGTATCGACAAAGTTGATAGTCTAATTAATCTAGTGGGTGAGCTAGTTATTACCCAGTCTATGTTAGGCCAGATGGCTTCTTCTGGAGAGAGCATCTCCGACGAAAATATTGGCAAACTACGTGAAGGGCTGGTTCAGTTTGAGCAGAAGACTCGAGAATTACAAGACAGTGTAATGCGTATTCGTATGTTGCCTATTAGTTTTACGTTCAACCGTTTTCCTCGTATGGTAAGGGACATTAGTATTCAGTTAGGTAAACAGGTACAGCTAGAACTGAGAGGTGAAAATACAGAACTCGATAAAACAGTAATGGAAAAAATTAGTGATCCTATGGTTCATTTGATTAGAAATGCCTTAGATCATGGCATTGAGATGCCTGCACAACGTATAGCTGCGGGCAAACCTGAAGTAGGCACCATTTTATTAAATGTATTCCACCAAGGTGGCTACATCATAATAGAAATGACTGATGATGGTGGTGGAATTGATAG
This sequence comes from Pseudomonadales bacterium, assembly GCA_034110645.1. Lineage (GTDB taxonomy): Bacteria > Pseudomonadota > Gammaproteobacteria > Pseudomonadales > Balneatricaceae > Njordibacter. The sequence goes on from JAWUYU010000087.1 coordinate 516, forward strand.
GGAACGATTGCTGGCTAAAGCGCGTAAAAATGGTTTGGTAGGCGAGTCTGAACAATTGAGCGAAGAGCAAAAGTTTGAGCTCTTGTTCTCTCCTGGGCTGTCAACAGTGGAGAAAGTGAGTAATTTATCTGGCCGTGGTGTGGGTATGGATGTTGTAAGGCGAAATATTCAGGAACTTAACGGCTCTGTGGAAGCGTCAACGGAAATGGGAGTGGGTAGTACTTTCCGCATTCACTTGCCTTTAACATTGGCTATTCTGGATGGGCAGCTAGTGACTGTAGCAAATCAAACCTATATTTTCCCATTGATATCTATTAGTGAATCTTTGCAAATTGATGAGGCTAAAGTGAGTAATGTGGCAGGTGGTGGTGATGTATACAGTTTGCGTGAAGAGTATATTCCTATTCTTCGTTTAGATAGTCTATTTGGTTTGTGTCAAGAAATAGGGGTTCTTAAAGATAGCCTCCTTGTTGTGATTGAGTCTGAAGGGCAAAAAATTGGTGTCGTGGTTGATGAGTTGCTATCTCAACAGCGAATAGTGATTAAGAGTTTAGAAGAGAATTACATACGTGTTTTGGGCGTTTCAGGAGCCACCATCTTGGGTGATGGTACTGTGGCAATGATAATAGATGCTGTAGGTTTGTCCAATTTAGCTGGTAAAGACATTGCAGCCGCAAAAAAAATGACTGACGCAGCGGCTTAGGAGAATATTTATGGACACTGCCACGCAAGAACACGCGAAAAACATATTAAAACATACAGCTTCTTTGGTCGATCAAACTAGTGAAAAAAACTTCGAAGATCAAAAGCAATATCTTACTTTTTTAATGCAAGGTGAAGAATACGGCCTAGATATACTTAGTGTGCAGGAAATTCGTGGCTGGGGTAATATTTCTCCTATACCCAATGCTCCAGCTCATGTTAGTGGTGTAATTAATTTACGTGGAACCATCGTGCCCGTTATAGACTTACGTGTGCTGTTTCAATTGTCAGACTCTAGCTACGATGAAAATACCGTAGTGATTGTACTTAAAGTCAGCACTCAAAGGGTCAAGCGAATTATGGGCATTGTAGTTGATGCAGTATCAGATGTATTTTCCTTGTCACCTGCTGATAAAAAGTCACCTCCAAGTGTCAATCGAAGTGTGAGTCATGATTTTATTGAAGGATTAACTGAAGTTAAAGGAAAAATGGTTATTCTTTTGGATAGTGAGCGGTTATTACATTTGGAAAAGCACGGATAGCTTGTATATGGTCCATGATCAAAGAAGACGAAAGTTGTGACTCAGCTTACTGAAGAAGTGCCCAAAAGCGAACCTAATGCCCGTGAGTTCCAAATGTCAAAACAGCACTTCACCGTAATAATTGAGGAGATTTATAAATACTCGGGCATCGTATTAAAAGATATTAAAGAAGATATGGTTTACAATCGAATTTCTCGGCGTGTTCGTAAAACTGGTAGTCATGGATTTGATGACTATCTAGCCATGGCGCTGCAGCAAGAAAGTGTTGAGTTTACGCACTTTGTTAATGCGATCACTACCAATTTCACATCTTTTTTTCGCGAATTTCATCACTTTGACTTCATTAAAAATACAGCAATTCCTGAATGGAAGTCTAATCTTCATAGAAAAAAACTAAGAATCTGGTCAGCAGGGAGCTCTACTGGGGAAGAAGCATATTCAATAGCTATGACCTTAAATGATCAAATTCCTAATGCATGGGATACAAAAATATTGGCGACTGACTTGGACACCAATGTAGTGGCTCAAGGTGAATCTGGGATTTACTCCCCTGATCGAGTCGGTGATCTTAGCTCGACGCTAGTTTCACAATATTTTGACAAAATTGGGAGTGGCGAAAAAGAGCGTGTTCAGGTAAAAAAATCTTTGCGGGATATGACTTTTTTTAAACCGCTAAACCTATTACAAGACTGGCCTATGTCAGGGCAATTTGAAATGATTTTTTGTCGTAACGTAGTCATTTATTTTGATAAACCTACGCAGAAATTGTTGTTTAATCGGTTCGCCGATTTGCTATCTCCGGGTGGTTATTTAATCATCGGTCACGCTGAAAGCATGTATAACTTGTCGGATCGGTTTACCTCTATAGGTAATACTGTTTACAGGAAAACTAAATGACAGGGCTAGGCCAAAGGCAGGGGCGTGTCCTATCGTCAGCCCTACAAGGCTTTGAAGGTGTTAACCGTTACTGGGATAACGCCATGGATATATCATCAGCTAAATTGATGCCGGGCGAAGTTTATGTGTCTAGAGAAAACGAAATGATCATGACCGTGTTGGGGTCATGTGTTTCGGCTTGTATACGCAACCCCAAAACTAATGTCGGTGGTATGAACCATTTTATGTTACCGCAAATGGGGTATGGCAATTCCATATTGACCTCGGGTGGAACTGCGGCAAGGTATGGTAACTGGGCTATGGAAGTGCTGATTAATGAAATACTAAAGTACGGTGGTAATAAAAGAGATTTGGAAGTAAAGTTGTTTGGTGGAGGTAAAGTGCTAGATAACATGACTATGGATATTGGCAAACGCAATATTGATTTTGTATTTAACTTTTTAGATCAAGAAGGCATTGCCGTAGCAGCCCATGATGTAGGTGATTGCTTTCCTCGAAAACTGCTTTACTTTCCGCATACAGGTAAAGTGAAGGTTCGCAAGCTAACAAGTACGAACCAAGCCACTGTTGTTCGTCGTGAGGCCGCGTATTTACAAGATATTAAAAATGTGCCTCGGGATGGTGACATTTATCTGTTTTAGAATTTGGAGAGTTCACTTTTGAAGTTGATATCAGTATTAGTCATTGATGACTCGGCACTAATGAGAAAGTTGCTGACTAACATAATAAATAGTGACCCACGAATGGAAGTCGTTGGTACTGCCGAAGACCCTTATGTGGCAAGGGACCAAATTAAGAAACTCAATCCAGATGTGTTAACTCTAGACATTGAAATGCCTAAAATGAATGGCATTACGTTTTTACGTAACTTGATGCGGTTACGCCCGATGCCTGTTCTTATGGTGTCTACCCTTACGGAAAAAGGTGCTGCGGCTACGCTTGAGTCGTTATCCTTGGGTGCGTTTGATTATGTGTCAAAATCCACCCTACAAGAAGAGTGGGGCATTGATAAATTTTCTATGATGGTGATAGACAAAGTACATCTGGCTTCAGTGGTCAATGTTAATGCTCTGTCTAAAAGTAGTTTGCTTATTCGAGCAGGCGAAGGTGTTGGTCAGCAAAAAACACCAGCAAATACAGATGTTGTAAAAGCCGGTAGTATGATTGCAATAGGCTCTTCTACTGGCGGAACTGCAGCGCTCGATCAGGTGTTGTCTGCAATGCCTGGTAATTCTCCTCCTGTGGTTATAGCTCAGCATATACTTCCAACCTTTAGCACCGCTTTGGCACGACGCCTAAACGATGGATCTGCTATGACCGTAATGGAGGCTATAGATGGCTGCGAAATTTTACCTGGGCATGTGTATTTGGCGCCTGGAAATTTTCATTTAACTGTTCTCCGTCGTGGCCACGGCTATATTTGTAGACTTTTACACACAGAAAAAGTTAACCGTCATAGGCCATCGGTTGATGTGTTGTTTGATTCGGTAGTTAAGCAAGTGGGTAGCCTTGCGGTAGGTGTTATTTTGACTGGAATGGGAGCGGACGGAGCTCAAGGCTTATTGCGCATGCGCCAGGCTGGTTGTCACACTGTAGGTCAGGACGAAGCTTCTAGTGTGGTGTATGGTATGCCTAAAGTGGCTAAAGATATTGGTGCGGTTGAGTTTGAGCTTCCATTGTCACAAATACCCAAAACAATACGGGGTTTGTGTTGCATCGCAAATCCACTCATTAGAGCTTAGTGACTATGCAAGTATGGGCCGTAGCTAATCAAAAAGGTGGTGTAGGTAAAACCACCAGTGTTGTTACTTTGGCAGGGCTTTTAGCTCAGCAGGGCCATAAGGTTTTGGTGGTTGATCTGGACCCTCATGGCTCTCTTACGAGTTATTTTGGATTAGATCCAGACACCATACAGCGCTCAGTTTATGATTTATTCATTAACCCTCAGCAAGAAATTGACAAGCTTTTAGTTGCTACGAACTTGCCAAACCTTACCTTGCTTCCTGCCAATAGCTGTATGGCAGCCCTGGAGCGCCAAGCAGGGCAGTTAGGAGGCATCGGGTTGGTTATTCAGCAAGCCTTGGTACAAGTGAACTCTATGTTTGATTATGTGCTTATTGATAGTCCACCTGTCTTGGGTGTGGCTATGATTAATGCATTAGCAGCATGCGAGTTATTGTTGATGCCGGTGCAAACAGAGTTTCTTGCAATTAAAGGCTTGATGCGGATGTCGAGAAGCTTAGATTTAGTATTGAAGGCGCGCCATCAGCAATTACAAGCACTAGTGCTGCCAACCATGTACGATCGCCGTACTAAATCATCCATTCAGAGTTTACGCATTATTAGGGCAGAATTTGGAGAACGAGTTTCTCATGCACTTATCCCCATTGATACACAGTTTCGTAATGCCAGCTCTGCTGGCAAGGTGCCTAGTCAGTACAATCATTTAGCCCGTGGGGTTCAGGCCTATGATCTATTACTTGCACAGTTGCAGCGTAAACGGCAGCAAATACCTCAATGGTCACGAGAAAATTAATGACAAATAATAATGATGCTGTGCTTATGGATTATTTATCTGAGTTATTAATACCCCAAGATGATCAGCTAACAACACAACCAAGTAATGCACCAAATGAAGACTTGATCTCTTTGCTTGAGGCTCAGCCTTGTTTGCAGGTTAAGGTAGGTGTTCAAGACGTGTTGCTGCCACTGGTAGACTTAGCTGGTATGCAGGCAATATGCGGCCCATTAATCACCCTGGGTGGGGTTCACTGGCAGAGCGAAAGATATAGTGAGCAAGTGTTATTAGATTTGAGAAGCCTTTTAAGTATTTCAGAAATACCCTATAGCCATAACAATTGGCAAGGTCACAGCCTTAAGATCAAGCAAACCCAGCAATCTGTGTTGGTAGACATTATTGTTGGTCCAGTGCATTCTGCGGGTGATGAGAAGTGGCATAATTTCAATGGTATACGTTATACTTTGCTTATTATGTAGGCTAACTTCGTTAGCATTTTTTTCCCAAATAGATATAATGTGTCCTCCTAATATAAATGAGTTAGCGATCAGTGTCCTTTATACCTTCTGCCATACCTGAACTTATGTGTACTAGCGATTTGGCTTGTGAGAGGGATTTTCGAGTTTTATATAGCGGCCTTAGTCTCTCTGTTAAGGCTGGGGAACTGTGGCATGTGAAAGGCTGTAATGGTGCAGGAAAAACCACCTTGCTACGCCAGCTAGCAGGTCTACATCCGGTGGACATCGGTAAGGTGCTTTATCCCCAAACCTCTATCAAAATAATCTATATTGGCCACAAACTGGGCCTTAAAGAACAGCTTACGGCCGATGAAAATTTGTCTTGGCTGGTAGGGTTAGATGGATCGTCTACACAGTTACAGAGATATGCTGCTCTGGAGCGAGCGGGCCTAAAGGGTTACGAAGAAAATACAGTTGCACAGCTATCGGCGGGGCAGAAACGTAGAGTAGCGTTAGCTCGACTGCATCTATGTAAAGCAGATGTTTGGTTGCTGGACGAGCCTTTCACATCGTTAGACCATCAAGGTATAGAGGATGAGCAGGATTGGCTAAATCAACACACCCTTGCAGGTGGTGCTGTATTAATGACTAGCCATCAAGAAGTAAGTTTGCCACAAGTTAATATTTTAGATTTAAGCCAATATGCTGAGTTATCCTCCAGTTCTCCCTCAAGTGGTGGTGGGTCGTCTACATGATCAGGTTTATGTTGGCCATTATTCGTAGGGACTTGTTGTTAGTGGCTAGGCAGCCAGCGGAAATGATTAATCCGTTAGTGTTTTTTTTGTTAGTTATAGCGATGTTTCCTTTAGGTATTAGTCCTGAAGCCTCGCTTTTATCCCAAACTGCCGCTGGCGTAATTTGGGTTGCAGCCATGTTAGCAACATTATTGTCTTTGGAATTATTATTTAAGTTAGATCACGATGATGGCAGTTTGGAACAGTTATTATTGGCACCATATCCTAGTTGGAGCCTGGTTATTGCCAAGGTATTTGTGCATTGGTTAGTGAGCGGTTTACCGTTAATATTAATCTCGCCCTTAATTGCCACCATGTTGTTTTTACCAAGCGAAGCGGTGCCTACGTTAATGTTAAGCCTTCTTTTAGGCACGCCCACCCTAAGCTTGTTAGGCGCTATAGGCGCTGCATTGGTTACTGGAGTTAGAGGCGGTGGTATGTTGCTTACGTTGCTAATTTTACCTTTGTACGTACCGGTGATTATTTTTGGAGCCTCTAGTGTTGCTGCCGCGGCACAAGGTATGCCAGGGGATGGTTATATGGCCTTATTGGCCGCTATGTTTGTGTTTGCTTTAATGATCACTCCTTGGGCAGCTGGCTCCGCGTTGAAGCTATAAATTTAGGTTATGAATAATGCTATGAAACGAACAATTAAAAAGAGATGGTGCTTATGACCCAGTCTATTTGGCGTATGCCCCGTTGGTTCCATCAGATGGGTTCGCCTAAATGGTTCTATGGTTTTGGTGGTAGCCTGCAACCATGGTTCGCGTTAGCGGCGTTTGTATTGCTAACGTGGGGTATCGTATGGGGCTTAGCCTTTGCTCCTGCAGATTATCAACAAGGTAACAGTTTTCGTATCATGTATGTACATGTGCCAGCGGCTATTTTGTCACAGTCTGTTTTTTTAGGTATGGCTGTGGCTGGTGCAGTGGGTCTTATTTGGAAGATGAAAGTGGCTTTTATGGTGGCCCGAAGTTGTATTGCTATCGGTGCAACGTTTACCGTCATTGCATTATTAACAGGTGCCATTTGGGGTAAGCCTACCTGGGGGGCCTATTGGGTTTGGGATGCTCGTCTTACATCAACCTTAGTTCTGTTATTTCTTTACGCTGGGGTAATGGCATTAAATCAAGCCATAGCTGAGCGTCAAATAGCGGGTAAAGCTACAGCTATATTAGCCATTGTAGGAACTATTAATATTCCAATTATTAAATATTCTGTAGAATGGTGGAATACTCTGCACCAAGGCTCTAGCTTTACGTTAACAGCAAAACCAAGTATGCCTGCAGATATGTATTTGCCCTTACTTTTAACTGTGTTAGGTAGTTATTGTCTGTTTGTGTTGGTGGTGCTAATGCGCACTAGGACACAAATTTTACAAACCCAAAGTGGTACAAGCTGGTTGATGCAACACCGAGATATTACTGGAGTATAATATGTATTTTGAATCGTTAGGTGCGTTATGGGACATGGCAGGGCACGGGCCTTATGTTTGGTCTAGTTATGGACTATTTTTTGCCCTGTTATGCTTAAATGTATGGCATGCGCGCAGCCAAAAATTGAAGGCGCTAAAACAAGCTAAAGCCTTCGTCCGACGTAATCAGTAATTGAAAGGCAAACAACTAAGATGATGCACCCTAAAAGGCGTAATAAGTTGATACTCATCCTCGGGCTATTGTTAGGGGTAGGTGTGATTGTAGGTTTGGTGCTTTATGCGCTGTCGCAAAATATAAACTTATTTTTCTCTCCATCGGATATGGCTCAAGGTAAGGCACCTACACATCAGCGTGTCAGGGCTGGTGGTATGGTACGAGACGGTAGTTTAGTGCGAGCCTCAGACAGCTTAACGGTGCGCTTTGTTATTACTGATTTTGCAGAAGACGTTGAAGTTGAGTATACGGGCATACTGCCAGACCTGTTCCGCGAAGGCCAGGGCATTGTAGCCCAAGGTGAGCTCAATGATGAGGGTGTTTTTTTAGCCGACGAAGTTTTAGCTAAACATGATGAAAAATACATGCCGCCAGAAGTGACTCAAGCTCTAAATGACGCTCAGGCTGCAAGCCTAGTTACAGAGGCAACCAAGACCGAGACAACAGGTTCCCTAATGTATATTGATACTGAGGCGTCAAAATGATTCCAGAAATTGGACATGTAGCTTTAATACTGGCCTTGTTTTTGGCACTGAGCTTAGGTTTTTTGCCTATGCTTGGGTCGTACACAGGCCAAACACGTTTAATGCTTGCTGCCAAGCCTTTAGCTGTGGGGCTTGGGACACTGTTGCTTATATCCTTTGGCATGTTGATGACCTCTTTTGCACAAGACGATTTTAGTGTGCGTTACGTGGCCGAAAACTCAAACACTGCGTTACCCATGCAGTATAAAATAAGTGCGGTTTGGGGAGGGCATGAAGGCTCTTTGTTGCTTTGGGTAGTGATTCTTGGCATTTGGACTATGGCGGTGAGTTTATTGAGCAAAACATTACCTTTAATTATGCAAGCAAGGGTGTTGGCAGTGATGGGGATGATAGGTGTAGGCTTCATATCATTCACCCTGCTCACTAGTAATCCTTTTTGGCGGTTGTTGCCAGAAGCAGCTATTCAAGGCGCAGACTTAAATCCTTTGTTACAGGACTTTGGTCTTATTGTTCACCCACCTATGTTGTATATGGGTTATGTTGGATTTTCTGTGGCCTTTTCGTTTGCTATAGCGGCTTTGTTAGACGGCCACTATGATGCAGCATGGGTGCGATGGTCACGGCCATGGACTAGCGTAGCATGGGCTTTTTTAACAGCGGGTATCGGCCTAGGTAGTTGGTGGGCATATTATGAGCTTGGCTGGGGTGGTTGGTGGTTTTGGGACCCTGTTGAAAATGCTTCGTTTATGCCCTGGTTGGTAGGCACCGCATTATTACACTCTTTGGCCGTTTCAGAAAAGCGAGGGTTGTTCAAAAACTGGACCTTGCTATTAGCTATTTTGGCCTTTAGTTTGTGTTTGTTGGGCACCTTTTTAGTGCGTTCTGGCGTACTGACTTCAGTGCATGCTTTTGCCGCAGACCCAGATCGTGGCTACTATATATTAGTGCTATTGGCTATTACGGTGGGAGGGTCTTTGTTGCTGTTCGCTTTGCGTGCAACGACTGTAGAGAGTCGGGTGGGTTATCGCTTTTGGTCCCGTGAAACGTTTTTATTATCAAATAATATCATTCTCATCATAGCGGCATTAACAGTGTTGCTGGGCACCTTGTATCCGTTATTTTTGGATGCCATGGGTGGTGGAAAAATTTCCGTAGGCCCTCCGTATTTCAATGCAGCTTTTGTGCCTTTGATGGTGTTACTGATCGTCTCCATGGGGTTAGGTTTAGGCTCTAAATGGAAGCGTATTAACCCTACTGAATTATGGCAATTGTTGCGTTCACCTGCACTTATAGCGGTTGTTATGGGTGTGGTCTTCCCATTTGTTTATAACGGTGAGTTTAATGCTTCAGCGGCGTTGGCCGCAGCATTGTTAGCTTGGTTGTTATTAGCTTCCTGGGTAGATCTGAAAAGAAGGCTACGTCATCAGACTTGGTGGAGAGGTTTGCTGCAATTAAACCCAGGCTACTATGGTATGTTGTTGGCACACATTGGTATTGGCATCACTGCTTTGGGTATTGGTGTTGTAAGCCATTACTCGGTACAAAAAGATTTACGTATGGCCGTTGGTGATAAAGCAACTCTTGGTCAATATGAATTTACCTTCGTGGGTGTTGAAGATGTCACAGGGCCTAACTTTACAGCTATTGAAGGGCAGGTGATGGTAGTGAAAAATGGTACGCTGATTGCACAACTGTTACCCCAAAAGCGTACTTACACCAGTCGCGGTCAAACGATGACTGAAGCTGCGATAGACCCAGCTCTAAGTCGCGATATTTATGTGGCTATGGGTGAGCCCTTGGCTGATGGTGCCTGGGCCATTCGCTTGCATATAAAGCCTATGATTAGGCTGATTTGGTTAGGCGCTCTTATGATGGCGTTGGGTGGTTTGCTGGCTGTATGGGATAAGCGATATCGTAGAAAAAAATTACCAACTGAGGGAATGTTACAGTGAGCACAAACATAAAGCGGTTATTAATGGTGTCGCCGATGCTGATGGCCTTCGCACTAGGTTTGTTCTTATACCAAGGCATTGGTCAAGATCCTAATAATAGTGAGTCGAGTTTGATTGGTCAGCCGTTGCCAGCATTCAAAGGGCAAACGCTATTGTCACCAAGCCGAGCTGTAACCCAAATGGATATGCTAGGGAAGCCTGCGCTAATCAACGTATGGGCCACTTGGTGCCCTACATGCCGTGCTGAACATGAGTTTTTGGTAGATATTGCTAAGCAAGATAATGTGCGCATTTTTGGTGTTAATTATCATGACCAGCTCACTGCTGCACAGGAATGGTTACAAGAGCTAGGCAACCCCTACGTCTTTTCTGTGTTCGACCCAAAAGGTGTTCTAGGGATTGATCTCGGTGTGGTGGGTGCGCCAGAAACTTACCTAATTAATGCGCAAGGTGTGGTAATTGATAAATTGACAGGTGAGTTAAATGAGCGAACTTGGCCGCCATTACGCAACAAGTACCTTAGCTTGTTAGAGGAAGTAAACTGATGATTAAGGCTACTTTGGCGAGTGTGTTGTTTGTTTTAGCAGGTTTGGCAGCGCCAGTAGCCCAGGCAGATATTAAGTCATATGAATTTGCAGAACCAGAAATGGCTCAACGGTTTCTGGAGTTAACCACTGTTTTACGTTGCCCGAAATGTCAAAATCAAAATTTAGCTGATTCAGACTCCATCATTGCAAAAGATTTGCGTGCTCAAGTGCAAAAGTTAATTAATGCAGGCCAAACCGATAGTCAGATTGCCGATTTTATGGTGCAGCGTTATGGTGATTTTATCCTCTATGATCCCCCGCTCAAAAAATCCACACTAGTACTTTGGCTTGCACCATTTGGCATGCTAATTATAGGCTTATGGGCATTATGGTTTTTTGGTCGTAGAACCCACAGTGAAGGCGCTATGCTAACGCCTTCGGAGCTACAACAATTGGAACAGCTTCTAGCTGATAACCAGACTCCCGCTAAGGATTAATAATGACTGAACTATGGGCTGCTATTGCTCTTTTGCTGTGTTTAACAAGTGGCTTTGTACTCTGGGCTTGGTGGCGTCCTCTGCCAACTTCAAACATACCCAACAATAGAAATGACGCCGTGGTAGCGCTCTATCGTGTAAAGCAACTGGAACTGGAACAAGAACTTGCATCTGCGCAGATCAATCGTAGTGATTACGATCAAGGTTTAGTCGAAATGCAGCGTACTTTATTGTTAGAAACTTCAGTCTCTTCTGTGGCCCCTAGTTCTCCCAACCATGCTGGGGGGATGTTGTTGCTGATGGTTGCATTAGTGACCCCCGTTGCTGGATTGCTTACCTATGTTCAGCTAGGCGCACATAGTAGCTTGGAACAGAGCTTTAACCTGCAAAATACCCGCTTGATTTCTGCATCATCGACGTCAATAGCAGACTTAATTAGCAGTCTTAAGAATGAATTGGAACAACAACCAAATAATCCAGAGGGTTGGTATTTATTAGCCAATAGCCACATGCAAGCAGAGCAATTGCTGCAAGGCATTGCTGCATTTGAGCAAGCGTTGAGCTACGTACAAGCTGGCAGTCGTCAGCATGCTGCGCTACTTGGTCAGTATGCACAGGCTTTGTTTTTTTACGAAGGTGGGTTTAGCCTGAAGGTCAATAATGCTATCGCTGAAGCTATGGCTCAAGACCCTAAAAATGTCTCTGCTTTGAGTTTGCTAGGAATTCAAGCTTTTGAAAATGAAAGTTATGATGTGGCGATACAGTTTTGGCAGCGCGCCTTACCCAGCGCAGGTGAGGGGCAGGGTAAGGCTTCGTTGCAAGCAGGTATTGCCAGTGCACAGGACATGCTAAACAAAGGCCCACATCAGGATCTAGGTATGACCCTTCCAGTAAAAGTGTCTTTAGCTAATGGCTTATCGATACCTGTGTCAGAGCAAGCTGTGCTATTTGTCTATGCCCAACAGGCTGAGAGGGCAATGCCATTGTTTGCAACCAAGTTGAATCCTAGAGATCTTCCATTAGATGTGCTCTTAATTGATGCTATGGCGCTGCAACAAGGTACTCGTTTGGCTGATTATAAAACCTTAAATATAAGTGCTCACATTGCTATGGCGGGAGTTCCTGGTCAAAAGGCTGGTGACTTGGTTAGCCAAACCCTTATTGTTACTCTTGATCATACAGGCACTGACAGTAAGGTGGTTCATTTAATTATTGACCAAATACTGAAGTAACCTATTAAGTGGTTAATTAACTGGAATGAAGTCCCTTTTTAGAATACTTTAAAAAATACATTAAGATATAGTTGTAATTTACCCAGTAGTGATTGAAGAATATAACCTGCCAATAATAACCTAAAGTATTTCTTGGTCAGTTGCAGGATCGGTGAAAGTAACGGTAGATAGATTAACGTAATACTTAACTGATATTGAGGTAAGTTATCTTTTTTTCATGTTATACCGTCTCTATGTAAAGGCTGGAGTGTAGAGACCTGTAATTATTAATATAGCGTGAAACCTACATGGTTGAGCGGGCATTGCCATTTTAAATGGTTAAATTAACGTTATATTTTCGATTTTATCGTTTTTCATATGTATTATTAAATAAGTCTGTAAAAACAACTCCTAACGGTTTCATATCTATTATATTGGGGGTATAGTCTAGATCTATTGGTTTAGGTGCTTTGTGGCGCCATAATAATAATTTTAAAGATCGACAATCTTATGACGCTAACTGTGTGGTTATTGGTATTTGGTGGTTTAACTGTTACTGCCATAGTAATAGACGGTTTACGGCGTATGTTTGCGAGCCATGCAGCGTTAAAGATCGATATAGACGAAAGTTTGTGTGGTCTTCCTCAAGAAAAATACTCAAGTGAACTGCCTAATGGTGGCGCCCGCATTGTTGGTGCTGAATCTATAGTCATAGTTCCTGATCAAGTTCCTAAACAAGTCTCTAGCAATGATAACGATGTTGAGCTTGAATTATTTGTTGATTTAGAACCTATAGCCCTTGTAGTGGAAGAACTAGTAGTTGAAACATCACTAAATATGCAGCTTGAAGAAATAGACCACATGGAAGAGGCTGTAGCAGTTGAAAAGACCGCAGTAGCTGAAATATTAGATGAAGCTGAAACTATCGTTTTTGAGCACGATAAATCAGGCCACGAAGACGCTGTATTAGTTGATCCCAACAATTCAGTGGCCAAGAAAGAAATATTCGTCCTAAATTCTACTCCACTGAGTTTGAGTGGCGAAGAAATAGCTGCTTCAACCTCCTCGAATATAACCCCTGATGTTGCAATACAAACAGCAGCGCCGTCCCTTAGTTTCGACCCTACAAGGCCTGTGCACGAAATGGTGGAAACCACTTCGATGGTGCAAAGCGATTTATTTGCAGAGCAGGATCTTACAAAGTTAGCTGCTGTTAGAAGTAATGTGACTCATCAACTACATGAAACAATCTACGATATTTTATTTAGTGACACGGGAATAGACGATATACAAGAAAAAATAGTTGCAAGCAATGTTAAAGACTTAGTAAGTCAAGACGAAAGCCTTTCTACAAAGTTAGCCAAAGTAACCTCTATGACCTTTGGTAAACAACTACTAAGCCGTAATCGAGTAGCTGCGCAGGAAGCCATTGAGCTTGCTGCTATAGAGGAGCGTTCTAGAAACATACCGGTTGTTGAGCAAGTGATTAGTATTCTTGTTACTGCTAACGGTAGTCAGGGTTTTTATGGCCCTCAGCTGCTTAAGTTAGTTGAGGCATGTGGTCTTGTTCATGGTGATATGGATATCTTTCATCGCTTTGAAGATGGCTTAAGGTTAGGGAAGAATCAGTTCAGTATGGCTAACATGATGGA
>JAWUYU010000088.1:0-7228 GCA_034110645.1 Pseudomonadales bacterium
AATGAGTTTGGTTACCTTGTAGTTGGTTGTTACCGCAAGTGAGAGCAAGGTCAACTTTATCTGAACGCAATTCTTGAGCATTGTCTGATGCAATAACGTGTACTTTTACGTCTGGGTACTGTTGGTGAAAAGCACGAATTCTTGGCATTAACCAAAAGCTAGAGAAGGCTAAGGTTGAAGCAATGGTGATTTCCCCCGTGGATTGGGTACGGCGTATATCACTACTTACGGTGGCAATATGCCCCAAACCCATAGTAACTGCTTGAAATAGTTTATGGCCATCTTTGGTGAGTTCTATACGGCGTTGGCTACGGTGAAATAGGGGACAGCCTAGCTGTTCTTCTAAACGTTTCACTTGTCTGCTAACGGCGGCTTGAGAGACGCAAAGTTCATTTGAAGCGACGGTAAAGCTTAAATGCCGTGCTGCCGCCTCAAAGGTGACCAAACCATTAATACCTGGTAGTTGCTTACGTAACAAACATATTCTCCTTATAGAAAACACTCAATCGCAGCACGAATTCAATCGACAACCTCAAACTCAAAGCTAACCAAAGTGCCAACCACAATACCATCTAACGTCGCCAAACATAATAACATTAAGTTATGTATTGGTATAAAAATGTCGTTTGAATCTTACCTCAAAAATACCTAACGTACGGCATCAATATTGGTTTTTGGAGTGAATATGACCAAGGCATTTTTAGAAGCTACACGTCCCATAAGAGGTCAGCGCAGTGGTGGGCGGGCTAATCGTCAAAAATTACGTTGCCATAACATTGAACAAATGTTGCCACACTTACGCCATGGCCTACCTTATACCGAGCCTATGGATGCAGACCAAATTGCCAAAATTGATGATGCCTCTATGGCTATTTTGGAAGAGGTGGGTGTGATATTTAGAGACCCCATAGCACTAGAAGACTGGCGTAAAGCCGGCGCAAGGGTAGAGGGGGATCTAGTAAAGTTTGACCGCCATCATATTCGTGAGCTGATTAAAAGCATCCCTTCAGATGTGGAGTACCATGCCCGTAACCCAGAAAACAACCTCAAGATGGGCGGCCGGAATTGTATTTTTGTACCAATGACAGGAGCACCTTTTTTACGCGACTTAGAAGACAAACGACGTAATCCAACCCTTGATGATCTAGCTATGTTTCACAAGCTGGCCCACATGAGCCCAGGATTACACTCATCGGCCCATCATATTGTAGAACCTATGGATCACGCTGTGCCTTGGCGGCACCTACGTATTACTCATTCGTCTATGAAGTATTCTGACAAAACCTTTATGGGTATGACCACCTCTGGCAAAAATGCTGAAGACGTTATAGCCATGTGCGATATTCTATTTGGTAAAGACTATATCGATGATCATCCGGTTACCACAGGCAACATTAACGGTAACTCGCCGTTAGTTTGGGATGCCACCATGTTGGGAGCGTTACGAGCCTTTGTAAAACGTAATCAACCGGTATTGTGTTCACCTTTCGTTTTGGGTGGTGCAAATACACCCGCATCTACTGTGCCTGCGGTGGTACAGCTGAATGCTGAGGCTTTGTCTGCCTTGGCGTACACCCAAGTAGTTAGAAAAGGTGCACCTGCTATTTATGGCCATTATCTAGCCACAGTGTCCATGCGTTCTGGTGCACCTATGGCGGGCACACCAGAAATTTGTTTAATGAACTTTCTGATTGGGCAAATGGCGCGGCATTACAATGTGCCTTGGCGTACCTCCAGTAACTTAGGTGGGGCTAAGGTGCTCGATGCGCAAGCAGGCTACGAGAGCGGCGTAAACCTTATGGCAGTGATGATGTCTGGGGCTAACTATATCTGGCATTCTGCAGGTTGGAATGAAGCAGGTATGCATTGTTCAACGGCTAAATTTATGGTGGATGCTGAACAGTGCGCCATGGCCTACCGTATGGCTGAAGGGCCACGTTGGGATGACTTTGATGAGGCTTTAGCGGCGGTGCGTGATGTCGGCCCAGGAGGCCATTATCTGGGCCACCCACATACCCAAGATAACTTTCAACGGGCTTTTTACATGCCTAAGTTATTAGATAACAATAATATTGAACAATGGATTGCCGATGGCAGTAAAAGTATTACCGAAAGAGCGCTAAATTTAGCTAAGGCAAAGTTAAACGAATATGAAGAACCTAAAATAGATCAAGCCGTTAATGACGAGTTATTAGATTTTATTGCCCGCCGAGAATCAGAAATTCCTGATGATGGTGGCCTAAACGAAGACTATTAGCTACGAGTGAAACCATGAGTGCAAACAATGATCATCAATACTGACCCATTATTACAAAGCTATCAGCTCAAACATTTAACACTGCGTAACCGCCTGATGAGCAGTGCCCATGCACCAGGCTATATTGAAGATAGAATGCCCAAGCAGCGCTATCGCCTTTATCATCAAGAAAAAGCGAAAGGTGGCCTAGGCTTAACCATGTTTGGTGGTTCCAGCACTGTTTCTGCGGATTCGCCTGCCGCTTTTGCACAAATAGATTTAAGCCAAGATGCGGCTACGCCATGGCTTATGCAATTGGCGCAAGCGGTGCATGATGAAGGCGCAGCCATTATGTGTCAGCTTACTCATTTAGGTAGGCGCACGCGTTTTGATGTAGAGCACTGGTTACCTCCAGTGGCACCAATAGCCTTAGCCGAAAGACCCCACGGCAGTGTGCCAGCGCAACTTTTAGAGGCTGATATTAAGCGTATTCTGCACGACTATGGCCGCGCGGTATATCGTTGTGCAGAAGCGGGTTTAGATGGCATTGAACTGATGGCCTATGGTCATTTGATTGATCAATTTTGGACCCCTGCGTTTAATCAAAGAGATGATGACTTTGGCGGCGACCTTAACGGGAGATTAGAGTTCACTTACCGTTTATTAGACACCATACGACAATACGTAGGCCCAGAATTTATTGTGGGTATACGTATGACCGGGGATGATTTTTTATGCACTAATCCCCAATTTGATCCTCAATCTCCATCTAATCCTACACAGAGTGGTATTCAGGGATTAAACGAAACAGCTTGTTTAGACATAGCTAAAGCCCTTGAAGCCACAGCGCATCTAGATTTTTTCAACTTTGTAGGTGGCCACCTCACCACAGACATGGGTCTGGCCGACTGTATTCCTCCCATGGGTAATCCCAGTTCTCCTTATCTAAATTTAGCTGGCCGTATGAAAAACGAGCTGAATCTGCCGGTATTACATGCCACCCGTGTTACCGATGTAGCGACGGCGCGCCATGCTATAGCCAGTGGCTTAGTTGATGTGATCGGTATGACTCGGGGGCACATGGCAGACCCTCATATTGTCAATAAAATAATAGCTGGGCAGGAACATCGTATACGCCCATGCGTGGGGTCTGGCTACTGCTTAGACCGGCTACATGCTCAGGGAGAGGCCTTGTGTATCCATAATGTGGCTACCGGACGCGAAGCGCAGTTGCCCCATATTATTGCACGTAGTGGTGCCGCTAAAAAAACAGTGCTGGTGGTAGGTGCCGGTGTTGCAGGTTTAGAAGCTGCACGTATTGCGGCAAGCAGGGGACATAAGGTTACGGTATTAGAGGCTAGTAATAGAGTAGGCGGGCAGATAAACCTAGCCTCTCAAGCTAAACGGCGGCAAGAAATGCATGCTATTAGTGAGTGGCTCTGGAATGAATGTTCGGAGTTAGGTGTAACGTTTGAGTTCGACACTTGGGCCGATGACAGCGTTATTGAGCACTATCAACCACAGATGGTGGTGATAGCCACAGGAGGTATACCCCAACAATTCTCACTTATGGCAGGGGAGCACTTGATCACTAGTGTATGGGACATTCTTGCAGGCCAAGTCAAACCTGCTCACTCGGTATTGCTTTACGACGAAACGGGCACCCACGCGGGCATAAGTTGTGCCGAATTTATGTTGCAGCAGGGCTCAAGTGTATTAGAAATGGTTTCTCCCCACAGGCACATTGGGCGTGAAGTAGGTGATGTTAATTTCCCACACTACTTACGCGGCTTATATGCAGCAGGGGCGAGACTCACGCCAGATTGGGAGTTGGTTAAAATAGAATCGATGGATGGGCAATTACAGGCCACTTTATTCAATGAATATAGTCATCAGTATCAAACACGATTGGTCGATCAAGTTGTGGTAGAAAATGGTACCCAAGTGAATGATGAGTTGTTTCATCAGTTAAGCCCTGCGAGTCGGAATTTGGGGCAAATTGATTTTTCAGGGTTAAGGCAAAACCAGCCCCAGTTGTTAGAACTTAATACTAGTGGTTCATATTATCTATATCGTATTGGTGATGCTTGGGCTGGGCGTAACGTGCATGCAGCTTTGTATGACGCTTTACGATTATTAAAAGGCTATTAAGGCTTAACTGTATTAATGGCTCTGTACGTTGGTAGATGGTTAAAACAGAAAAAGGCCTATTGGTTTAACCTGTTTTAACCAATAGGCCTTCTTTAGTCTAGATTACAAATGAAAGTTATCTGTTGGTGAATTCTGGGTAGGCTTCCATGCCGCACTCAGAAATATCCACACCTTTGTATTCCTCTTCTTCGGTGACTCGAATACCAACCACTTTTTTGATGACAAACCACACCACAAAACTGACTAGAAATACCCATACAAAAATTGTTAATGCCCCAATGATTTGGCCTGTAAACGTAGCTCCCGAATTAGTCAAAGGTACCAACATTAAACCCAGTAAACCAGCACTTCCATGCACCGAAATAGCACCTACGGGGTCATCTAGCCTAAGCTTGTCTAACGCCAGAATACTGAACACCACTAATACGCCACCTAAAGCACCAAAAAGGCTGGCTTCTAGCGCTGTAGGGGTAGAGGGCTCTGCAGTAATGGTGACTAGGCCCGCTAAAGCGCCGTTGAGCATCATAGTGAGGTCAGCTTTACCAAACTTAATGCGAGCCACTATTAATGCTGCAATGGCACCTGCGGCCGCTGCAGCATTAGTATTAAGGAATACCATGGCTACAGAGTGAGCCGAGTCAATATCACCTAACTTAAGAACTGAACCACCGTTAAAGCCAAACCAACCCATCCATAGAATAAAGGTTCCTAAAGTAGCCATGGGTAGGTTAGCCCCCGGGATAGCCTTAATTTCACCGTTGGGGCCATATTTACCTTTACGTGCACCAAGCAATATCACACCTGCCAAAGCTGCAGTGGCACCTGCCATATGAACAATGCCTGAGCCAGCAAAATCTGAAAAACCAAGATCACCAAGGTTGTACCAGCCAAATACGTCTTCACCATTCCAGGTCCAGGCGCCTTCCATAGGGTAAATAAAACCAGTCATTACTACAGTAAAAGCTAAGAATGCCCATAGTTTCATACGCTCGGCCACAGCACCAGAGACGATGGACATGGCGGTTGCAACGAAGACTACTTGGAAGAAGAAATCTGAGGCAGCAGAGTAGACTGATGCACCACCAAAACCTTCCACAGCTGAGTCGGCCAATACTTGAGCTGTATCGATGACCTCTATACCACTCAATAACCAACCGCCACCGTACATGATCTCATACCCCATGATTAGGTACATGACACAGGCAATAGAAAATAGAGCGAAGTTTTTGGTGAGGATTTCAGTGGTGTTTTTGCTACGCACCAGGCCTGCTTCAAGCATGGCAAACCCGGCAGCCATCCACATGACAAAAGCGCCACAAATTAAGAAGTAAAAGGTATCCAGGGCAAACTGGAGTTCATATATGTTATTTTCCATGAGGGTCTCTGTAAGTTGTTGTGAGTGCTAACCTTGCTATTGCTATTATCGTGCCAATATAAAAAATACATATAAAACAATATGATATGAAAATATTTTTGTTATATGCCCAATTTAAGCGCACCATTAGTGGTGCATCTAAAACTGACTTAACGGTATTTGCACTAATATAGGGCGGACATAATTGGCCTACTCAGGTTTGTTTGGTACACTGCGATTTCACTCTTATTGGATTACATCTATTGACCTACTTAGTTGCTGCCATTGACCTTGGTTCTAACAGCTTTCATGTTACCTTAGTGGACACTAGTGAAACCCCTTACCGCGTGATTAGTAAGGCTGGTGAAAAGGTTCAGTTGGCTGCAGGTTTAGACGACCAAGATTGCCTTAGCCAAGAGGCTATTGATCGTGGGTTAAGTTGTCTGTGGCGATTGGTACCTAAATTGGCTGAGGTGGCCCCCCATAACCGCCATGTTGTTGCTACTAATACACTTCGTGTGGCAACCAACAGTGCGGACTTTATCGTTGAGGCTGAGGCTATATTAGGTGTGCCAGTACAGGTGCTCTCTGGTGAAGAAGAAGCGTCACTGATATTTTGTGGTGTGGTAGGGGAGGTAGCTACGACCTGCTGTGAACCACTTAAAAAATTAGTCATCTACATCGGTGGTGGCAGCACCGAACTGATCATAGGTGATCACTCTCCCCAACGGTTACAAAGTTTTTCTATGGGTTGTGTGGCTTTTAGCGGGCAATTCTTTCCGCAACGAAAAATCACACAAAGCCATATACAAAGCGCTGTTGCAGCTGCACAACACACCATTGAGCAAGCTGCCCTCAACTACCGTAATGACGGCTGGCAAGTGTGTATTGGGTCCTCAGGTACGATAAAAGCGTTAGTTGCTATTGGCGCCTTGTTTGAAGATGGCACGCCGTATTTAGATTTGGCATCAATGGCTAAAATAGAGCGACAGATATTAGCCTTTGATTGTTTGGATGAGGTGCGTATAGAGGGCTTGCGACCGGATCGAGGTGAAGTACTGCCAGCGGGTTACGCCATTCTTAAAGGCATCATGCTGAGCTTAAATTTAGACCGCATCTATTTCTCTACTGGCGCTTTGCGAGAAGGGGTATTGTTGCGTGCGTTACAGTATTAAACATAACGCTAAACCCATCCTTTAATGTGTGAAAAGTGTTGTTTGGAAAACTCCTGAAAGGCTTGCATAAGGCGCGTAGGCTGTTGGTGGGAGTGGAATGGATTGCCACGTCGCTGCGCTCCTCGCAAAGACAGCTTGGGGTCGCTGGGCATTAAGGATGCTCTACTAGGTCATTAACAGCGCTTCACTTCGTCATTGCGTACGAAGTGAAGCAATCCAATCCAATCCTCGGTATTCTAAAGAAGTGTTAAATCGCTAGATACTCTTCACGTAATGCTTGGTTGTCTAGCACTTCTTGGGCAGTGCCGTTAA
>JAWUYU010000089.1:0-10053 GCA_034110645.1 Pseudomonadales bacterium
CCGTCAACAAGGCGTATGCCCTTTACTCTAGTGCCCACTTTCACCACTAAAGAAGAGCCTTTAACTTTAAGGTCTTTAATCACTGTAACCGTGTCACCATTCTGCAAAATGTTACCGTTACTATCACGTACTATTTTGTCGTCTGTCTCATCGTCAGAACCATCCATAGACCATTCATTGGCGCATTCTGGACATACGTATTGAGTACCATCTTCGTAGGTGTATTCGGAACTACATTTTGGGCAATTGGGTAAAGCAGACATATTGATATCTCGGTACAAGTGAAAAAAGTGATTCGGTCATAAAGTGATCAGCCAACTCTACGAACGACCCTTAAGAAGTTTGTAATGTCTAAATTGCAAAGCGCCCATAGCGGCAGTGTACATAGCGATGACGAATGCTACCCTTATGCCTAGCGGATCAATAATTACCACGTCAGCGCTTATTAGAGCCACTGTGATTATTGTCCAGCCATAACCGCCTATAACAAAGAACATGACTTCATGAGGTTTAATCTCGTTACGCAAGGATGCTATTAAAAGAAGCATGCCATTAACCACAAAAATGATGCCGATAGAATGCATCAACATGGTCTTTTCAGTGCCTATTAGCAGGTTAACTGCATCAGTTTTAAGTAACAGGATTAAACCGAATATTAAACAAGACGCACAGTTAATACGTAACAACAAATTTAAGCTCATGCTAACCTCGTAAACGTCTTACTTTAAAAGTACGGCCTTTAAGCTTGCCTTCACTCAACTTATTGAACGCAGTGTTGCCATAAGCTTGCGTTACGGCAACGTAAGCCCAAGAATCACCCACTTGTATACGGCCAATTTCTGAACCTGGAATACCATCAGCGCCAGTTAATGCACCCACAATATCACCCGCTCTAACCTTTTGCTTTTTGCCACCACCAATTTGAATGGTTACCATTGGTGGGGAAAATGCAGGTTGGCGTAACAATGATATAGGTGGCAACTCGTCACGTTCAAGTTTTTGTTTTAAGTAATCTTCTAACAAGCCAATTTTGTGGTTTTCTTTTTGCGTGTGTAAAGTACAAGCAATACCTTGAGCACCAGCCCGGCCTGTACGGCCAATACGGTGGGTATGCACTTCTAACTCACGAGCAATTTGATGATTAATCACCAGATCCAACGCTTCAATGTCTAAACCACGTGCTGCAACATCTGTAGCTACCAATACCGAGGCACTGCGGTTAGCAAAACGTACTAACGTTTGATCACGCTGCTTTTGCTCTAAATCACCATGTAATGCCAAGGCTTCATAACCTACCGAACGTAGCTCATTAGCCACTTGATCTGTTTCAACCTTGGTATTACAGAAGATTAGCGTAGTCTCAGGCTGATGAGCTTGTAACAGTAATCGTATGGCTTCTGTGCGTGAATCGTCACTTTCTACCTGATAAAGGGTTTGTACGATGGTTTGTTTGTTGTGGCTGTCTTGTACTTCTATGGTGACTGGAGATCGCATAATGCGTTGGGCGATCTTTTCAATTTTAGAAGGATACGTGGCGCTAAATAACATGGTTTGACGCTGTGTAGGCATGTAACTAATAATGTTATCTAAGGCTTCTTGAAAACCCATGTCTAACATTCTATCGGCTTCATCTAAAACCAGAGTGGTAAGGTTATCAAGATTAAGGTTAGCTTTACGCAAGTGTTCTTCAACGCGCCCTGGCGTTCCCACAATAATGTGTGCGCCGTGCTCTAAAGAGCCAACCTGCGGCCCATAAGACATGCCGCCACATAGTGCCAGCACTTTAATATTATGAATGCCACGGGCCAGTTTACGAATCTCTACGGCAACTTGGTCTGCCAATTCACGGGTAGGACATAACACTAAGGTTTGTACACGAAAACGTTTTACGTCTAGTTTATTCAACAGGCCCAGAGCAAAGGTAGCGGTTTTACCAGAGCCAGTTTTGGCCTTAGCGATAACATCTTTATTGGCCAGGATAGGTGGTAAAGCTTGCGCCTGAATTGGCGTCATTTCAGAGTAACCTAAGGTTGAAAGATTCTCTACTAAGGCAGGGTTTAAACCTAAACTGGCAAAATCATATTGTGACAAGGGAATTCTCGTATATTTTTTGGGGAGAAATAAAGGCAGATGCAGTGCTAAAAGCACGATCTAAAAAGGCCACGGGGATATTAAATCAAACGACTCTATAGCGACATTATATCGATATTATATCGACATAATATCGACATAAGACTACAGCGCGTTCAAATTAGATATGGCCATGGCTTAACTAATAATTAAGGTGCGTATTCTACCAGAATATCGCGCCGTTAGTTATTTATCACCTCTTCTAACAATTGCTTGCGTTGATCTACTCGATCACCCTGTAATACAAAGCCGTAAACCTTGCCATCGGTATTATTAAAGCGAGCGATCATGCCCTTTTCTGCGTTCTTGTCACTTTCATCCAACTGCCATTGGCCCTGCTGTCCATGCGGTGGCGCTAATAAGGTAATTGGGCAAACAGGCGTTTTAACTACCACAGTCATTTGAGGGTAATTTACCTCAGTGAAAGTGCCAATAAGTGTTTGTGATAGCGCTTGAATACCCCAATAGATAGGAGCAATATAAGGCTGTAACTGGCCATTAAATTCAACACAATCGCCTAAAGCATATACATGGGGCACATTAGTCATTAAACGAGCGTCAGTTTTGATGCCCACGCCACAGGTAATACCACTGTTGATGGCAAGTTTGGTGCGCGCTTGTAACCCTACAGCAGACACAATAACGTCTACCTCTAATACATCACCACTTTTTAAGGTAACTGAGTAACCCGCCTGAGGGCTTGCTGGGTCTAGGTAATTGACAGAGGCCACCGTATTTTCCAACCACCAGTTCACGCCAATAGAAGATAATGAATCCTGTAACTTGCGCCCCACCGCTTCTGGCAACAAACGATCCATAGGCCAAGAGGTAAGGCCAACCACATTCACTTGTTTACCAGTGGCGGCTAAATCGTTAGCAAACTCGCAACCTATTAACCCATTACCAATGAGTAATACGCGCTCCTTACCTTCCAGTAAGCCTCTATAACGGCGGTAATCTTCTAAGTCGTTAACGCTGATAACGTCTGCACTCGCATCACCTGCAAAGGGTATCTTAATTGCTTGTGCACCTTGAGCCAAAACAAGTTGGCCGTATGGTTGCTGGCCTATGTTTGTGAACAGCTGTTTGGCCTTAGTATCTATACGCTCTACGGTACAATGGGTGATGATACGAATGTTTAAACGATGAGCACGGTCTAGCGGCAACTCCACCACTAAGTCTTGCGCTGTTTGCTGCATGGTTAAGCCTGTTGATAACGCAGGCTTTGAGTAATACATACCTTCGTCTTGAGTTAGAACAACCACACCTACTTGGCTATCAAGCTTGCGAATAGCTTCAGCAAGGTTATAACCGGCATAGCCTGAACCAACAATAACGATAGGGCCTTGAGGCGCTTCTTGTGCCGACAACACTGACGCGGCAGCTGTTGTATTTTCGCCTGATTGGATGGGTTTTATAGGCATCTCAATCATGTCAAAATCTTCTTTGCCTACTAAACAATCTGGGCATAACCAGTCACTTGGCACGTCGTCCCAGCGAGTTCCAGGTTCTATGCCATCATGGGGCCAGCCTAGGGCTTCGTCATAAATAAAACCACAAATAATACAAAGCCACTTTTTGTAAGGGTTTTCTGGGCTAAAAGGCGCAGACTGATCAGCAGATGACATACAGGTTTCTCTATAGTAACAAACGGGTTAAGCGAGTGAAGGTGTTAAACGAATTGCAATATTTTTAGTACGAACGTAATTATACAAAGCTTCTTGTCCTTTTTCACGTCCAAAACCAGATTTTCCTACGCCACCAAATGGTGTACTTATACCACCAGCAAACCATTCATTTACAAATACTTGGCCGGCCACCAACGCACGGCTAGCGCGAAGCCCTAAGCTGATGTCTTGGGTAAATACGCCGGCTACCAAACCAAATTCGGTACCGTTGGCTAAAGCGTAAGCTTCTTGTTCAGTATTAAATTTCATTAATACTAATACTGGCCCAAATACTTCTTGTTGCGCTATTTCTGTGTCGGCTTGCGCTTCTATGATGGTAGGTGGCATAAAATAACCCGCTCCAGGTAAAGGCGCACCACCCAACACTATGTTTGCTCCTTGCTCTGTGGCTCGGGCACACATAGCAGAAATTTTATCGAGCTGAGCCTGTGTCAGTATAGGGGTAACATCTGCATTATCTATGCCTGCGCCCACACTCTTGGCACCAAAACAGGCGATTAAACGCTGTTTAACGTCTTCATACATGCTCGCATGCACAATTAAACGAGACATAGCAGAACATACCTGCCCCGAATTGTAGAGGTTGCCCACTTCGGCGCTAGAGATCACTTGATCTATGTTAGCGTCGGCGAACACAATGCCTGCAGATTTACCACCCAACTCCATAACACAAGGCACCACATGTTCTGTGGCTGCTTTCATGATGGCTTGCCCAGTGGCTACAGAACCTGTAAATACAATCTGGTCAATATCCCCGTGGGCTACTAAAGCTGCACCTGTATCAACGCCATAACCACAGAGTATATTTACAGCGCCTTTTGGCACGTTAGCATTCACCATGGCTTGCGCTAATAAAGCCACCGCTAATGGGGTTAACTCTGGCGACTTGATAACCACACTGTTACCAGCAGCTAAAGCAGGCGCCAACGACCTGGCTGCTAAGGACACTGGAAAGTTCCATGGGATCACCTGAGCTGAAACCCCAAACGGTTCGTACTCAGTAAAATCTACTAAGCCATCACCTAAAGGAATGGATTTACCTTCGATTTTATCCGCCATGCCGGCATAGTATTCAAAGTAGCGCGCGGCCTCCTCAAACTCCCATACTGCTTGATTTAACGGCTTGCCATTTTCCAGACACAAAAGTTCACCGCCACAAATTGCTAAGGCCCTAATTTCTGCTGCAATAGCATGTAACAATTGCATGCGCTCATAGGGTGCCATGCCAGCCACAAGGCGTAAATTCTGACATTCACGAGCAGCGCTCACCGCTTGATTTACCTGTTCTGGCGTTGCAGCAGCAATAGTTCCCACAAGCTCACCAGTAGCTGGGTTTTCTACATTAATGACCTGTTCACTATCAACCCACTCGCCGTTGATAAAGTTAGTCCAATGGGTAATACCTTGTTGACGCTGATTCATGGCTTTAAATTCCCTGATTTTGTGTGCTTTCAATTAAACGTTTAGCTGCCCATTTGTGGAAATAATGTGTTGGATTGTCTAATACAGGAGAAAACTTACCTCCGCTAAATCCAGGTGACGCTCTGCCACGTTGCATACCTTCCACCACCATTACATCCTCACCAAATACCTCTTTCCATGCCGCCATGGTGGCATCTCTACAGCCTTTATATTCAGGCTTAAGGGCTTCGTCCCCTACATAAGTCAAACGTAAATGCTCCACCGTTTGATCATTAGCTACGGGTTCTAATACAATGGCAAATGTGTGGTCGGCTTGAACACCTAACAACACGTTAGGGAATATAGTAATGTATTCAGCCTCTTTCATACGGTCTTGCTGCCACTCTGGGAATACTGGTAAACGCGTACCAGCTGAATCAGCCAAGTTATAAACCATGGTGCCTTGGCCAGCAAATTCATTGGCAAACATAATATGGTAATGATCTTGAATACGAGAATAGACATTTAGGTTGGGATGGATCCACGGTAAATGGTAGCTTTCACAGTAATTCTCTACGGCTAGTTTCCAGTTACAAGCAACCTTTAATGTGAATACGCCTTCTTGCTCTTTTGTAGTAGGTACTTCTCTACGCATTCGGCCATAACCGGTGTCGCCTAAAAATGGCTGCCAGCGCTCAACCACGGGGGCAATAAACTGCTCGAATGGGTCGGCCTTGCCATCTAGGTTTATAAATATAATATCAAACCATACGGCGCTAGGCACTTCTTTCATACCATGGTTTTCACACACAACACTGTCTACTTTATGTACACCTACACCACCTATGTGGGGAG
This sequence comes from Pseudomonadales bacterium, assembly GCA_034110645.1. Lineage (GTDB taxonomy): Bacteria > Pseudomonadota > Gammaproteobacteria > Pseudomonadales > Balneatricaceae > Njordibacter. The sequence continues at coordinate 6,075 of JAWUYU010000089.1, forward strand.
TGCCTTTTAGCTTACCTGTTAAGTCATAAGTCCACGAATGGTAAGGGCAACGAATACTGCCTTGAATAGGCCCTTCTTGGTTGATAAGTACCATGCCTCGATGGCTGCATACGTTATGAAATACACGAATAACATCGTCACGGTCGCGTATTATAACAAGCGGTAAACCCATAAAAGAAACGGGTTTAACATAGCCTAACTCGGGTAGATCCCCAGCAAATCCAGCACCAGACCACGTTTTACCTAACAAACGGTCACGTTCTTGCGTAAATATTTCTGCATCGTTGTATAACGCGTTAGGTAATCCGCTGGCTTCTTCTATTGGAAGCATGGCATTTTCTAAGCTAGTAAGTGGAATACGGTCAAAGGCGTTCATTGGCAAGTCCATAAAGATGTACCTAAATAAGTACTTAAATTCACAAGATACTAATAATTTGGCTACTTTGCCTTAAAGCAGATCCAGTAACAAACGATAATTTATCACTCAAAGCATGAGATAATCTCATAGATAGCCAGCAGAGAGGTTAATTAACCAAAGACGAAATTCGTCTAAAGATTGCTTCTTACTCCCTACTAAAGACGTCATCAAATAAAACCCAGCTTCGGTATCTAAAGTGTGATCAAAAACCTTCACTAAACTGCCAGTTTCCAAATAATCAGTAAGTAAATGATCCCATGCCAATGCTACACCCTGCCCTTGCTGCGCTGCTTGAATTAACATATTGTAATGACTAAAGGTAACTTTATGCTGAGGCACTACCGGCAACATGCCTAATCCTTTAAACCAATCCGGCCAGTTAAACCAACCAATAATTGGGTTATCCAGCACCAACTGCCGTGTGGCCAGCAACTCCTGTGGAGATAACTCGCGGTGTTGTGCTAAAAAGTCGGGGCTAGACACCACAAAAACACGCTCTGAAAACAAACGATCCACTTGATGAGCTTTAGGAGTAGCGGTACTAAAACCAATACAACAGTCAAAATCTGCTGCATCTACCTCTAACACATTGTCTGTCACTAACAGCCTTATGTCTGTGTCTGGATAGGCCCGCGAGTATTCTGCTATACGTGGCATAAGCCACAAAGAAGCCACTGCATGGCTTGCAGCTATAATGATTTGTGCCTCTTGTACGGGGTTTTTAACAGCAAAGGTAGCCGTGGAGATTTTACTTAATGCGTCTGCTATATGGAGATGATATTCACGCCCTGCAGCAGTTAGCCGCACTTGACGCTGCTGCCGATCAAATAACTCAACACCTAAGCTTTCTTCTAAGCTGCGTATTTGGCGACTAATAGCGCCTTGCGTAACAAACAGTTTAGCTGCCGCTTGAGTAAAACTGATACTCGTAGCGGCCGCATCAAAGGCCACTAACGCATTTAGAGGAGGCAAGGTTTTTTTATTTAATGGCATGACTAAAACTCATTTGTTATGAACTGTAGATTATGCCGCTACTACCCTGATAAATAAAACCCTAACTGATTTAATATTTTAATAACTGTTTATTTATTATTAGTTTGTCTTATAATTTGCCCATGAAAAATATTCCTACCGAACTACTACGTACCTTTACCACTATTGTAGACTTAGGTGGCTTTACGCTTGCGGGGGCATTATTAGGCCGCTCTCAGCCTGCCATCAGCCTGCAAGTAAAGCGCTTAGAAGAGTTGTTAGACATTACCGTATTCGAAAGAAATAACGGCCTTAAAGTCACCGAAGAAGGTGAAGTGTTACTTGGCTTCGCCAGGCGCATGCTAGATATTAATGACAGTGCTGTAACTCGCTTAGCTAAAAGTAGAATTTCTGGGCAAGTGCGTCTTGGCATACCTAATGACTTTGAAGTGTCATTTTTACCACGATTGCTGAGTCAGTTTGGCCAGGCTCACCCTGAAGTTACTTTAGAAGTGAATTGTGACTTGAGCGTGAAGTTAGTAAAGGATTTCCAACAAGGTCATTACGACCTCGTGTTGGCCACAGACAGCTTAGAAGAAACGCTCCAGGTTAACTCGGGTGATGAGTTTCATGAAACCATTGTTTGGGTAACCAACGGTCACTTTGACTGGTCTGAAAACCAACCTATACCTTTGGTGGTTTACCCCACTGGGTGTCGTTATCGACAGCAAATTATCACCAAGCTTAATGCCGCAGGTATTGCTTGGCGCATCGCCTACAGTTCATCTAGTTTATTAGGCATTCAAGCCGCTATTGAAGCTGGTTTGGGCATTAGCGCCCTAGCCCGCAGCACAGTACCTCAAGGCTTACACAGTCATCTACAAATAGAAGGCAGCCCACAGCTGGGACATGTGAAGCTGGTATTCAAGCAAGACCGAAGTAATCAGTCTGATGCTACTAAGCGTTTGTATGAGTACCTCTATAATGGCTTAGAACAATCAGCGAGTTAAAATCAGTAAGCCTGCGCTACCCATAAGGCCTGCCGTAATTCTATTCAACCGTTTTACGGCCTTATGCTGGCTAAATACCTTACGGGCTTTACTGGCGCTAAAAGCAATTAGCATTAGCCCCAACATCAACGATATAAAATTAAGCCCCACAACCAACACCACACCTTCGGTAGTTAACACCGTTAAGTCTACGAAGGTAGGTAAAAATGCAATGTAAAACAACATGACCTTTGGGTTGGTACCCGATATCAGCATGCCTTCTGCATAACTTATAATAAAGCTAGCACCCTTGGAGCGAGTCGGTGCAACTGCAGCCGTATTTAACTCAACAGGTGCATGCCAAATTTGCCAAGCCAAGTAAAACAGGTAAGCAGCGCCACACCAACGAATGATAGTAAAGACCACTTGATATTCGTTAGCAATGTAACCAAGGCCCCACACCACCAGCAACAAATACGCTATGTCGCTCATAGTCATCCCTAACGCCAAACCCCAACAGGCACTTCCACCTTGCTTTAGGGCTTTAGCAATAAGTGCAAAAACACCAGGCCCTGGGGTAATAGAAAATATAAATACAGCCACAAAGTAAGCTACAGAAAATTCCAATGTCATGTTACCACCAGCCAATTAAAGAAGTTACAAGCCGCATATCACCTCATCTTTAACAGACAGTGGCACTGTATTACTAATTATCTTCATACCCTATCCCCACACACCATTGTTACACTGAGGTGTTTTCATGCTCGTTATACACTTTACTATCCATCATTAAGTGCAAGCTCTTACCCGTATAAGGTGAGTTGGCTTTTACTACCTTCATGTTTAGCGCTATGCCTAAACCCGGTTTAGCATTGGGAATAATATAACCTTTTTGCCAGTCTATTTTTTCCTCAACCACTTCCGCATGGAACCCATCCCAAGTACCAATACTTTCTTGAATTAAAAAGTTAGGGGTAGCTGTTGCCAGCTGAATGCTAGCAGCTGCGCCTATAGGCCCGTTATATAAATGTGGCGCGATCTGGCAGAAATATACTTCGGCTAAGGCAGCAATCTTTTTAGCTTCTAAAATGCCACCTACCCGGCCTAGGTTCATTTGTAAAATAGACGCAGCGTTGTGCTTCAATACATCATGAAATTCATACTTAGTGGTTAAGCGCTCACCTGTAGCTATGGGGATACTGGTTTTGGCGGCCACCCTAGCCATGGCTTCCGGTTGACCTGGCGGCACAGGCTCTTCAAACCATAAGGGGTCATAAGGTTCTATGCGCTGAGCTAATCGAATAGCCGAAGCTGGTGTCATTTGGCCGTGAGTGCCAAATAATAAGTCACAGTTAGTGCCTACTGCATCACGAATTTTTCTGCAAAAAGTTTCGCTGCGCTCTAATGCAGCTAGTGAAATCTGGTGACCAGAATAAGCGCTATAAGGCCCGGCTGGGTCAAACTTAAGAGCCGTAAAGCCTCGCTCCATGTTTTCTAAGGCACATTCAACGGCTAAGTCTGGACATTCGTAATCGTACTCGCCTTTGCTGTTGGTTGGGTAAAGGTAAGTGTACGAGCGTAATTTATCATGCACTTTACC
>JAWUYU010000090.1:0-7360 GCA_034110645.1 Pseudomonadales bacterium
TGAAATAAAGTTTAGCAGCAAACACCTATAGAAAACTACCACTGATGCTAGGTGAGATTATGGCCACTAGCTATCACCTGGTTTTGATTTGCAGGCCAAGCGACGTAAATCAGTCTAACGACCGTCTAACATATCGCCAATGCCGCCTAAAATGCTGCCCTCGCCTGTACGAGAGCCGCCTGCTTTGGGTGCGTTAGCTAATATTCGGTCTGCTAGGCGGGAGAAAGGTAAGCTTTGCATCCACACATCACCAGTACCGGTTAAGGTGGCTAGGGCGATTCCTTCTCCACCAAAAAGCATAGATTTAATGCCTTTAACTAGCTCGATGTCGTAATCAATACCTGGCCCAAAGGCTACTAAGCAACCGGTATCTAGACGCAGAGTTTCGCCGTTAATTCGGCGTTTTACAATGGTGCCGCCAGCCTGCAAGAACGCCATGCCGTCGCCTTGCAACTTTTGCAAAATAAACCCTTCGCCACCAAAAAAACCAGCGCCGATTTTGCGGTTAAAAGCGATGTCTATTTTGGTGCCACGAGCAGCTGCTAGAAAGGAGTCTTTTTGGCAGAGAATTTGGCCGCCTTGCTCGGCTAAATTTAATGGAATTATGGTGCCAGGGTAAGGTGCCGCAAACGCTACTCTGCGCTTTTTAGTGCCTTCGTTAGAGAAATGGGTCATGAATAAAGACTCACCTGTAAGCACGCGCTTGCCGGCGGAAAACATCTTGCTCATAAAGCTTTCGTTGGTAGCAGAGCCATCACCCATACGTGTTTCAAAGGTAATGTCTTGTTCCATGTAGTTCATCATGCCAGCTTCTGCGATCACTGTTTCTTGGGGGTCTAGCTCTACCTCCAAAATCTGCATGCTTTGGCCAATTATTTCGTAATCTACTTCATCGCAATACATATTAAGAGGCCTTTTTTGATGTGATTTGGTCTGGTGTGTCTTGTTTAGAATTTAAGTTTAGGCGGTGTAAGTTGCCGCGTTCGCGAAATACGAAATAAATCACCACAATAAAAGCGATCACATCGGCAATAGGGAAAGAATACCAAATGCCATCAATACCATAAATGCTGGGTAATATGAGTAGAGCAGGTATCAATATAAAATAGATTCTTAAAGATGATAAGAAAATTGCATGACGCGCTTTACCTAAGGCCTGAAACAAAGAGCTAATAACGCTGTGTGCGTTGGCTAATGGGAATAGTAAAAAGGACCAAAAGGCGATACCTGCAGTGGTGGCTAGTAGCGCAGAGTTTTGAGTGAAGATGCCGATGATTTGATGAGGTGCGAGTAACATCATGGTACTAACCCCTAGGCCATAACATAGGCTTGAAAGAACACCTATCTTAATAGTAGCCAGCACGCGATCATATTTCTGAGCGCCATAGTTATAGCCAGCAATGGTTTGAAAGGAGATGGTCATGGCAATGGCCGGTAATATAAAGAAAATCATTAAGCGGCCAATAAGTCCGTACGCACTCACATACAGATCGCTGTCAACGTCAGAAAACTGCGTTACTGTATAGTTGGTTAAACCGATAAAAACAGATACCCCTGCATGGGAAATCAAAATAGGCACGCCCAGTAAGCAGATATCCTTAAGTACACCCCAGTCCATATGATAAGTAAACGGGCGCAATTTTAAATGGGTTTTGCCGCCTAAAATGAAATAGAGCATCAAAGCTGCAGCGAATACCTGAGATATAATAGTGGCATAAGCTACACCTTCCACACCCATGTCTAGCACAAAGATAAAAATAGCATCTAAGATAATGTTGAGAATGGCAGAAGAAACCATGCTGGCCATCATCAACATGGCCTTACCTTCAGCTCTGAGTAAGTCGCTTGGAATGCTGCTGATGAATACGATGGGAAAACTCATTAGCACCAAAGGCACAAGGTAAGCGTGAGCATATGGCCACAGTGTTTCTGACACTCCCAGAAATTCTAGTAGGCTATCGATATTAAAATAAATGCCAAGGGTAAAGGCTATAGCCATGGTTAGGCCTAAACGAAAGGCGATATCAATGGTGGTGTTGGCCGCATTCTCTTGTTTTGCGCCTAGTTGCCTCGCCACAATGGAAGCCATGCCGCTACCCACCAAGGTGGCCAAAGCAAAAATGAACATTTGGATAGGGAATACAATGGAAATGCCGCCCATGGCGTTAACACCAATGGCGCGGGTAACGAAAATGGCATCTACTACATTGTAGAGACCGTGCACCATCATGCCCACAGCAATGGGGGCAGCCATGCCAAAAAATAAGCCCAGGATGGGCTTTGTGCCCAAGTGTCCAGCGTGTTGACTCATAGCAAAACGTCCTTGTTTAATATGTGGCTTTGTTAGCTACATATATGCTGTAGAGTGGTGATTATTTGATCAACGTCTGTAGCCCAAGCCATTGCTGCAGCATCTACTTCTTTTAATGGGTGAACAATGTCTTCGCTATGTAAAGTGATGTATGGGGTGCCCATAGCTGCGCAGTAACCGGCATCAAAAGCGGCATTCCATTGCTTGTATTTGTCTCCAAATCTAATAATAGCGATGTCTGCTTGGGCAATGAGGTTCTTGGTGCGAATGGCATTCACCTTGGCCGATTGGTTGTCACGCCAAAAGCTGGTGGCAGTATCTGCTAAGTGGTCACCTGCAGCATCACTGGCCTCGTGGTTGGTGCAGGCAGACGTGAAATTCACAGGAAGTTTAAGTATGGCGCAACGGTTAATGATCTGCTCGCGCCAGTCTGTATGTATTTCGCCGGATAAATAGATGTTCCACATAATTTTGTCTCAAATTTGGTGTTAGTTTTTTCGTCACAGGTGCCTAGCGCCTAGGCTAGTGGCAGCGGAAGGTTTGCAAGATTGTGACAGTGGCCACAGATAATGTCCAGAGCCAGCCTGTGCTGGTATTGGTAAGTTATGGCACTTGCGGTGTACTTACCTGCTTCTGGGGTTGCTCGGCTCTGGTTGGCTCTGGTTGGCTCTTGGTTGGGTACAAAGGAGGCGCGACTTGTGCCTTGTCATAACTTTACGTATAATGCGCCATCACATTTTTAGGTGTGATTTACCTCCTTGCTTTAAGGTTGTCGTTCAATAACGAATTACTAAACACTTAAGGCTATTTAACCCATAAGGAGCAGCAATGCGTCATTATGAAATTATCTTTTTGGTCCATCCAGACCAAAGCGAACAAGTACCCTCTATGATCGAGCGCTACACCACGACTATTGAAGCCGATGGTGGTGCAATTCATCGTTTAGAAGATTGGGGCCGTCGCCACTTGGCATACCCAATTAACAAGATTCACAAAGCTCACTATGTGCTAATGAACATCGAATGTTCAAACGTTGCATTAGACGAGCTAGACAGTAACTTCCGTTACAACGATGCTGTAATTCGTAGCATGGTTGTACGTATGAAAGCTGCTGAAACTGGTGATTCTCCTGTTAAAGCTGCAGAAAGCCGTGAAGACCGTCGTCGTCAAGAACGCGCCCCTCGTGCCGAAGCTCCTCAAGTAGAAGCCCAAGCTGAAGAAGCACCAGCTGCCGAAGCCGCAGCTGAATAATTAACTGGAGATATTGACATGGCACGTTTTTTTCGTCGTCGTAAGTACTGTCGTTTCACCGCCGAAGGCGTTGTTCAAATCGACTATAAAGATATTGAAGTTTTAAAAGGCTACGTATCTGAAACTGGCAAGATTGTACCTAGCCGTATTACCGGTACTAAAGCACGCTACCAGCGTCAGCTTTCTACCGCTATCAAACGCGCTCGTTACGTTGCATTGTTGCCATACACTGACGCTCATCAGTAAGCCGTATTAACCTATGCGCGGACTAGCTCAATACGCCATGCGTGGCAACAAACAAGCAACTATGGTTGCCGTGTTATTTGCCATTATTCCTGTGTTGTTTTGGATAAGTGCGGCACTTGTGGCCTTGGTGATCTTGCGAAAAGGTTATCAAGCCGGTGCCAGTGTTTTTATGTGGAGCCTATTACCTGCCATTGCTTGGTGGAGTAATGGTGATCCAACACCTGCCTTAACCTTAATTGGTGTAGCAGGTTTGGCCAGCGTTTTACGCTACAGTGCCAGTTGGGCATATGTGTTGGTTGTTAGCCTACTGGCAGCAATTATATCGATGCCTATTCTGGCTAGCCACTTGCAAGATGTAATGGTAGCTTTTGCCGAAGCTGGAATTCAGCTAGAAGCACAGCAAAAATTGCCAGAAAATGTTGATAAAGAGTTACTGCAAACCCTTATGGAGGGTGTGTTAGGTGCCGTACACATGGCTATATTATTAGCCTGTGTTGTGTTGGCGCGATGGTGGCAGGCGGCGTTGTATAACCCAGGTGGTTTTCAAACCGAATTTCATCAGTTGTGTTTGCCTCTATGGCTTACGGGATCTCTAGCTTTAGCCGTATTCGGCTTAAGTAGTATTACTGATATGACACAGTGGTTGTTTATATTATCAATACCATTACTTTTTGCAGGCTTAGCTCTAGTGCATGGGCTGGTTGAGCAATTAAAACTAGGCCGAGCTTGGCTGATAGCAATCTATTTAGGGTTGTTTCTCTCAAGCACAGTGGTCTTTACTTTGCTGGCATTATTGGCCACCTTGGACAGCGTACTCAAGCTACGCCAACGTTTGCCAGTTAGAGTAAAAAAATAGAATTAGACTCCTCGTGTATACATGTTGAGCAAATTAAGGAATTAAAAATGAAGGTAATTCTTCTTGAGAAAACTGGTAAGTTGGGTGCGTTAGGCGACACTGTTTCAGTGAAAGCTGGATACGGCCGTAACTTCCTAATCCCAACTGGTAAAGCTGTACCTGCTAACAAAGCTAACATTGAAGCTTTTGAAGCGCGTCGCTCAGACCTTGAAGCCGCTGCTGCTGAAAAGCTAGCTGCTGCACAAGCTCGTGCAGATGCAATAGGCGAGTTGACTATCACTATCGCTGCTCACGCTGGCGAAGAAGGTAAGTTGTTCGGTTCTATCGGTACAAATGAAATCGCTGCTGCCCTAGTGGAAGCTGGCCATGCCATTGACAAGACTGAAATACGTCTGCCTGAAGGTGCATTGCGCGCATTGGGCGACACAGCTGTTGCTGTTCAACTTCATAGTGACATCACTATTGAAGTAACTGTAACGCTTGTTGCTGAGTAAAACTCTGCTGTAGCGATTGCCGAGGGCCTTTGGCCTTCGCAATGACGTGGGTCTATACTACGTCATTGCGAGCGAAGCGACGCAATCTAAAAAAGCCCCTATAAAGGGGCTTTTTTGTGCCTGAGGTAAAGGTTATCATGGGCAAGTATTCATTTTATAAGATCGACATTCTCATGCAACCAGCTTCACACTTACTTAAGTCCGATCCACAGCTTGACGCACTTAAAGTGCCCCCACAGTCTCTAGAGGCCGAGCAGTCGGTACTAGGCGGTTTAATGTTGGACGAAATGGCATGGGATAGAGTGTCTGAAGCCGTGGCGGAAGTCGATTTTTACCGTCAGGATCATCGACTCATCTTCCGTGTAATGACCAAGCTAGTAGGCGATTCTCGGCCTATAGATGTGATTACGTTATCAGAAGAATTAAGCCGTATAGATGAGCTAGCTAATGCCGGTGGTTTAAGCTACCTAGGTGAATTGGCGAAAAACACACCTAGTGCGTCAAACATTACCGCATATGCCAATATAGTGCGTGAAAGGGCCATATTGCGTCAGCTCATTACTGTAGCCAATGACATCGCAGACTCTGCGTTCCATACAGAGGGCCGCTCATCGGGTGACGTTTTGGACGAAGCAGAGCGCAAAGTATTTGAAATAGCAGAGGCTCGGCCAAAAGAAGGTGGCCCGCAGTACATTAACCCTATCCTTAAAGGCGCAGTAGAACGTATAGATCTACTATTTCGCTCTGACAGTGCCATTACAGGTATTAGTACCGGCTTCACCGACTTAGATACCAAAACTGCAGGTCTGCAAAAATCCGATTTAATTATCGTGGCAGGCCGTCCCTCAATGGGTAAAACGTCCTTCGCCATGAACATTGTTGAAAATGCGGCGATCATTGGTGACGAGCCCATACTTGTATTCAGCATGGAAATGCCCGCGGAGCAGTTGATGATGCGTATGTTAGCGTCCCTTGGGCGTATTGATGCCACGCGTATGCGTACTGGTAAATTAGAGCAAGACGATTGGCCTAAGCTCACGGGTGCCGTGAACTTGCTTAAAGACAAGCCGCTTTATATTGATGACAGTGCAGCTTTAAGCCCTACTGAAATGCGTACTAGGGCCAGGCGTATTGCCCGTGAGCACGGCAGTGTGGGTATGATCATGATTGACTACCTTCAGCTAATGCAGATTAAAGGCCATACTGAAGGCCGTACCGCTGAAATTTCTGAAATTTCACGTTCATTAAAGGCTTTGGCTAAGGAATTAAAGTGCCCAGTTGTTGCCCTTTCTCAGCTTAACCGTAGCTTGGAAAATCGCCCTAATAAACGCCCAGTAAACTCAGACTTGCGTGAATCTGGAGCCATAGAGCAAGACGCTGACGTTATTATGTTCATCTACCGTGATGAGGTTTATAACGAAGACAGTGAAGATAAAGGTAAGGCCGAAATTATCATTGGAAAACAGCGTAATGGCCCTATTGGCACCTCGCGTTTAGCCTTTATAGGCAAATACACACGTTTTGAAGACCTAGTGCATAGCTATGATGATAGTTATAACGACTAAGGATCACGACTAAGGATAACCTATTTAGGTTTAGGTGATTTAATGAGCGACTGGTTTGATAGTGAAGATACGCCAACCGATTCTGGCCTTAGTGCCTCTTTGTTGAATCACTTGCCGATGGGCTACGAACTGATTACTACGGCAAATGATTTACGCTTATACGGCGATCACAACATCGATTTAATGGAATCCTTGCACTTGGCTGGTGGTCATTGGGACCCAAGCTTATTAGCCTATATTATTCCCCTAGGGCGTAATGCTCAGCTTGAACACGCCCTTAAGCACTATAGCCAGCAGCAACAAGGTATGGCCGATACCATGAGTATATTGGCCAGTCACATGGCCCCGGATCAAAATCAAGTAGAAGAGCAAAGGCGCAAACGAGCAGTGGACCAGCGCATTAAAATCATAGCTGGCCGTTACCACGCAGGAGACCTGCTTAAAGGCCATGAAATCTTAAGCTTAGGTAAGCGCTGGCAAGAGTTTCCAGGGTTGCAATGGAAAGCGGTGGACAAGGCCAAGTGTGGCGTGTGCGATAAGTTTGCTCGGGTATCTTCTGCCAATAATTGTCAGCAGTGTGCAGCTAAAGAAAGTGGCCTTGAGCCTATTACTTATTGCTACGCTTACTTTGATTAGT
>JAWUYU010000091.1:0-9367 GCA_034110645.1 Pseudomonadales bacterium
GCCATAAAGAAGCCAAATGATGCACGCATACCAAAATTTATGGCAAGCAACACACAGGCACAAACAACAACGATACTTAGTAGTTTTACTGGTTGAGACATTACTGGGTTAGACATTACTTACACGATTCCACTTCGAAAAAATCCTTTCTATATATTCAGCCCTAATGGCTAGCCACTGAGGGCCCGCCTAAGTCGTTAATAATTAATCTCTAAAATTACTAAACTGCAACGGCATGTCAAATTCACCTTCACGTAAGCTGGCAATCGCTTCTTGCAAGTCGTCGCGTTTCTTACCTGTTACTCGTACTTGGTCACCCTGCACTTGGCTTTGCACTTTGAGCTTTTGCTCTTTTAAATACTTAACCACTTTTTTGGCCAAATCTTTTTCTAAGCCAGATTTCATCAATACCACTTGGCTACTTTTCATATTAGTGGTTTCTGGGTCTTTAAGTTCTAAGCAACGGATATCAATACCACGCTTAATAAGCTTTTCATGCAAAATAGGTAACATTTGTTGCAATTGAAACTCCACGTCGGCGCGCATGGTAACCATATCTTCACCTTGATCAAAACGGGCATTAACTCCCTTAAAATCATAGCGGGTAGTCACTTCACGGTTAGCTTGGTCCAGGGCATTAGATACTTCATGGCTATCGAGTTCGGAAACCACGTCAAATGATGGCATTAGTTAATTCCTTTGTTAAAATAGGGTACGAATCTTAATAGCAATATTGTAACCCATGACTAGTCTTTCATCCTACCCTTGGCACATTTGTGGTGTCGGTGCTATTGGCAGCCTTTGGGCCAGCACGTTAACCACGCACGGATCAGCTGTCACCTTGTTATTGAAGGATGCAGTACAACTGGCTCAATACCAAGCTGCTGACGGGGTGCGGCTATTGGAGGACGATTGCAAGATTCACACTCAACCTCAAGCATTTATTCCAAGTAGTTACTCCAACCCCAACAACCCCCGCAAAAAAATCAACCACTTACTTGTGTGCTGTAAATCTTACGCCACCTTGGATGCCGTATTACCATGGCGCCGACATTTAGCTAATGATGCCGAAATTATATTGCTACAAAACGGCATGGGAACTGCTCAAACGTTACAGCGAGCTCTGCCAGAAGCTAATATTTATTGTGCAACTAGTACCGATGGTGCTTGGCGTAAGGGGCCTTTTGATGTGGTTCGGGCTGGCAGTGGTGAAACATTGATTGGCAGTTTTAGCGACCATTTACTTGCTGCAGAAATACCTGAATCAATACAAAGTCTACTCCACCCCATGCCAAACATACCAAAGCTGAACATTGCTTGGCACACAGACATTCGCATCCCTATGTGGCATAAACTAGCGATCAACAGCGTCATTAACGCCCTCACTGCTATCTATCAATGTACAAACGGCGAACTAATTAACCACCCTCAAGGACGACCTCGCTTGCAGCAACTGTGTGTAGAAACACAGGACGTAATGGCTCGTGTGGGTATAGTGCCTTTAGGACAAGGCTTGCTCAATACCGCTTTACGAATTTTGCAGCAAACGGCCCTCAACAAATCGTCTATGTTGCAAGACTGCCAAACAGGCCGTACTACAGAAATTGAAGCTATTAATGGCTATATTATTCAACAAGGAGCCTTGTATCATTTACCTTGCGCAGGCCATAAACAAGTTTGCGAAGATTTGAGGCGCATATATGCAAGTTAAACCTTGTCCTTAAACAGGTAACACCCCGTATAATAAGCTTTTATTAGTTACTAAATGGCTAGCTCACTATGTTGGTTGTTCGCCCTATTGGTCCACAAGACCAAGACGCTTTGTATAAAATTGCCGTAGATTCTGGTGTAGGCTTTACTTCCTTACCCATTAACCGCGATGTGTTAAATGAGAAAATTGCGCGCTCTGTTGCCTCCTTTGCCAAACAGATTACCCAGCCATATGACGAAGGTTACTTATTCGTTCTGGAAGACACTCAAACGGGTGAAGTAATAGGCACTACTGCAGTGGAAGCTAGTGTTGGCACTCGCGCACCCTTCTACCACTACCATCGCCAAACTGTAGTACATGCATCGCCTACCCTAGAAGTGCACAACAAAATGGAAGTACTCACTTTGTGCAACCATTACACCGGCTGTTCTGAAGTATGTACCTTGTTCTTACAAGAAGCACACCGCTGCGGCACTAACGGACGCCTTTTATCTAAGAGCCGCTTTTTGTTTATGGCTCAGTTTGCTGAACGTTTTGGCAGTAAAGTGATTGCTGAAATGCGTGGTGTAAATGATGCCAACGGCAACTCGCCCTTTTGGCATTGGTTAGGCACCCACTTTTTCTCTATGGAGTTTAAGCAGGCAGACTACCTAGTGGGTTTAGGTAACAAAGTATTTATTGCAGAACTGATGCCTAAATATCCACTTTATGTAAACCTACTTAGCCCTGAAGCCCAAGCGGTGATAAGCCACGTACATGAGAAAACCCGCCCAGCACTTCGGCTGTTAGAAAAAGAAGGCTTTCAGCATATCGGTTATGTGGATATTTTTGACGCAGGCCCTACGGTTGAAGCGCCACTGAAAGACATTAGCTCAGTTAGAAATAGCGAAATACTTCACGTTAAAATCGCCCAACCAAGCGATGACGCAGAGTTATTTTTAATTAGTAACACCGTACTAGAAAACTTTCGTAGCAGTATTGTTGCCGTGTCTTTTGACGACAATGGCAATGCCATCATTAGCCATGAAACTGCTCAAGGCCTTCAACTTCAAGAGCAAGATCTGTGCCGATTAGTGGCTGTGAAAGCTTACTACAAAACCTTACAACGCCTGTAACTCGTAAAGGGAATTATTAATGACTACTTGCATAAAATCTGGCGGCCAACTTGTTGTCGACGCCTTAGAAGCCCATGGCGTTAAGCAATTATTTTGCGTGCCTGGTGAAAGCTACCTAGAAGTATTAGACGCCTTACACGATAGCCCTATTAGCGCCACTAGCGCTCGCCAAGAAGGTGGAGCTGCCATGATGGCAGAAGCATGGGGCAAGCTCCATGGCACCCCTGGCATTTGTTTTGTTACCCGTGGCCCAGGTGCTACCAACGCCAGCGCCGGCATTCATGTGGCGCAGCAAGATTCTACACCAATGATTTTATTTATTGGCCAAATTAATAGTAAGTTACGCCACCGTGAAGCATTTCAAGAAGTGGATTACGGTCAATATTTAGGCTCAATGGCTAAATGGGTAGCAGAAATAGATTCCACGGACCGTATTACCGAAATGGTAAGCCGAGCTTGGTCTGTAGCCACTAGCGGCCGCCCTGGCCCTGTAGTACTAGTGTTGCCTGAAGATACCTTATCTGGCACTGCCGAAAGCACCCAAATAAAACCTTTTAGTATGTTAGAGACCTACCCTAGCCAAGCGGCTATGCAACAAATGGCTAGCATGGTAGAACAAGCCAGCAACCCTGTAGTGGTATTAGGTGGTAGCCGTTGGTGTGCAGATTCAGTGGCTCACGTGGAAGCCTTTGCGGAACAATTTAGTGTGCCTGTAGCATGCTCATTCCGTCGCCAAATGTTGTTTAATCACAATCATTCACACTACGCTGGTGATGTGGGTTTAGGCATTAACCCTAAATTAAAATCCACCATTGCCGATGCCGATTTAGTCATCCTAATTGGCGGTCGTTTCTCAGAAGTACCATCGCAAAACTATGAACTGTTAGGTGTGCACGGTGCTAAACAACAACTCATCCACATTCATGCTTCGGCAGAAGAGTTGGGCCGAGTATATCGCGCAGACTTAGCCATTCATGCCAGCCCTAAAGCCTTAGCACAAGGCCTTTGTGAACTAACCGCTGCACGTAAAGCCACACATACGATTGCACAACATCGTTTAGACCACGTAGCTCAGTGCCATAGCAACTACCTGCAATGGTCCAGCTTGCCCACTAAAGCTCACCCTGGTGACGTACAAATGCCTGCTATCATGGCCCATCTTGAGGCCACCTTACCTGCAGATTCAATCATAACAAATGGTGCTGGCAACTATGCTACCTGGATTCACCGTTTTTGGAAGTTCTCTGAATATGGCACCCAGCTTGCTCCAACGAGCGGCTCTATGGGCTATGGACTCCCAGCAGCGATAGCGGCAAAAATAGCATACCCAAACAAAACCGTAGTGGCTTTCGCAGGTGATGGTTGTTTCCAAATGACCATGCAAGAATTTGGCACTGCTGTACAGGAAAATGCCGCCCTTATTGTATTGGTTATTGATAATGGCATGTATGGCACTATTCGCATGCACCAAGAGCTTCATTTCCCCAGCCGTGTAAGCACTACAGATTTGGTTAACCCTGATTTTTGCGCCCTCGCAAAAGCGTATGATGCTTTTGCTACTCAGGTGACTAATAGTGAGCAATTTCCTCAAGCCTTGAACGATGCTATGGCGGCCAATAAGCCCGCTTTGATTCACATCAAACTCGACCCGCAAGCCTTAACGCCAAATAAAACCCTCAACCAAATTCGTGACAATAAATAAGGTTTATAAATTGAGATCTAACCTCAAATAACGAGTATGACCGTTTAGTCCCGACTAAAGTCGAATACAGGCTAATATCCACAAAAAAACTCGGCTATGATGCTCCTAATAACAACGATTATTGGAGCCACTCATGGCCGAACTATCTTTAAGTCGCTCAAAACGCATCATCAATGCCACTCTTGCTAAAGGTAAAGAACTTGGGTTCAACCCTTTATCTGTGGTGGTGCTCGATTCAGGCGGCCATGTAAAAGCATTTGAACGCCAAGATGGCGCGTCACCAGGTCGCTTTGCTATTGCCCAAGCTAAGGCTTATGGTGTGGTAATGCTCGGTATTCCGGGTAGCGCACAAATGGCAAGGGCCGAAGCTCAACCTTATTTCATTGTCACTGCTAACGCTGCCTTAGACGGCAAAATGATTCCTGTACCAGGCGGTGTGTTGATTCAAAACGAACGTGGCCAAACCCTAGGCGCACTGGGCGTAACAGGAGATACTTCAGACAACGATTTAATCGCTGCGGTTGCAGGTATCGAAGCTGTAGGTCTAGTCGCTAAAGGTTAAATGTGACATGATGAGTACCTCTGTTATTCCTTTAAAAGCACTCTAATGACACAACTACTTGAAACTTCAAAAGACCAGATGCAAAGCTGGCGTCGCCACTTGCACCAGCATCCTGAAACTGAATTTTCGGTGTTCGATACAGCCGCCTTTGTTATACAAAAGCTCACTGAATTTGGTCTTATAGTACATGAGGGCATTGGCCAAATAGGTATCGTTGGCCAGCTCACCAAAGGGTCTTCCCATAAAGCCATTGGTTTACGAGCCGACATGGATGCATTAGCTATCCAAGAGCTTAATGAATTCTCTCACAAGTCTCTAAATGATGGACGCATGCATGCCTGTGGCCATGATGGCCATACCAGTATGCTGTTAGGTGCTGCCCAAGAATTAGCCACACATGGCGATTTTGATGGCACCGTTTATTTTATATTCCAACCCGATGAAGAGCACGGTGCCGGCGCTCAAGCCATGATTGATGATGGCTTATTCGAACGATTCCCCATGCAAGCCATTTACGGCCTCCACAATATGCCGGGGATGGCCGCTGGCCACATGGCGATGAATTCTGGTGGCGTGATGGCCAGTGAAGACAACTTTAAAATTGTCATTAAAGGCCGGGGCGGTCACGCCTCACAACCTCACCACCATATTGATCCACTAGTGATTGGCGCAGAAATCCTACTAGGCTTACAAACCATCGTTTCACGCAGCATAAACCCAGAACAACAGGCTGTAGTGTCTGCTACTGAATTTGTTACCGATGGCGCTGTGAATGTTATTCCAAGCACGGTTACCATTACTGGTGATTGCCGTAGTTTCTCTGAAACAGTGCAAGATATAATAGAAGCTCGCATGGGACAGTTGGTAGCTGGCATCTGTCAGGCCCATGGTGCCGAACATGAGTTTACTTACGACCGAGTGTTCTGGGCTACCATTAACACTGAAAAAGAAACCCAAGCCGCAGGCAAAGCAGCACTCTCTTTGTTAGGCGAAAGCTCGGTAGATTTAGCCTGTCGCCCGAAGACTATTTCTGAAGATTTTGCGAGCATGCTGCGTGTTAAAAATGGCTGCTACGCTTTTTTAGGCAATGGCAAAGACAGCGTGGGTGGCTGCATGTTGCATAATCCACACTATGATTTTAATGATGACATTTTGGAAACAGGGGCGGCTTACTGGGTAACATTAGCTCAACAAGAGCTCTAAGGTTTGGCACCTCAAGTAGTTGGTTGTCGTTTAGCAGCGCCAACTTAACTACACCTTACCGCCTAAGGTCTGAGTAACTTGATCGGCCGCAGCCTTAACCTTAAGCCCTATTACTGCTACCTGTAACGGATCAAACCGCACACTAGGCCCAGACACAGAAATACCACCTACAAGGTCTCCCTTAGCATTGCGTATAGCTGCACCAACACAACTCATCCCTTCATAACGCTCTTCTTGATCGTAAGACCAGCCCCTATCTACTGTAGCCTTAAGGTCAGCATAGAGTTCTGTTGGAGTAGATAATGTTCTCAGCGTATATTGAGGCAGCCCTGCGCTTTGCAATACAGTCTCTAACTTACGCCTTGGCATTTGAGCTAACAAGGCTTTACCTATACCAGAAGAATGCATTAACGCCCGAGTTCCAGCACTAAAACACGCCCGTATAGGATTAGTGGTTTCCACCTGTGCCACAAACACCACTTCTGAATTATCCATTACTGCCAAGTTTGCAGTTTCACCCGTAGCTTCCATAAGGTCACGTAACGGCCCCCGTGCAGCTTCTAGAAAGTTAGTTCGTGATAAATAGGCACTACCTACCCTAAAGGCTTCAATACCCACTTGCCAACGCTGGGTGTTCTCATCGAAATCCACAAAATCATGCTGCTGTAACGTCATCAGCAATCGATGTGCACTGGACGCTGGCATTCCTACCTGCATAGCAAGATCGGTTAAACTTACAGTATTATGCTGTGCTAAAGCTTGTAACAGCAATATACCTCTATCTAGTGCTTGTACCGTTGAAGCACTCGCTTCTGAAGTTGCTGATCTTGGCCTACCACGGCCGCGTTTAACTGGGTCCATAATATGTTCCTATCTAATGATTAGCATGTTGCGCAAAAGGCTATAACTACTCAATTTATTTTTTCATTATTAATATACTATATAAAATGAAATAATTTATATTGTTATTTTTCAATAAGTTAGTTATTTTAAATTCGTATTGGAGTTATTTTCCAATAAAATTGTTTAATACTACTTTAAAAGCCAAACTAGTGTCTAAATAAAAGTAACACCTATACGTGAAATTAAGGGCACCATTATGAAAAACCAAAACCCCATATTTATCCCTGGCCCTAGCAATACGCCAGATTTTATAAAGGCAGCTATGAACATCAGCAACTTTGACCACCGCGCAGCAGATTTTGCAGATGACTACATACCTCTACTCAATGACCTTAAAAAAGTCTTTAAAACTGAAACTGGCCAAGTGTTACTTTTCTCTGCCACTGGCACTGGTGGCTGGGAAGGCGCTATAACTAACACTCTCTGCGCAGGCGACAAGGTTCTCATCGCTCGTTATGGTATGTTCAGCCAACGCTGGATTGACCTTTGCCAACGCTTTGGTTTAGACGTTGAAGTGGTTGAGTGTGAATGGGGTACAGGCGCTCCGGTTGAAGAGTTCTCACGACGCTTACAAGCCGACCAAGAAGGCCATATCAAGGCCGTATTAGTCACTCACAACGAAACCGCTACCGCCGTAAAAAGTGATGTGCACGGGGTACGTAAAGCCATTGATAACGCCAACCACAATGCCTTATTAATGGTAGATGCTGTGAGCTCATTGGCAAGTATGGACTTTCAAATGGATGCCTGGGGAGTAGACATTGCCATTACCGGCTCACAGAAAGGGTTTATGCTGAACACCGGGTTAGCTATCGTGGGAGTTAGCCTTAAAGCTATGGAAGCAACCAAAACAGCTACCTTGCCCCGCTGTTTTTTTGATTTTAATGACATGGCCAATGCTAATGCTATAGGCAGCTATCCGTATACGCCACCTGTGCAGCTGTTTAACGGCTTAAGAGCCAGTGTAAGCATGTTACTAGAAGAAGGTATGGATAATGTTCATGCACGTCCCCATCGCATTGCACAAGGCGTAAGAGCCGCTGTAAATGCATGGGGCTTAGAACTTTGTGCCCAAAACCCAGATCTTTATTCTGATACCGTAACAGCTATCATGGTGCCCACAGGTAAAGACTCTAATTTGATCACCCAACATGCCTATAAAGCGTATGGCGTATCTTTTGGCGGCGGCTTAGGTGAAATGGCTGGTAAGTTATTCCGTATCGGTCACTTAGGAGCAATGACTGATGTTATGGCGCTGTCTGGCATCGCTACTGCTGAAATGGTTATGGTAGATTTAGGCTATGACATCGTTTTAGGGTCTGGGGTTGCGGCCGCACAAAGTGTTTACCGACGTGGAGTGTAATGGCTCATTTAACGTTGAGTTTAACTTTGGAGTTAACCTTAAATTTAACATGGGATTAATCACTTGCCATTAGCATTGCCATTTCAATTAGCTTTAGCTAATATAATGTATTAGACACAACTTATGAGATAGCTAATGGCTTACACTGAAAAATTCCAAACCATGTCCGATCAAGCAATGGCTCGTGTTGAGTCTGTAGAACCTAGTCAGGTTGATACACTAGTTTCTAACGGGGCCATTTTGCTCGATATCCGGGACCAAGAAGAACATACTAAGGACCACATAGAAGGCTCTATTAACCTCAGTAGAGGTAAATTAGAAATGAATATTGAAGGTATTATTCCTGACTTAAGCAGCACCATCATATGTTATTGCAATGCTAATAATCGTGGTGCTCTATCTGCAGCTGCCTTGCGGGACATGGGCTATGATAACGCTATGTTCATCAGCGGTGGCAGAATGGCATATCGCGCTTTAGCTTAGGAGTCATAGAAGGCAGTCTTTGCGAACGCAGTGATGTAAAAACCTTCCACCCTACCGTCTTTGAGAGTAGCGACGTGGCAATCCATAGTTTAGTGGTATTGGATCACCGCGCTGCGCTCGCGAAGACGGGTTCTTTACGTCAATCCGTACTTTTCTGAGCCCAATAAAAAACCCCTAGCCTTTGTGGGGCTAGAGGTTTTTTATACGAATGGGAAGCTTGGCGATGACCTACTCTCACATGGGGAGACCCCACACTACCATCGGCGCTAAGACGTTTCACTTCTGAGTTCGGAATGGGGTCAGGTGGTTCCATCTCGCTATGGTC
>JAWUYU010000092.1:0-8268 GCA_034110645.1 Pseudomonadales bacterium
GCGGAGCGGTAGTTCAGCTGGTTAGAATACCGGCCTGTCACGCCGGGGGTCGCGGGTTCAAATCCCGTCCGTTCCGCCATTACGCTACTGTTGGAACCATTAAGCCGCTGTGTTGCGGTTTTTTTGTGCCTAAAATAAAGTGAGACCTTTGCACAAAGCAGGCACCAAGGTGAAATGGTTAAAATTAGCCTACTTTTCGTTGGAAAATTTGATAATAGCTAGCTATTACCTGTGTTTCCCGCCTCCACTAGACTGATTTTTCCTCATTTCCCTTTTGTCGCCCCTTCATGTAAAAGTCTCAAAGTATTTTGAATTATTACCCAGCCCTAGTATTCCATTGTCCGTTTGGGTTAACTTACCCATTGCCTATCATGTACTGACAATTCTCATGAATATATTTCGCGGTCACAGCATACGTGATCGATTATTTACCGCATTTGGCATCTTAAGCCTACTCACCCTTATAACGAGTGTTATTGGCTGGTCTTTACACAACCAGCTAGGCAATCAACTCAAATCGGTGGTTGAGCAAGATATTCCATCATTAGGTTTGATGGTAAAGCTGAGCACTGAAGCCGCTACTATCACATCCCTTGCGCCAGCGTTAATGGCAGTGAAAGATTCAGGTTCCAGGCAAGTGTTATGGCGCCAGTTAAACGAAGGTACAGAAGCCATTGCTAGTGTGCTGCCTAAAATTCCCCGTTCTGAAGCGATAAATACCGATCAGCAAGTGAGTTTAGAAGATCAATTGCAGGACGTGACTAAAACGCTGAACGCTCTGAATGAAAATGTGCTTAAACAGCTCTATCTAAAAGTGGACAAAGAGAGTGAAAGTCAACGTTTACGTTGGGCCGTAAGTGGTTTTCTGGCAGACATAGATCCGTTAATAGATCATACCCAACAATACATAAAAAGCCGATTTAACGAAGATATACCTACTTCTGGAATTGTTGTTAACCGACGTGGAGAGCGTTCTATCGCTCAACTAAACGCCGATTTAAAAGTACTATTTAGATTAAAGGCAGATACCAGTTTATTGGTTAACTTAGTCAGTAGAGCTCATCATGTGCCAGATCCAGATTCCCTTATAGCAACAGCAATACAAGCTGATGAGCTTGTCCATAGCATTCTTCAATACACTAATAACATGAGCTATATTAAAGGTTTCTCTGAGCTCATGATAAGGGCAGATCAACTGCTTGATTTTGTACAGCGTGATTTGAATATGTTTGAATTACGTCGTCAAGAGCGTTTGCAACTTGAAGCTGGAAAAAAATTATTAACTATTCTTGAAATTCAATTGGCACGGTTCAATGATTACATCAGCGCTCACGTTAATACCGTGCATGAGGCGTCTTTGCAAGCAGTAGAGCAGTCCAACAGTGCCATCGCTCAAGGTAATCGTTTAATGATCGCGACCAGCCTTGCTAGTGTCATGTTGAGCGTGTTGATCGTTTGGCTTTACGTGGCTAAGCATATTGTAGGGCGAATTCGTATATTAGATGGCAGTATGCGTATTATTGCCGCTGGTAATCTGCAACAACCCGTACCAGTTAAAGGTCGAGATGAAATTGGTACTATGGCTAACTCTTTGCGCAGCTTTCGTGATCAGTTGACAGAAAAGCAGGCCGAGTTAGTGCAAGCTGGTAAGTTGGCAGCCTTAGGGCAGTTATCAGCAGGCATCTCCCACGAAATTAACCAGCCTCTCACAGCTATAAGCCACTATGCCCATAATGGAGTTAAACTTTTACAGCAAGGACGAACAGCTGAGGCGGTTGAAAATTTTGAGCAAATATCATCCCTAACCAAACGCTCTACCATGATTATTACTCGGCTTAAATCCATGGCTAGAAAGCGTCGTGATAGTGTTCAGTCGGTGTGTCTGAATCAGGTTGTTGAGCATGTTTTAACGCTGTTAAAAAGCCATCCTCAAACCCAGAGCACACAAATATCAGTCGCTATGAAGTTTCAAAAAAATACCGTGATGGCTGAACAAATACAATTGGAGCAGGTTGTGCTGAACCTGTTGTCAAATGCGCTAGATGCTGTAGCAGATAATACCCACACAAAAAAGATAACGATTGAATGTGTACATAGTGAAGGGCAGATAGAATTACGCATTGCTGATAATGGTCCTGGTGTGGCTCCAGAGCTTTACGAACAAATATTTAATCCTTTTTTCACTACCAAAGAAGTTGATGAAGGGCTGGGGCTCGGTTTGTCAATTTCCTACAACATAATACAAGACTTTGGCGGGCAACTTGCTGTTGTGCGACATCCCATGAAAGGCGCTATATTTTCCTTACGCCTGCCTTACAACAGTGTTAAGCAAGTCGAGATCATGTCATGAGCAATTCTACCAGGCTATCTGCCAACTTAGGTCAAGTGTTAGTTATTGATGACGAACAGTCAGTGCGACAATCGTTTTGCCAAACCTTGTCTTTAGAAGGCTACGATGGATTAGATTTTGAAAACCCATTAGAGGCGCTGGCGTTGTGTAATGAGCAGTGGATGGGTGTTTTGGTGTGTGACTTGCGCATGCCAAAAATGGACGGTTTGGCTGTACTTGAAGCGGTACAAGTGATTGATCCAGAGATTCCCATTATTTTATTTAGTGCGCATGCAGATATTGCTGTTGCCATTAAGGCGATTCGCTCTGGCGCTTATGAGTTTTTAGAAAAAACAGATGATCCGCAAATACAAATGGACGCCATTAAACGCGCCTGGCAGACACGTAAACTAGTATTAGAAAATCGAGCTTTACGGTTATCTTTGACTGAAAAACATGAAATCGAACATCGGCTGCTGGGTCACAGCGCGGTTATGCAGGGTGTCCGTCAATCGGTATTGCAGTTGGCTCAGCTGGATTTGGATTTGATAATCAATGGGGCTACAGGTACGGGAAAAGAAGTAGTAGCGCGCTGCTTGCATGATTTTAGTAGCCGTATGACACGCCCCTTTGTGGCACTAAATTGTGGCGCTTTAGCAGAATCAATGATCGAAAGTGAGCTTTTTGGTCATGAAGCAGGTGCCTTTACTGGCGCTCAAAAACGTCGAGTGGGCAAGTTGGAGTATGCCAACGGAGGGACTGTTTTTTTAGACGAAGTAGAAAGTATGCCAGCGCACTTGCAAGTGCGCTTGTTACGGGTTGTTCAAGAGCGCTGTTTGGAACGTGTTGGCGGTAACGCACTGATTCATTTAGACGTGCGTATTATCGCTGCCAGTAAAGTAGATTTAAGGCAGTTGGCAAACGTAGGAGAGTTTCGAGAAGACCTCTATTATCGCCTTAACGTGACGAGTATTGAGTTGCCTAGCATAGCCGATAGAAAAAGTGATATAGGCCTTCTTTTTAGACATTTTGCTGAGCTTGCGGCGCAAAAATATAACCTACCTTGCCCGGTTTTAAATGCTGAACAAATACACTACCTACACACCAGAGATTGGCACGGCAATGTGCGTGAAATTAGCAACGAAGCAGAGCGCTGGGCATTAGGGCTAAGCTTGAATAATCTAGGCTTGAATCACTTAGACTCTGCACCTACTAAAACCATTCAGGGTGGTTTAGAGGAGCAAATGGAGCAGTTTGAGAAAGGTGTGATTGAAACAGCGTTGATGCAAAATAAAGGTCATTTAGAGCGTACAGCCTCAGCGTTAAATATACCCCGCAAAAAACTGTATTTGCGGATGAGAAAATACCTCATCGATAAATTGTAGTGCAATACATTTCGAGTCAAAAGTGACTCGTTTTAGTTTATAAGTTTGGACAATTATGACCCGATTTATAAGGAAATTTTTCCGATTTTTTTTATTTTTTTTTAAAAACAAATGGTTAGTATGTTTTATGCATCGGGCACGCATCTTGCAATATTTTGCACTAGCGCAAGTGCAAAAAATCATATGCATCGCTTGCGCCTTAACCCTTTGGAGAATAAAAATGAGCATTATGATGAAAAAACATACAGGTCTGCTTGCCACAGCGATCACTACAGTCACTTTGTTAGCGGCAACAACTGCTACAGCGGCCACAAAATGGGATATGCCTACTCCTTATGGCGACGGTTATCATCAAACCATTAACGTGCGTGCATTTTCTGCTGACGTAAAAGCGGCCACGGATGGTGAGTTGGATATTGTCGTTCACTCAGGATCTTCTTTGTTTAAGCATCCGGAAATTCACCGTGCTGTACGCACAGGGCAAGTGCCTATTGGTGAAATGTTTATGGGTGTTTTAGGTAATGATGATCCAGTATTTAAGCTTGATAACATTCCTTTCCTAGCCTCAGATTTTGATCAAGCTAAAGCTTTGTGGGACGCATCTCGCAGCACTGTTGAAGCTGTTATGGCAACTAATGGCCTGCAATTACTATATGCAGTGCCTTGGCCAGGTCAGAGCCTTTACACTAAGGACCCAGTCAGCAATATTGCCGATTTAAAAGGTTTGAAAATGCGGGCATATTCTCCTACCACTTCACGGTTAGCGGTATTACTTGAGTCTACGCCCACTACAGTGCAGGTGCCGGAAATTCCTCAAGCCTTTGGCGCTGGTATCATAAATGCCATGATTACTTCGCCATCAACTGGTGTGAGTAGCCAAGCATGGGACTTTGTAGACCATTACACAGACGTACAGGCATGGATTCCTAAGAATATGGTGTTTGTGAATAGCAAAGCCTTTAAGCGTTTGGACGCAGATGTACAGCAGGCTGTATTAACTGCAGCTACTAAGGCGGAGGCTCGTGGTTGGGCAATGGCAGTGGAAGAAACCCGCGTTAAAACGCAAGGTTTAGCTGATAACGGCATGGTTGTAGTTCAGCCTAGTGCACAGTTGCAAGCTTCGTTAAAGGCAATTGGAGCAACTATGGCCTCAGAGTGGGCTGCAGAAGCTGGAGCCACAGGTGCGGCAATTATGGCTGAATATCAGAAATAGCTAATAGTCACACCTAAGTAGTTGAGCTGGCTTAATGTAGCTCAACTACTATTTTCTCTTACTCACTCACTTACTTACTGGCGAGCTTTGATATGCGGCGTTTTTTAGATGGTTTATATACACTTTCCGGCGCTTTAGCTGGTATTTTTATTGTGGCTATTACATTGGTAATATTGGCCCAGATACTTTCTCGTTGGGTGGGTTTTATTATTCCATCAACCGACGACTTTTCGGGGTTCTTTTTGGCAGCTTCAAGCTTTTTAGGCTTGGCATATACGCTAAAAAAAGGTGGCCACATACGCGTTAACCTTGCGATTCAACGCTTATCAAGTGGTCAAAGACATTATCAAGAGTTGCTCGTTTTGGCTGTAGGTTCAGGACTTGCAGGGCTTATGTCTTGGCATTTAGGTTATATGGTGTACGAATCATGGGTATTTGAAGACGTGTCTGTAGGTTATTTGCCGGTACCGTTATGGATACCTCAGTCTAGTATGTTCATAGGTATGTTAATTTTCAACATTGCCTTAGTTGATGAATTGTTACGCGTATTAGGTGGCGAAAAACCCTGTTATCAAAACCATGAAGATGAACTTAATTTGGAGGAAGTGTAATGGATCCTCTGTTGATCGCCGGTATTTTAACGGTTGCATTGTTTGTGTTGTTGGCGGCCGGATTGTGGGTCTCTCTAACGCTGATGTTATTAGGACTGTTAACCATGATTATGCTGGATAACAGCGCTTATGGTCTTATTTTTGCTACTACAACTTGGGGTGCAAGTTCCAGTTGGGCACTCACCGCGTTACCATTATTTATTTGGATGGGAGAGATTTTGTTTCGTACTCGCCTGTCTAAAGACCTGTTTGAAGGTCTTACACCGTGGTTGGGTAAATTCCCCGGCCAGCTTTTGCACGTTAATATATTAAGTTGTGGTATTTTTGCCGCAGTTTCTGGGTCCTCAGCAGCTACTGCCGCAACCATTGGTCGCATGACCTTACCTGAACTAAAACAGCGTGGTTACGATACCCGCATGGCTATAGGTACACTGGCTGGTTCTGGCACCTTGGGGTTGCTTATACCACCGTCTATTATATTAATTGTTTATGGCGTGGCGGCAGAAGTTTCGGTGGCTCGTTTGTTTATGGCAGGGGCAGTGCCAGGGCTTTTGTTGGTGTGTTTATTTATGGGTTATACAGCGCTTTGGGCCAAACTAAACCCACAATATGCGCCACAAAATACTCAGCATTATAGTTGGGCTGATAAGTTTAAAGCCATACGCAGCTTACTACCTGTATTAGGTCTAATCGTATTTGTTTTAGGTTCTATATATACTGGGCTCACTACACCTTCAGAGGCTGCAGCCTTTGGTGTGGCTGGAGCTCTGTTTATTTCTTCTGTCACTGGTGCATTGTCCAAAAAGAGCTTTAACGAAAGCTTAATGGGGGCAGTTAAGACTTCATGTATGATTGCGCTTATTCTTGCTGGAGCCGCATTTTTAACCATTAGTATGGGCTTTTTGGGTTTGCCGCGTATGTTGGCAGAAATGATCACTGACCTACAGCTTTCGCCCTATATGTTATTGGTTTACCTTACTGTTTTGTTTGTAATATTAGGCTGTTTTTTAGACGGTATTTCTGTTGTAGTACTCACCACTTCTATTGTATTGCCTATGGTTCAGCAGGCGGGTATAGATCTGTTATGGTTTGGTATTTACATTGTTTTAGTAGTGGAAATGTCTCAAATAACACCACCAGTAGGCTTTAATTTGTTTGTTATTCAAGCACTAACAGGTAAGAATATTTTATACATTGCTCGTGCTGCGCTGCCATTCTTTATGCTCATTATGTTGGCTGTGGTACTTATTACACTGTTCCCTAGTATCGTTACGGCGTTGCCGGAATTAATGGTCAATTAACTATGCAAAACACCGTATTAAATACCCTGTTATCTATCCTTTTAATGGTGGCGAGCGCTGCTGCATGGGGGCAAGGTACGGCTATTATTAAGGCGGTAGGTACCTGGGGTAATCTTACTAATTACCAAAAACATGAAGGGCCCTTCTGGAATCAACATATAGCAGATGCATCTGGTGGTGAAATTATAGGTGAGATCAAACCACAAACTGCTTTAGGCCTTAAGGGTTTTGAAATCATGCGCTTGGTTAAGAATGGCGTATTTGACTTCGCATTTGGTCTGCCAGGCTATGTGGCTGCTGATAATGCTATTTTTGAAGGCGCTGATTTGTCTGCTTTATCGCAAGATATAGCGACTTTAAAACTGGTGTCTGATGCATATCGGCCCACCTTAGACCGAGCGTTTAAGAATATTTATAACGCCAAGCTGGTGATGTTGTACCCGTTCCCTAGTCAAACCCTTTGGTGCAATACGCCAGTAACTAAAATTGGTGATTTAAAAGGTAAAAGCATCCGGGTATATTCGACTTCCTTGGGTGACTTTGTGGAAGGTGCGGGTGGTACTTCTGTTGTGGTGCCGTTTTTAGAAGTGAGCGCAGCACTTACCAATGGTGTTTTAGACTGTGCAATAACGGGCACAATGTCTGCTTATACGGGAAAGTGGTATAAGGTTGCAAGCCATGCCTTTACCCTAAGGGTAGGTTGGGGGCTTGCGTTTGGTGCATTTAATTTAGATAAATGGAACGCGTTGTCTAAGGCCCAGCAAAGCTTGTTAGAGTTTGAACTTAGTGAATTAAATGAACGTATGTGGAAAGAAACGGCGACCGAGGATGACATTGCCATCGAATGTTTAACGGGTTCTCGCTGTAGCCTTGGTGAGCTTGGTGGTATGGTGCTAGCAAAGCCTTCTAAGGCCGATTTTAAGAAGCGCGACACCATTGCCCAAGATGTTATTCTGTCACGCTGGGCAGCCCGCTGCGGGCCTGAATGTACTTCCAATTGGAACGCTACGGTTGGCAAGGTTTTAGGGTTAAAGGCTACGGGGCCATTAGTAACGGATTAGGGAAAAGTGTTTGAATCCATTGGGCGTAGTGTTACGTAAAATTAATTAACCTAGCTTAATTCTATCGATAAGGCCATCTTGTGAACATTATTCCTAGCTCTACTATTACTTCTGAACAATACTTTCGTAATCGACGAAAGATTATAACCACCGGTTTATCAGCTGTTGCTGCAATGCCATGGATTGGCAACGTATTTGCCGATACCTCTGACACATCAGAACGCCTAAAACCTACTTCCTTAGCCACCATTAATAGTTATAACAACTATTACGAATTTGGTTATGATAAAAGTGATCCATCTAAAGCGGATAAAACTTTAATTACCTCACCGTGGACTGTTGAAATAACAGGGGAAGGAGCCGGCAAG
>JAWUYU010000093.1:0-23268 GCA_034110645.1 Pseudomonadales bacterium
AACAAAAAATAACTGAGGAATAACTATGTTAAAACAATTTAAAACCAAGCAGCGGATGTTGCTTACTGCAGCTTTGATGAGTGGTCTACTTGGTGCTGGTGCAGCACACGCTGAAATAGACTCAATTCACTTTCTTATACCCGGTGGTGCAGGCGGTGGCTGGGATGGCACTGCTCGCGGAACAGGTGAAGCGTTAACTAATGCTGGATTGATAGAAACGGCTTCCTTTGAAAATATGTCTGGTGGTGGCGGTGGTAAAGCGATTGCACATTTGATCGAAATTTCTGACCAAGCCCATGGCACTTTAATGGTCAACTCAACACCTATTGTTATCCGCTCTTTATCTAAAGTATTTCCACAGTCCTTCCGTGACTTGACGCCTATTGCTGCAACAATTGGTGACTTTGGTGCCTTTGTAGTTAAAGCGGACTCTAAGTACCAGAATTTTAGTGATGTAGTAGCCGATTACAAAATGGACCCTCGCTCAGTCATTATTGCTGGTGGTTCTGCACGTGGTAGCATGGACCACTTAGTTGCTGCTATGGCCTTTAAGGCTGCAGGTGCTAACCCAAACAAGGTAAAGTACTTAGCTTTTGATGGTGGTGGTAAGGCAATGGCTAGCCTTTTGTCTGGAGAAGCAGGTTTACTTTCTACTGGCTTTAGTGAAGCGTTGGCTTTAGCTGCAGCGGGTGAAGTGCGTATTTTGGTGATGACGGGTGATCAACGCTCTGATGCAGCTCCAAGTGTAGAAACTCTAAAAGAGCAAGGTTATGATGCTACCTTCGTTAACTGGCGCGGATTCTTTGGTGCGCCAAGTTTGTCTGATGCAGACGCTGACGAATACGCCCAAACTCTTGCACAAATGTACGATACAGCAGAATGGGAAAAGGTACGCGCACGTAACGGTTGGACTGAAATTTTTAAGCCTCGTGCTGAGTTTGTTACTTTCCTAGAGCAGCAAGAAGAAGTAATAGGTAACCTAATGCGTGAGCTAGGCTTCCTATAAGTTATTCATACTATTTATAGTAGATAACAATGTACTTGAGCTGGCGCTTATGGGCGTTGGCTTAAGCTTTTTTCTTTAACGAGGGTTTAACCTGTGAGCCTTACTAAAGATCGTTTTGGTGGATTATTATTCTTATTATTATCAATTACCTATGGCTATTATGCCGCTGATATACCTCTACTTCCAGGGGATAAGTTTGAACCTTTTCATGCCCAAACCATGCCGTATTGGTTGTCAGGGTTAGGTGTTATTTTTTCTATTCTATTGATCGTTTTAAAACCAGCTCCCACTATGGAAAGCGAATCAATATCTAATTCAAATCTTGTGCTAATGTTGGGCCTAATGGCCTTCACATTTGTATTTTCTGTAGCGTTACCGTGGCTGGGTTTTCCTATCACTACAAGTATTTTTCTAGCCTCCAGCTATTGGTTGTTGGGTGAGCGTAGGCCTAAAATGCTGGTGTTTGCTTCGGTGCCGTTTGCTTTGGTATTTTGGTTGTTATTAACCCAAGTGTTGGATGTGTATATTGCACCAGCACGGCTTATTTTCTGGTAGGAGTTGAGCATGTTTGAAGGTGTGTTTACTGGGTTATCTACGGCGCTAATGCCTTTTAACCTTATGATGGTTGTTGTTGGCTGTTTTGCGGGAACTTTTATAGGCATGTTGCCTGGCCTTGGGCCAATATCTGCAGTTGCTTTGATGATACCAATCACCTACACCTTAGACCCATCATCTGGCATTATTTTAATGGCAGGGGTTTATTATGGTGCAGTATTTGGTGGTTCAACTTCTTCCATTTTAATCAATGCACCAGGCTGTGCTAGTACTCTTGTCACGACCTTTGATGGCTATCCGCTTGCGCAAAAAAACCAAGCTGGCAAGGCATTGGCCCTGGCAGCGTACTCTTCTTTTTGTGGGGGTACCGTAGGCGCTATCATTTTAATATTTGCTGCGCCAGCTCTGGCCAGCGTGTCACTTAGCTTTCAGTCTTCTGATTATTTTGCCCTAATGTTGCTAGGCCTTACCTCAGTTGCTGCCTTTTCTGGTAAAGGTCAGGTGATCAAAGCGATGATGATGACCGTATTTGGCTTAATGATTGCTACTGTAGGTAATGACGTTATTACTGGTGCACCACGATACACCTTTGGTCAAATGGACCTAGTGGATGGCATCAGCTTCTTATTGTTGGCCATGGCTACCTTTGCGTTAGCAGAGGTTATGATGACGATCATGCGTGGCAAAATGTTTTCAACAAGCGAAACTATGAAACCGGTAGCTCTTAGCAGCATGAAGCTTTCACTGGATGAAGTAAAAGAAGTGGCACCCACTGTTGCTAGGTCGTCGGTATTTGGGTTTATTGTAGGTGTTTTGCCAGGTGCAGGTGCCACTATCGCCTCATTTCTAGCCTATGGTTTAGAGCGCAACTTGGCACCACTACGTTTGCGTAAAATGTTTGGTAAAGGTGCCTTAAGGGGTTTAGCAGCGCCAGAAGCTGCAAATAACGCAGCGTCTACAGGTTCTTTTGTGCCCTTGCTTACCCTTGGAATTCCTGGTTCTGGTACCACAGCCATCATGTTGGGTGCGTTAATTGCTTATGGTATTCAGCCTGGCCCACGTTTGTATGTGGATCACCCAGATGTATTCTGGTCGGTCATTATTTCTATGTATTTTGGCAACTTGGTACTGTTGGTTTTAAACTTACCCTTAATTCCTTATATTTCTAGGCTGTTAGCCATTCCTCCACAAATATTAAACCCATTAATTATTTTCTTCTCAATTATTGGTGTTTACCTGGTAAGTTTTAATACCTTTGATATTCAAATGATGGTGTTTATCACGCTTCTAGCAGTGGGCCTAAAAATGCTTGATTTCCCAATGGCGCCCATGTTGTTGGGCTTTATTTTGGGGGGTATGTTAGAAAAGAACTTGAGTAGAGCTTTGGTTGTTAGCGACGGTAGTTTTGACTTCCTTTGGAATCGTCCGCTAACTTTCTCTATTATGAGTATTACGGTGATCATTTTATTACTGCCTTGGGTATTGAACGTGGGCAAGCGACTTGGCACCAAGCTGTTAAGTGCTGCAGATTAATGACAATGAGGCCTGGTTTGTCTTAGAGCTACTGGTGTACGTTAAAAATAACCCTTTAGGAATTGTTATGGACATTACAGCGAATTAGTTCCCTCTACTCGAAATGTGCCTGTACCTTGGTTTTATTAACGGTGGGTAGAGGGCTTTAATGGGACAGGCGGAATGCTGGTTACTTTAATGGTTAGTCAGACTATGGCTGGCAGTCAATGTGGTTTGTGTATGAGTCTATCAACAGAGCGCTTGTTGCGCATACCCGGTGGCCATCCTTAATCATTGACAGTTGCCTGGGCAAACCTTTAACTAGAAGTTTGCTATTGCAATTCAGTCTAATAAAACTGATTCATGGGGGCCTTGTAAAGTGAAGGCAACTAATTAATACATCACCATAATTTCATTACGACGCATAAAGGGTAATGACCAAGGGGCGTTGTAGCGTGCCATTTCAGGCTCGCTAAGGGGTTTGATCCCTTTATCTTTTAACCATGTCATTAGTTCAATGATTTTTTTGTCAACTTTAATGGCACCAGTAAACCCCGAAAAACTCAGCACTGCATAATTACGTGCAGGAATTTCTCGCAACATGACTGCTTTGTTATTCGGTTTAGGCAGGGTGTTTAAGGTATATATGTTAGGCATGACAAAGTGCACAAGCCATTGACCATTTTTTTGTTGCATACTTACGGGCGCAGTCATATTTATTTTTTCAGACTGCAGTTGCATGCTCACTGGTGCGGTCATGTTAATTTTATTACCCACGCTAGAGCTGGACGTATTGTTACCAAAAATATAACCGCCAATAAGTTTAAAGCCGGCTTTAGCCGCACTGTCTAGAGTTCCAGAAACCAGTGTTTCTGCTACAATCATGGGTTCGTAGGTCCTCAACTCAAATGCGCCAAACGTTTCAATAACGGTGTATTTAGGCTCTTCAATAGCTATAGAATACTCCGTAGACAATAAAATGGTGAGCCCTAAAAACAAACGCTTTAACATATCGTAAACCCTTTCTAGCATACACTGAATTTATTGAGGAATATTTGTGAGGCAAGGTGATAATTATACACAGATATATTATTAGGGTTAATAAAACCTGCAGAGAGCTTATTAGATAAGTAGATATCTGAAGCTAACTTGCTCCTATTCTGCCCATGCTCTCTTGCTGTTAATAAGGCCCCAGTGTACAATATGGCGCGCGCAAAATTCGTTAGTGTCATTTTAGGCGTCAGTTCCTGACACACCGCGTCCACTAAACTTCCCTGTTGCAGCTGACCTTCAGGCTAAACGAGCGTTGTTCCGCAGGCACTTTTGACTTGCTCAACGTCTGGTATAAAAACATGAGCGAAAGCTTTGCAGATCTATTTGAAGAATCCATAATTGCTGTTGAAATGCGTCCTGGTGCTGTTGTTATGGGCACCGTATTAGACATCGACGGCGACTGGGTAACAGTACACGCAGGCCTCAAATCTGAAGCCATCATTCCTATTGAAGAGTTCTACAACGACGCTCGTGAAATAGAAGTTAAGATTGGTGATCAAATTAAGGTGTCTCTAGAAAGTGTCGACGACGGCATTGGTGAGACGAAACTTTCACGTGAAAAGGCCAAGCGGTCCGAAGCGTGGGATGTATTGCAAACTGCCTTTGACGAAGAAGCGACCATCACTGGCGTTATCAACGGCAAGGTGAAGGGTGGATTTACTGTTGCCATCAACAACATTCAGGGATTCTTACCTGGTTCATTGGTAGATGTTCGTCCAGTACGTGACGTTGATCACCTAGAAGGCCAGGAACTTGAATTCAAGCTGATTAAGCTGGATCAAAAGCGCAACAACGTGGTTGTTTCACGTCGCGCAGTAATGCAAGAAGCTAACAGCGCACAGCGTGACGAATTGTTGGCTAGCATTGAAGAAGGCATGGACGTTAAGGGTTATGTTAAGAACCTAACCAACTATGGTGCTTTCGTAGACCTAGGTGGCGTTGACGGCTTGCTACACATTACAGACATGGCTTGGAAGCGTATTGCACATCCAAGTGATATGTTGAACCCAGGTGACGAAATCACTGTTCGCGTTATCAAGTTTGATAAGGACAGCGGTCGTTTATCTTTGGGCCTAAAGCAACTAGAAGAAGATCCATGGGCGTCTATCAAGGCACGTTACCCGAATGGTCATCGCGTACAAGCTACTGTAACTAACTTAACTGACTACGGTTGCTTCGCTTCTATCGAAGACGGCGTTGAAGGTTTGGTACACGTTTCTGAAATGTCTTGGACTAACAAGAACATCCACCCATCTAAAGTTGTTAACGTTGGCGACTCTATGGAAGTGATGATTTTGGACGTAGACCAAGAGCGTCGTCGTATTTCTCTAGGCATCAAGCAATGTGTGGGCAACCCATGGGCTGAATTCGCTGAGAAGTATGCTGCTGGTGACAAGGTTGTTGGTAACATCAAGACTATCACCGATTTTGGTATCTTTGTTGGCCTAGAAGGCGACCTAGATGGCTTAGTGCACATGTCTGACATCTCTTGGGAAGTAGAAGGCGAAGCCGCTCTACGTGACTACAAGAAGGGTGACGAAGTTAGTGCAGTTATCTTGTCTGTAGACTCTGAGAAAGAACGTATCTCTCTTGGTATCAAGCAACAAGAAAGCGATCCGTTCAGCGAGTACGTTGCAGCTAACGACCGTGGCACCATCATAAACGGTACTGTTAAGTCTGTTGAAGCTAAGGAAGCTGTAATTGAGCTTGCTGATGGCATTGACGCAATACTTAAGGCTTCTGAGATCAGCATTGATCGTATTGAAGATGCACGTAACGAACTTAAGGTTGGTGACAGTGTTGAAGCTAAGATCGTAGCTGTAGATCGTCGTAACCGCTCTATCAACTTGTCCATTAAGGCCAAGGATGTAGCAGACGAGAAACAAGCCATGCGCGATGTTCGCGAAGTAGAAGTTGCTACTGATGGTCCTACTACCATTGGTGACTTGATCAAGGCGCAGATGGGCAAGCAATAAGCTGCTAAAATCTGTACTTTAAAAAGGGAGTGCTTCGGCACTCCCTTTTAGGTTATGTACTTATGAATACTTCTGTTATGAATAACACCCCTATACACAACTTTTGGCAACTTGTGAGCGACAACGCAGATCAGCTTCGTACCTTGGTGGATGAAGAGTCTGTATTAGCGCAAGAGTTACTCGATGAAGTGCAAGATCAGCTATCAGAGATGGACCCTCACCTCACGGTGTTTTGTGCTCGTGATGAAGCTGGCACAGGAATTGAGCTTGTTTTTGGTTGCGATGGGTATAATCAGAGTATTGATACTGTTTTATTTTTAGTTGCAGCGGCGCCAGAGTTAAGTAATATTAAAATCCTCGCTTTTAACCCAAGGGTGGAACACATACCAGAAGCCATTGAGGTAGGTGATGCAGTGCTTGAATTGGATGAGCTTTTCTTTGGCTTACGCAATATAGGTGAAGAATTGCATTTAGACCTATACTTAGATGAGTTACCCATAGTTGACGATGCACCACAAACTGATGCGGTGCTTATGTTTT
This sequence comes from Pseudomonadales bacterium, assembly GCA_034110645.1. Lineage (GTDB taxonomy): Bacteria > Pseudomonadota > Gammaproteobacteria > Pseudomonadales > Balneatricaceae > Njordibacter. The sequence goes on from JAWUYU010000093.1 coordinate 6,643, forward strand.
TAGATGCAATTGTTGGGGAATATGACCTGATGACCCGCATACACAGTGTTAACTGGTTAGATTTGCCAGAAGACCCTTTAGATTACGGACTTAAACCTCTCATTGAGTTACGTCAGCAATTTGATTTGCTACGATCAAAACGTCCTGCGTTAGGTGAAGCTCTGCATTAATTTTGTTACCATTACGCTTTACCTTATTTACACGGAAGACGTACATGGAACTCATCTATATATTTACCCTAACTGGTGCTTTTGCCATGGGTGCAGCATTAAGTGCGCGCCAAGTTAGCCATGACGTGTTAACCCATAACCAGAAAGCCCTCAGCACGTCTGATGACGATGAGATGGCCAAGGTGCCTGGGATTTACCTAGCCGCTGGAAACATAGCTGTAATCGCACTTATTGCCAGTATTGTTTATGGTGGTCAGAATTTTTCCTGGTGGATTCCCGTGAGCTCTTTGGTAGTGAGTTTTCCTGCTATTTATTATATATTCTTGCGTCGAATACTTAACCCCAAACGTGGTAGCTTGGTGTATACCCTTCTTGCGTTGATTGGTTTGGTGCCTATCGTGCAAGGTTGGATGGCTTAAATACATGTTAGATTTTATACCTTGGGCTTTTGCTGGTGTAATGGTACTGGTCACTCTTTATTTTGCACGCCGCAGTTCTGGCCACCATGCTGAGCACGCTGTGGCTGACGAGTTAAGCCATAGCCTAAGCGAGGCAGCGGCACAAAAGTCCCTCAGTCAACAACTGGCTTTGGCGCAGTTTGAAGTTAAGCTTGAGCAAGCTCAAGAGCACTCTGAGTTGTTACAAAATCAACTACAAGAGACCCATCAACAGCAGCTCCAAACACAGGCTCAGCTAAATCAGGCCGCAGTGACCAATGCAAGCTTACAAACTAAGCTTGCAGCACAACAAGATGCGCATCAAATACAATTACATCAACAGCAGCAAACGCAAGAAACGTTTGATAGCTATCTTAAGCAATTCGCTGAATCTTCTTTAAAGCAGCAAGCTACTCAACTTTCTAGTCAAAACCAGGATCAGCTGGGTCATTTACTTAATCCCCTAAAGCAGCAGTTAGGTGATTTTCGTAAAAAGGTTGATGATGTGTATGACAAAGATGCGCGAGATCGAGCGGGTTTAACGCAGCAAATTAATAGTTTATTAGAATTGAATAATAAGCTCAGTAGCGATGCCATTAATCTTACTAAAGCACTTAAAGGCGATAATAAAGCCCAAGGTAACTGGGGTGAAATGGTATTGGAGCAAGTGTTGGAGCAATCTGGCCTGCGCAAAGGCCATGAATACCACAGTCAGGTTAACTTGACTCAAACAGATGGTAAGCGCTTGCAGCCAGATGTGGTTGTACACATGCCAGAAAATAAAGATGTGGTGGTGGATTCTAAGGTTACCTTGGTGGCTTATGAGCGCTATCAAAGTGCCGATAGTGATGCTGAACGTAGTATGGCGTTGGCAGAGCATTTAACTTCGGTGAAAGCCCATATTAAGGGCCTTAGTGGTAAGTCTTATGAAAGTGCTGAAGGGGTGTCTAGCTTAGATTACGTGCTGTTATTTATTCCCATTGAGTCAGCCTATATGTTGGCCCTTCAAGCCGATTCAGATTTGTTTGTTAGCGCTATGAAAAGCAATATTATGTTAGTGAGCCCTGCCACATTGTTAATGGTATTGCGTACTATTCATAATATTTGGCGCTACGAACATCAAAGCCAAAACGCTAAAGAGATTTCCCGCCAAGCCGAAGAGATGCATAAAAAGCTGGTTGATTTTGTCGTGTCTATGGACAATGTGGGTAATCATCTTGTGCGTGCCCATGACGCCTATGAGACTGCCCATAAACGTTTATCATCGGGCCGCGGAAATCTCATTAACCGTGCTCAAAGCATCGTTAAGTTAGGTGGTCTTCAGCCTAAAAAGGGCTTGCCAGAAGCGATGATAGAGCATGCCAGTGAAGAGGATTCTGACAATGAGCCTTGATGTGGGTGCGCGTCTTAAAGCCGTGCGTAAAAAGCGTGGCCTATCTCAGAGAGAATTGGCTAAGCGGGCAGGGGTGACCAATAGTACAATTTCACTGATTGAACAAAATCGAGTCAGCCCATCAGTGAGCTCTCTAAAGAAAGTGTTGGATGGCGTGCCCATGTCTCTGCAAGCTTTTTTTGTTGAAGAAGTGCCTGAGCAGCAACAAGTTTTTTATAAAGCGAGTGAATTGCCAGACATGGGCTCAGGCAAAATTGCCATGCGTTTAGTGGGCTATAACCATGACCCACGTAGCTTGTCTTTGTTGCATGAAACCTACCCACCAGGTGCAGACACTGGTATAGATATGTTACTTCATGAAGGTGAAGAGGCTGGTATTATAATCAGTGGATGTTTGGAAGTTACCGTGTCTGAGCAGGTGGAAGTATTACACGCTGGAGATGGCTATTACTTCATCAGCTCGCAGCCTCACCGCTTCCGAAACTTAGGCGATCAGCCATGTGTTTTGGTTAGTGCTAATAATCCAGCCAGTGTGTAGGAAATTGACCAGTGTGTAGGAAATTGACCAGTGTGTAGGAAATTGAATAGACAAGCGAATAACTCAGGGTATTATTATGCCTAATTCTAAGCGTCAGCTGCAGTTATTAGGCACGTCAGGATGCCACCTGTGTGACCTGGCTGAAGCTCTCCTTGTTCAATGTTTAGATATGTCTAAAATAGAAGTAGAGTTAATTGATATTGCAGATGACGAGGGCGAGGGCGAGGACTTAATAGCGCTGTATGGCATTAAAATCCCTGTATTACGATGCACTCAGAGCCAAAAAGTACTCTGTTGGCCGTTTGATGCTTTGTCCATTAATGCCTTTTAGCAAAGCCGAAAAAATCGCTCACAGTAGCCTCGGTTTGTTGCGCCAGCTCGTCTACATCCTGACCTCGAAAATGCGCCACTCGTTGTAAAATGTGAGGTAGGTAGGCCGGTTCATTGCGGCTAGATTTTGGCTTAGGGCGCATGTCTCTAGGCAAAAGGTAAGGTGAGTCTGTTTCTAGCATGAGGCGGTCGTTAGGAATCAGCTTTATAGCGCTTTGCAGGTGCTCTCCGCGACGCTCGTCGCAAATCCACCCAGTAATGCCAATATGTATGTCAAGCTCTAGAAGCTGCTTAAGGAAACTTTCGGTGCCTGTGAAACAGTGTAAAACAGCTTTGCTAAAGCCTGGTCGGTATTGGCTAATTAGTTCCAAAAACTCATCAGCGGCATCGCGTTCGTGTAAAAATAGCGGTAGTTGTAACTCTACAGCGGCTTGTAAGTGCTGTTCAAAACTATCCAACTGTTGTTTAGGGGTAGAAAAATTACGGTTAAAGTCTAAACCGGTTTCACCAATAGCAACTACCTTTTTATGTTTCCAAAGATGGGATAGTTGAAGCCAAGATTCAGGATTGTTTTCACTTGCGCTATGGGGGTGGAAACCTGCGGTTGCAAAACGTTCACTAGGCAAGGCATCGTCCAAGCTTAGTTCAAGTGCATGTTGGCTAGAGTGCAAAGAAGTACCAGTAATAATATGTCGGTGAACCCCTACATCAAGACCTCGTTGTAAAGTATCGGCAAGGTCTTTATTAAATCTATCGTTGGTTAAATTGACACCGATATCGGTGAGGTTAGAATAGTTCAACGTCATCCGATTCGGTTCTTTCCGATTGTTCTGGGGCATTGGCATGATATATAGCAATGGCTTCTTCAATGCTAGAGCCCCCCATGATAGAGGCAAACATTAAACGTTCAGATTCCATAGAATAGGAGTCGTGCAGGTTAGATTGAAGCTCCATCCACGCCATAGGGTCCTGCAGTCGTTCTGGGTTTTGAATTAAAGCTGACATTTCGTCTAGGCTTTTAATAACGTGGGTAAGGCGCTGATCTAGCCGGTCAAAAAGTTGAAAATCAACAACCGTTTGGCTAAGCGTATCTTTCGCAGCGGAAGAGGATGCTTGAATTAGTTCCAGCTCCATTCGATCTTTTGGCTCTACACAAGAGATAGACATAGCTGAGTTATGAATGGTGAGAACGTTATTGGCAATGTTTGAAAAAGCGCTACTTAATTTGTCAATATTGGAGTTGGTTTCGCTTAAACTAGTGCTTATCTGAGCGATAGTGATGCTCAGCATTTTCAAAGTATCTTTGACGTGGCTGTAGTTGGCCAGGTTAGTATTTTTGTTTAAGTTGGAAGTTGTCATCCAATAAGTCCACAGTTCTCAAAGGGTTGGTTTTGCACGTATATCAATAAAGTCTACTGCCTACCCATTATCGACTTATTATTTAACCAGTTACAACCTTAATAAGCATCGTTTTATGTCGTTTTGTAACCTTTAAGTATCTGAAAGGCTAGATTAAACGTTATAATTACATAAATTTGGTTAATACATCACCTATGCTAAGCGCTAGCGGTGAATTTTGCTATACCCTATTAGGTCTTTTAATGAATTTATTACGTTTGCAACAAGTCCACCTTGCTTATGGCGATGTGGCGATACTTGACGATGTCAATTTACAGATTGATGCTGGTGATCGAGTGTGTCTTATTGGCCGCAATGGAGCCGGCAAATCTAGCCTTATCAAATTACTGGTAGGTGAGCAGTTACCCGATGGCGGTAATGTGTGGCGCAGCCCAGCATGTAAAATTGGTTACCTTCAGCAAGACCTACCAGACCGTGAAGACTTGTGTGTTAGCGAGTTAGTGGCCATGGGCATGGGTGAGGTTTACGACATACGCAAGCGTTATGACGAAATTGCTATGGGTGAGCTAGATGACAAAGCCATGAAGCAGTTAGAAAATGTGAGCCATCGAATTGATGAATTAGATGGTTGGCAAATGGAAACTAAGGTCGAACGTATTTTGACCCGCCTTAACTTAGATGGCGCACAAATTCTTAGTCAATTGTCAGGTGGTTGGAGAAGACGTGTAGCCTTGGCTAGAGCCTTGGTTTCTGAGCCTACGTTGCTGTTATTGGATGAACCTACCAACCACCTGGATATATTGGCCATTGAGTGGTTAGAGAAGCAGTTGCTGGACTTTAACGGGGCCATCATTTTCATCACTCACGACCGTAGTTTTTTACAGGTATTAGCTAACAAAATTGTAGAGCTAGACCGTGGAAAATTAAACTACTTTCCAGGTAATTACGAACGCTTTTTAGCCTACCGTGAGCAGCAATTAATGGAGGAAGATCGCCATAATTCCTTATTTGATAAAAAGCTAGCTTTAGAAGAAGTGTGGATTCGCCAAGGTATTAAGGCACGCCGTACCCGTAACGAAGGTCGTGTGCGAGCCCTTGAATCACTACGTAAAGAACGTGGTGATCGAAGAGAGCGCCAAGGTAACGTGAAGTTGCAGCATGCTCAAGCCTCTAAATCTGGCCAGCTTGTGTGTGAACTAGAAAATGTGAGCCATGGTTATGGTGAGCAAACGTTGATCAAGAATTTTGACCTAAACCTGCTTAAGCTAGACCGTATAGGCCTTGTGGGTGCAAACGGGGTGGGTAAATCCACCTTGCTTAAGCTGATTTTGGGTGAGCTAGAGCCTAATTCGGGTACGGTTAAGCGTGGCACCAAATTAGAAGTTGCCTACTTTGATCAATTACGCGACCAGTTAGACCTGACTAAAACGGTAATGGATAACCTTGCTGAAGGCCGTGAGAGTATTGATATTAATGGCAAAGAACGCCATGTAATGAGCTACTTGGGCGACTTTTTGTTTTCCCCTAAGCGTGTTCGTAGCCCAGTAAGTAGCCTTTCTGGTGGCGAGCGTAATCGATTATTGCTGGCTCGCTTGTTTAGTAAGCCGTCAAATATGTTGGTATTAGACGAACCTACTAACGATCTTGATATTGAAACCTTGGAATTGTTGGAAGAAATGTTAGCTAACTACCCAGGTACCGTGTTACTAGTAAGCCATGATCGTGCGTTTTTAGATCGCGTGGTTACTTCGTGTTTGGTATTTGATGGCCAAGGTCATATTACTGATTCTGTAGGTGGATACAGCGATTGGGTTGCGCGTGGTGGTAAGTTACAGGTGCCTACAGTGCAAGGCCACAGTAAGCCAACAGGCATGGCAGCAGCGCCTCTTAAAGCTAAAGAAAAAGCTAAGCCGGCCGTTAAGTTGAGCTATAAAATTCAGCGCGAGTTAGACTTATTACCAGCACAGATGGAGACGCTAGAAGCAGCGCTTGAAGCCTTGAAAAATGAAATTGGCCATGCCGACTTTTATAATAAGGGACAAGCTCATGTGAGTGCTCGTCTGGCTCACTTAGAAACCCAGGAAGTCGAGCTAGAAAAGGCCATGGATAGGTGGTTAGAAGTAGAGGCGATGCAAGAAGGGTGAGCCCTTAGGTGCAAAAAGGCTAAGCCCTTCAGGCAAAAAAGCTAAGCCTTTACTAGCACTTTGCTGGGAAAAGGCTAAACTCTTACTGCTAACACATCACAAGTTGCACCGTGTAAGATACCATTGGATGTAGACCCAAGTAATAGGGCCAGGCCGTGGCGTCCATGGCTTCCTACCACAATGAGATCTGTGCTGAGCTCATTAGCTACACGGTGAACTTCTGTTTCAATGTGGCCTAACACCAGTAGTTGTTCAGCATCACCTAGGTTATGTCGCTGAACAAAAGTACTCATGCGTTGCTCGGCATGTTCACGTGACTGTTGTTGTGTGGCAGATAAATCCATAGGCATGTCACCACCGAAGGCGTAACTTAATGGTTCTGTAACATGTATTAAGGTGAGTTTTGCACCGCTTAAACCCATTTCGCAGGCTCTTTGAACTACCTTGTCAGCTTCTTCGTTGAGGTCTATAGCGACCAAAATATTTTGATAAATGCTCATAATACATCCTCCGAAGTGATTTGCTCGCTTTATTACTTGTTTAATTACTTGCTTAATTAAGTGTACCACAGTTTTTTTTGGTCTATGATTTCACTATCAGTCAGTGGTTTGATGTGTATTAAATCTTAGTTGAATATAAACTGATATTTTTTGTTCTTTAGTAAATGGAGTTGTCGTGGAAATAAAGACGATTATAGTGATATTAGTGTGTCTGTCCTTAATTGGCTCAGTGTCGTGGGTAATGCCTACAACGTTACAGAGAGCACAGGCTAAAATACGCCAATTAGCTATGAGCAAAGGCTTACAAATTAAAGTGGGTAAGCTACAAGGGCCAAGGGAGCAAGGTGAGCTTGCACCAGAAAGTTATTTGGCCACAAGCTACGGTTTATTACGACCCAATAACCGCGACAGGGCAGGTGGTATAAGCGCCATCAAGAAAGCAACATGGGAAATATTTAAAGCTGGGGGCCTTAATACTACAGGGTTACCCCAAGGCTGGTGCTGGAATCGTGGTGAAGGCGCCCTCAATCCCGAACAGTTAAGTGATTTGGCTCAGCTTATTGAGCGGTTACCTAGTGATGTTTATGCCCTTGGTGTTACCCCCATTGTGGTGCAGGCCTATTGGTACGAAAAAGCGACGCCGCAACAGCTAGACGATTTAGAAAACGTATTAAAAGAGCTGATGTCTGGCAGTTTTTAAAACCTTGACGTTGTTTAGTGGCTCTAGAGTCATGGTTGACTTTGCCTCTGGCTGGTTTAAAGTGCTATCACTGTTTCAAACAAGCGTATGAAATTTATATCTATTGATTTTATATGCCCGTTAAATTCACCCAAGGAGTCCATGCATGATCTATGCAGGTAACGCCATTCAGGTCGAGATGCACGACCATCAGTTAGCTAAGCTAACCTTCGACCTTAAAGACCAGTCCGTTAACAAGCTTAATGCAGCAACATTAGTTGAGTTGCAACAAGCCATTACTGCCATCGGCAGTACTAGTGGCGTGAAAGGCCTCATGTTAGCCAGTGCTAAGCCCACATTCATCGTAGGGGCAGACATTACTGAGTTTTTGCATTTCTTCGGTACTGAAGAGCAAGCTTTAATCGATGCAAACATGCAGGTTAATGCCACTTTTAACGCTATTGAAGACCTATCGATGCCTACCGTGTCATTGATTAATGGTTTGGCACTAGGTGGTGGTTTTGAAGTGTGTTTAAGCACTGATTACCGCATCATGACACCCGACGCCAAAGTAGGCTTGCCAGAAGTAAAGCTAGGTATATTCCCTGGTTGGGGCGGTACGGTTCGCTTACCGCGACTCATTGGTTTGGATAATGCCATTGAGTGGATCTGTGGTGCCAACGAAAAGAGATCGGCCGACGCTCTTAAAGACGGTGCTGTAGACGCTGTTGTAGCACTGGATCAGTTGCTAGAGGCGGGCGTGCATTTGCTTAACCAGTGCATCGCTGGTGACTTAGACTACCAAACCAAGCGTGCCGCTAAAATGGCTAAGCTTGCTTTAGGTCCTATGGAGCAGATGATGTCCTTCGAAACCTCCAAAGGGTTTGTAGCAGGCAAAGCAGGCCCTCATTACCCAAGCCCGGTAACCGCAATTAAAACCATGCAGAAGCATGCGGGTATGGCGCGAGATAAGGCTTTGTTGGTAGAAGCTAAAGGTTTTGCAAAAATGGCGCAAACGCCAGTGGCTGCAAACCTAGTAGGTATTTTCCTTGCCGATCAGTACCTCAAGCGTACCGTTAAAACTTTAGCGCCTAAAGCGACTAAGGTTGAGCAAGCTGCAGTATTGGGTGCTGGCATTATGGGTGGTGGTATTGCTTACCAATCAGCCTCTAAAGGCATTCCAATTGTTATGAAAGACATTGCCGAGGCCGCCATTCAGCTAGGTTTAGATGAAGCTACAGGCATTTTAGAAAAGTTGATTGCTCGTGGCCGAATGAAGCCAGCTAAAATGGCTAAAGTGCTCAATAACATTCGCCCAACGTTAAACTATGCAGATGTTGCTAATGTTGATTTGGTAGTAGAGGCTGTAGTAGAAAACCCTAAAATAAAAGGCATTGTATTAGCCGAAGTAGAAAGCCAAGTAAAAGATAGTGCCGTAATCACGTCTAATACATCTACCATTTCAATTGATCTTTTGGCTGAAAGTTTAAAAGATCCCACTCGTTTTTGTGGCATGCACTTCTTTAACCCGGTACACAAAATGCCTTTGGTTGAAGTAATCCGTGGTAGCCAAACAAGTGAGGAAACCATCGCTACAACCGTGGCTTACGCCAATGCCATGGGCAAAAAGCCTATTGTTGTAAATGATTGCCCAGGTTTCTTTGTAAACCGCGTATTGTTCCCTTACTTTGGTGGCTTCGGCATTTTGTTAGAGCAAGGTATTGATTTTCGCCGTGTAGACAAGTTAATGGAGCGTTTTGGTTGGCCTATGGGCCCAGCATATTTGCTTGATGTGGTAGGTATTGATACTGCTCACCACGCCCAAGCGGTAATGGCCGAAGGTTTTCCAGAACGTATGGCCGGGCAAGGTGAAGCTGCGGTTGATTTGATGTTCAAAGAACAGCGCTTTGGTCAGAAAAACAACCTAGGTTTTTACGCTTACGAAAAAGACAAAAAAGGCCGTTTACAAAAACAAGTGGATGAATCCTTGGTCGAAAAACTCACTGGTTTATGTGCTAACCCAGTAGAACTAAGTGATGAACAAATTATTGATCATTTAATGGTGCCTTTGTGCCTTGAAGTGGCCCGTTGTATAGAAGAGAATATTGTGGCTTCTCCAGCAGAAGCAGACTTAGCGCTTGTTTATGGTATTGGTTTCCCTCCTTTCTTAGGCGGAGCGCTAAAATACATGGATACCATCGGCTTACAAAACTTCTGTGATAAAGCAGATGCTTTGGCTGCAGTGAGCCCACTGTATTCAGTACCTACACAAATGCGTGAAATGGCAGCCCTTGGCGAAACATTTTACGGCAAGCTACAACCAGCTAACTAAATTCGGAGAAAAACATGCAATTACAAGCCAATGATATTGTTATCGTAGACGGTGCTCGTTCTGCTATGGGCCGCTCCAGAGGCGGTGCGTTTAGAAATGTACGTGCGGAGAATTTATCTGCCGCAGTGATTAACGGTCTATTTGCCCGTAATCCAGAGCTTAATCCAGCTCACGTAGAAGATGTGATCTGGGGTTGTGTAAACCAAACCTTAGAGCAAGGCTTTAATGTGGCTCGTAACGCCTCTTTATTAAGTGTTATTCCTCATACTGTAGCCGCTCAAACGGTTAACCGTTTATGTGGATCTTCTATGGCTGCTATGCATACCGCCGCACAAGCGATCGCCACTGATAATGGTGATTTCTTTGTTGTGGGTGGTGTAGAGCACATGGGCCACGTAGCCATGAATCACGGTGTTGATATTAATCCTGCCAGTAGCAAGCATGCAGCAAAAGCTGCCATGATGATGGGCTTAACGGCTGAATTATTAGGCAAAATGCACGGTATTAGCCGTGAGATGCAAGATGAGTTTGCGGTACGTTCACATCGTTTAGCTCACCAAGCAGCAGAAAATGGTGACTTCGACCATGAAATAATTGCCATTGAAGGCCACGACTCTGAAGGCAGACTCATTAAAGTAAGCTGTGACGAAATTATCCGTCCAGAGACTAATCTTGAATCTTTATCTAAGTTACGTCCGGTGTTTGATCCTAAGAACGGTACCGTTACTGCGGCCACATCGTCGGCCATCTGTGATGGTGCTTCGGCCATGTTGATCATGTCTGGCGCAAAAGCTATGGAGCTGGGTCTTAAGCCTTTAGCTCGTATTAAGTCTATGGCGGTAGCAGGTTGTGACCCTTCTATTATGGGTTATGGCCCAGTGCCAGCCACTAAAAAAGCCTTGAAGCGTGCAGGCTTAACCATTGATGATATTGGTGTGGTAGAGCTTAACGAAGCCTTCGCTGCTCAGGCATTACCAGTATTGAAAGACCTTAAACTCATCGACAAGATTGAAGATAAAGTGAACTTGCACGGCGGTGCTATTGCCTTGGGTCACCCTTTAGGTTGTTCTGGTACACGAATTTCTGTGAGTTGTTTAACCCGCATGCATAAGCAAGATGTGCAGTTTGGTTTGGCCACAATGTGTATTGGAATGGGTCAAGGTATTGCCACGGTATTTGAACGTTTGTAATCATTAAATCTACAAACTTCAATAAATTCAAAAGGCTGCTTATTCAGCCTTTTGTGATTTTGTTAGTTTAAAATCAATTGAAACACTTGCTTTTTGCATCAAAAAATGGAATTTTAAAAATAGGTCAGTCAACAAAGGCTTGACCTTCTCAGATATGTGCCTAAACTTAGGCGCCTTAAAGCGACCGCGACGGATGCGGTGAATTTGTAATCATTGGAATAAAACCACATGGGTAAGTCCCTCGTTATTGTCGAGTCACCAGCCAAAGCTAAAACCATCAATAAATACCTGGGCCCAGATTTTATTGTAAAGTCCAGTGTTGGTCATATACGGGATTTACCAACCAGAGCCCCTCCAGGTAGTGTCGACACCAAGGCCCGCGCTGTTGAGGCTGCCAAGGTTCGTGCTATGGACCCCGATGACAAGGTCATTTACAAACAAGCCAGATCTCGCCAGCAGCTTATTAGGCGTATGGGCATAGACCCAGAAAGCGATTGGCGGGCCGATTACCAAATACTCCCAGGTAAAGAGAAAGTAGTTGAAGAACTTCGTCGTCTTGCAAAAGACGCCGACGTTATCTATCTCGCAACGGATTTGGATAGAGAAGGGGAAGCCATTGCATGGCACCTTCGTGAAGCCATTGGTGGAGATCAGACCCGTTATCAGCGGGTAGTGTTTAATGAAATTACTAAAACGGCGATCCAAGCTGCCTTTGCCAACCCTGGTGAATTAGACATGGATCACGTTAATGCTCAACAAGCACGACGTTTTCTAGATCGTGTTGTGGGCTTTATGGTATCGCCATTATTGTGGGCAAAGCTTGCCCGTGGATTATCTGCAGGGCGGGTGCAATCGGTTGCTGTGAAATTGGTAGTAGAGCGAGAGCGCGTAATTCGTGCCTTTGTGCCTGATGAATATTGGGAACTTAAAGCAGATGTTACCAATAATGAACAAAAACCTTTGTTACTCCAGGTTCATAAGCAGCAAGATGACGAATACAAACCTGTTAACCAGCAACAAAGTGAAACCGCTGTTACTTTGCTAGAAAAACAGCAGTTTGTGGTACAGCAGCGCCAAGATAAAGCTACGTCGAGCAAACCTTCAGCACCTTATATTACGTCTACACTGCAACAAGCTGCGAGTACGCGCTTAGGTTTTGGTGTGAAAAAGACCATGATGTTGGCTCAACGATTGTATGAAGCGGGTTACATTACCTACATGCGTACCGACTCGACTAACTTGAGTCAAGGTGCGGTAGGTAATTGTCGTGATTACATTGAAAAGAGCTACGGTAAAGAGTATTTACCAGCAGATCCTATACGTTATTCTAGTAAAGATGGTGCGCAAGAGGCTCACGAGGCCATACGGCCCTCTGAGGTGGCTTTAAAGTCTACTCAGCTAAGTAACATGGAGCGTGATTCAGAGCGTCTCTACGAGCTTATTTGGCGTCAATTTGTAGCATGCCAAATGGTACCTGCCTTATTCACCAGCACTAGTATTATTGTAGAAGCGGGTGACTTTAGTTTACGTACCCGTGGTCGCATTATGCGTTTTGATGGCTATTCTAGAGTGCAGCCTAGTGCCAGTAAGAAAGATGAAGATTTGATCTTGCCAGATGTGAATAAAGGTGACGTGCTAACGCTAAACCAGCTAACGCCAAGCCAGCACTTTACCAAGTCTTCTCCGCGCTTTTCTGAGGCGAGCTTAGTTAAAGAACTTGAAAAACAAGGTATTGGACGTCCATCTACCTATGCCAGTATCATTTCTACCATTCAAGATCGTGGTTACGTGATGGTCCAAAATCGTCGTTTCTATGCAGAAAAGATGGGTGATATTGTTACCGATAGATTGGAAGAAAATTTCGCAGACTTAATGGATTATTCATTTACCGCCAATATGGAGCAGCGCTTAGATAGCGTGGCTAAGGGTGAGACCGAATGGAAACGCCTGCTTAATGCTTTTTATAAGGCCTTTACTCGTAAGTTGAGCATTGCTGAGGCAGATGATGGCATGCGTGCGAACACGCCAACGCTAACCGACATAGAATGCCCAAGCTGCAGTAAAGAAATGAATATTCGTACAGCGTCTACGGGTGTGTTTTTGGGTTGTTCTGGTTACGCCTTACCACCGAAAGAACGCTGTAAAGAGACTATAAATTTAGTGTCTGGTGATGAAGTGGTTGCCGTAGATGCCGATGACGAAGCGGAATCACGTTTGCTGATTAAAAAGCATCGCTGCAAAATTTGTGATACTGCAATGGATAGCTATTTAGTAGATGCAAAGCGCAAGCTACACGTGTGTGGTAACAACCCCGACTGTAGTGGTTTTGAAATAGAAGTTGGTGAGTACCGCATTAAAGGCTACGACGGCCCGCTAATCCAATGTGATAAATGCGAAGCCGACATGCACTTAAAAACGGGGCGTTTTGGTAAATACTTCGATTGTTCCAATGGTGAATGTAAGAATACTCGTAAATTATTACGTAGTGGAGAAGCTGCGCCACCAAAAATGGATCCAATCCCCATGCCAGAGTTGGCGTGTGAAAAAGTAGATGATCATTACATATTACGTGATGGTGCTGCCGGTCTCTTTTTGGCTGCCAGTAAGTTCCCTAAAAATCGTGAAACTCGGGCACCTTTGCTGGCCGAGATTCTGCCTCATAAAGAAGTGCTAGATCCTAAGTACGCCTTTTTGCTTACAGCGCCAGTAAAAGACCATGAAGGCAATCCCTCCATTGTTCGATACAGCCGCAAGACTAAAGAACAGTACGTTATGTCGGAAGTAGAAAAGAAGGCTTCTGGATGGCGTGCCATGTACGTAAGTGGTAAGTGGGTAGAAGAAGTTCCGGTTAAAAAAGAAGCTAAAAAAGTGGTTAAAAAACCTGCAAAAAAACCGGTTAAGAAAGCATCTGTTAAAGTAACTGACGCGAAAAAATAGTATGGCACCTCAAGACCCGTGGTTAAGGGCCAGCCAACACCGGCTGGCGTTTAGCAAAAGCTTATGGCAAGATTTGTTGTCTAACTATGGCGACATTGAGCACTCTCATTACTGGCGCCAGCGCCCCCAACGCATGGCCTACCAATATGCCATTATTGATCATCTTTTAGCTGCAGCAAAACACCTGGTTCAGGCTAGTTTGACACAGTTAGGCACTACACGTTTTGACGATGTTTCCGTGCTCGCATGGGTGGAAATAGAAGCCTTGTTAGTGAAGCAAGAATTCTTATCTCCAGCAGCCCAGAAAATATTGTTGCTGCTGCAAGAAGGGGATTGGAAGGATTGGATTAAGCTGCAGCAGGAGGCTGTTTTTAGTGTGATGACTAGGCCGCAGGAACAATCTGAACAATTGATAGTGAGCCACTCAGAAGGTGATTTAACTAATCCAGACCATTGGCCAGTAGCGCGTTGGACAGAGGGTTTAGAGCATCTGCAGTCCTCTATCAGAGACTCTATGCAAGAGTGCTAGCTCAGTACTGTGCTGTGAGCTGTTATATATCAGATTTAAGCTGATCTAATACCGCCATAGTTTCTGCGTCTTGTGCTTTTATGTTAATAGCCACTCGGTATTGAAAAAAGTTTACAAAATCTGGTGCCTCGTCACAGGCCACTAGGCAGTCATCCCCAACGAGTACTGGCCAGTGCTCCACGCGTGCAACATCAATCATTTGCGCTTGTATACAACCATCGCTATACAAACGCCAGCTAAACACTTCGGTCATTGAAAAGTTATCAAAGTTATCGGTGGTAAATACGGCGTGGCTACCACAGGTGTCGGACAGCTCTTGCACCACAAATACACTACCATCCACTTCAAAATCAAAATAATCAGCTGCGCTAATTAACTCAATGCATTTGTGTTCTGGAACTTGTGGCACAGTTTGGTCTAGGCCTGGATCATAGTAACCCTGAAAAAAACCTTTCTGAGGGCAGTTTAGATCGGTACAGCTTATAAGCTCATCAAACCAAGGGATCATGCCAGACAAAGATCCATCATCTAATAATGCCCAGAATAAAATTTTAACAGAAAATAATTCTTGGCCCGATTTAGGGTGCCCATGCTCGTTGGAGTATAGTACTTCAAAGCCGTCAAGCTCAGGCGCTAACCGCACCACCTTAGGGTGATGTTGGTTTTCACGCTCTTGGCCGCTAAAAAGGTCTATAACCTTGGCTGGTGGGGCTGCAGTGGACATGATGATATCCTCTAAGAAAACGGATTATAACGATATATTAGTACGTAAATGTTTAACTTAGGTGTAAGTATTATAGGCAAGGATAGCTGTTTTCTGCAAGTCTAAGGCTCAAGTTTGTGTAAAAGGCTCAAATATATAGCCCTTGCGCCAATCAGTAGGTACAATGTCTAACGTAATGAAAAGACTCAGCTTGAATAGTACGGGATGACAATGGCTGATTCTAAGCTAAGCAATCTAGGGGCCTTAGAGCTAATTCAGAAGCTTTCAGAGCGTATTAAAAATAAACAAAAATTTCTGGTGCAGGCGCAACAGCAAGTTGAAGTTCTTAGGCAAGAACATCTACAGCTACAGCAGCTATTTGAGCAACACCGAAGCCAGACGTTTACAGGTAATAAAATTCAAGACATTATGACCAGCACTAGCGAACTACCTATCACAGAAATTTCTCCTGCCCCGGTACAAACCACACTTTCAGAAACAGAAAGCCCCATGGTGTCCGAGCCAGTTGCAACTGAACCAAGTGCAGCTGAACGTAAAAAAGCTAAGAGCCGTGCGGCAAACCGTGCAGCTGTTGAGTTGTTATGTGAAACTTACCCACAAACGTTTTCTTTTGCCAAGCCTAGGCCACTTAAAATTGGTATTCAGGAAGACTTGGTAGCCGATGCAAAGCTGAGCCAAACAAAAATTAAACGTGGATTGGCTAGTTATGTGCGAGCGTTTGGTTATTTGAAATCACAAACTGATGCCGCGCCACGTATTAACATATTGGGTGAAGCTGAAGGCGCTGTTACTGCTGAAGAAGCGGCCCATGCACTTACTAAGCTACCAGCACCTCGTAAGCCAAGTAAGCCGCGTCCAAGTGCTAAAAAGCGCCCGGAGCAGGCACAAAGCAAGCCTAAGCCAAGCACACCGCCTAAAGGTCGTAAAAGTGAAGCCAAGATCGAAAAAGCGCCAAGTCCATTTGATGGTTTGAGTGAAGGGCAGCGTATGGCTAGCAAGTTAGATTTGTTACTTAAGAAGCACTAGCTTACACCAGGCCTAAAAAAACCGAGCAATGCTCGGTTTTTTTATATCTCCAATAAAGTGACTGTTGATTAAGTGTTGTTGGAAATGAACGCCAATAAATCAGATTTAGCTAAAGCACCTACTTTAGGATAAGAGGGCATAACACTTAATTACCAATCCTTCTATAATCAAACCATGGCAAGATTATCGCTCCCTTTGCAAAAAGCATACTCGCACTGGCAGACCATTTGTCGATTCTAACTTTATACAGATTACTGAATTGATGCTTTCTAGGGTTTTGGCCAAGGCTAAGCCGGGGCCAAAAATAAAAATCGAATAATTAAATGTTGTGTCCCTTT
>JAWUYU010000094.1:0-12007 GCA_034110645.1 Pseudomonadales bacterium
GTTACAAGACAAAGGCATTAAAATGCACTTGTCAGAAATTAAAGGGCCTGTTTTAGATCGCTTACAGCGGGTTGATTTTGCCGAAGAGCTAACCGGCAAGGTATATCTAAGCCAACACCAAGCATGGCAGGAGTTAACCAAGCTCTCTAGCCCGAGCATCTAATGCCCTGACCTACAGCTCAGTGATCCAGTTCAGACATCCAACCAAGGCTTACCCTGTTTTAAACAGCAGGAAGCCTTGGTCAACGAGCCCTGATCAAATCATATGATTATTTAGACAACACACCTCCCACTTTTTAGATAATCAATCTCACAAATACTCAAACGTATGCCCTGTCCTAACTTATCAGCGTAAGTTAAGGATGCTATTATATGCCTCCTAAGAACTAACATTCTTTCCCACCTCAATAAATACATTGCAGGTTTAACACTACCTATGACCATTGAACATTTTTTTGCTGTGGCTCTTTTTGCCTTAGTAACCACCGGCACCCCTGGGCCAAACAACATCATGTTTGCTGCATCTGGTGCTAACTATGGCATTCGTAAAACACTGCCACACATGCTTGGTGTTAACTTAGGTTTGGGTAGCTTGCACTTGTTAATGGGGCTTGGTTTAGGTGCGGTATTTTTAAACTTCCCACTGTTACAGCAAGTATTAAAAGTAGTAGGTAGTGGTTATTTACTTTGGCTAGCGTGGAAGATGCTTGGCATCTCTATGCTGCCTTCAGCAACCACTGAAAAACGAAAGCCGATGACCGTGTATCAGGGGGCTGTCTTTCAATACGTTAACCCTAAAGCTTGGGTTATGGCCATAGGTGCCAACGTGTCCTTTGGCATGGCTGGAGACATGTATTGGCCTTCCGTAGCCTCTATTATCATTTTGTATTTATTGGTTGGTCCATGCACTAACCTGTCGTGGATCACGTTTGGAAAAACCATAGGCCTCTTCCTATCTTCGGCTAAACGTCTTAAAGTGTTCAACATTATTATGGCGTGCTTAACAGCAAGCTGTTTGTTTTTTATCTGGTAACGCTTTACCCTTAAATATGAGTGAGAAAAAGTATGGATTTTAACAAGTTACAATGTGAAGCCTGTCGCATCGGGGCCCCAACAGTTACGGATGAAGAGCACACGAGCTTAATGCTAGAAATTCCCGAATGGACTTCCATTCTTATGGGCGATATTAAGCAGCTTCAACGTGTCTACAAATTCAAAAATTTTAAATTGGCTTTGGAGTTCACTAACCTATTGGGAGAGATATCTGAAGCAGAGGCTCACCACCCTGCCATTTTAACCGAATGGGGCAAAGTAACTGTTACTTGGTGGACTCACACGATCAAAGGCCTACACCGTAATGATTTCATTATGGCGGCTAAAACAGACGCATTACTGAGCTAATTCTAACGCTTTAGTGATCTACAGAATCTAAGCTTAAGCTGATTTTATAAGCTAGAATAAACCAAAGTTAGCAACGGATGCCAAACCTAACATGCTTAAGTTTTTTGAAAATTTAGTTGACCCCTACCCCCCAGAACAACCTCAACAACCACCAAAAGGGGTCTGGCGCTTTTGTTTGCACTATTGCCACGGCATGAAGCGCTATATGTTTTTACTTGCTGTCACTGCAGGTGCCTTTGCCGCTATAGAGGTGATGGTATTTGGTTTTATGGGGCAGCTGGTAGATTGGCTTAGCGTACAAGATAGAGAGACGTTTCTAACAGATCAAGCCAACACCCTTTGGGGTATGGGAATACTGGTTGTTATTGTGGTGCCTCTGATAGGCTTACTCAACAACCTGATTCGTATGCAAACCCTCATGCCCAATTTAACCATGCGTGTACGCTGGTTAGCCCACCGATACTTATTACAACAGAGCCTAGATTTTTACCAAGATGATTTTGCAGGCCGTATTGCCGCTAAAGTGATGCAAGGTTCCATTGCTGTAAGGCAAGTGGTGGGAAAGCTTTGTGATACCTTTGCCTACGTGGTTGTGGGCCTATTTTCTATGTTAGTGCTCTTGTCAAATACAGACCTACGTATGGCCGCGCCTATTGCTGTATGGCTAGTACTGTTTACTGGTGTAATGGTTTACTTTTTGCCACGCCTAGCCCGCATAGCGGAAGACCAAGCCAACAAACGTGCAGTGATGACCGGTAGAGTAGTAGATAGTTACACCAACATTAGCACCGTAAAACTGTTCGCCCATACCGAAAAAGAAACGGATTACGCTAAGTCGTCCATGAACACATTTTTAGTTAACGTGTTCCAAATGATGGGGCTAAGCACATGGATGGATGTCATTGTTACCAGCTTAAATAGCCTGCTTATTTTTGCTACCGCAGCAGTGGATATTTATTTATGGCTTAACAACAGCGCCAGCTTAGGCATGATCGCCGTAAGTTTAGCCCTAGCGATTCGCTTGCAAGGGTTTTCTGATTGGCTGATGTGGGAAGTACACGACTTCTTTGAAAGTTTAGGTACCGTGGCGGATGCTATGAATACCATTTCTCAACCCCAGACTGTGCTAGATAATGCGCAGACCCCCCTAGCTGTTACCCATGGCCACATTGAATTTCAAGACATTTGTTTCCATTATGGAAAAAGCCACGGTGTAATTGAAAACCTAAGTCTGCAGATTAATGCTGGTGAAAAAGTGGGAATTGTTGGACGTTCTGGTGCTGGAAAATCTACTTTAGTGAATTTATTACTACGTTTCCACGACTTAGAAAGCGGTAAAATTCTCATTGATGGTCAAGACATTAGCCAAGTCACTCAAGACAGCTTACGAGCAGCTATTGGCATGGTGACGCAAGACACTTCCTTACTACATCGTTCGGTACGTGAAAATATTGTTTACGGCAAGCCCGACGCTACCGATGAACAGCTGCTATTAGCGTGCAAACAAGCCGAAGCTAATGTGTTTATTGAAGAACTAGAAGACCCAAAAGGTAATCGTGGTTATATGGCTCAAGTAGGAGAGCGAGGTGTAAAACTGTCTGGCGGACAACGTCAACGAATCGCTATTGCCCGAGTGTTATTAAAGAATGCACCCATATTAGTATTAGACGAAGCTACTTCTGCGTTAGATTCAGAAGTAGAAGCAGCTATTCAAGCCAGCTTAAACCGCCTGATGGAAGGTAAAACTGTCATCGCTATTGCCCATCGGTTGTCCACTATCGCCGCAATGGACCGCTTGGTAATCATTGATGAAGGCAATATCATCGAGCAAGGTAACCATGCTGAATTATTAGCCCTTGGCGGCGTTTACGCTAAACTTTGGCAGCACCAAACAGGTGGTTTTATTGGCTTAGATTAATACTATTATTGGAACAGCCTACCTACTGTAGTAGGTCAACAGTGGCTCAATCAATAATGGTCTTCTTCAGACGCCTCACCTGAGTCTGGCATAGCCATTTCTGGCCCAGCCATCGGTGCTTGAGCCCATTCTTCACTGTCATCCAACTGCTCTAATTCATCTTCCTCTAAAGCTACAGCATAGTCTTGCGCATCTGGCGCTGTAAAGGCAGCGATAGGCGTACCAATCATACCTGCGGCTAGCATAGGTGACTGATCTTCCACGTCTTCTGGAGTAACTTCACGATAGCGCATACTGTTTAATACAGCTAAAACAATGGCCAAAAATGCTATTGCCATACCTACGAAATAAACATCTGGGCCAAAACGAGACATGGCAAAAGCGACCACAATAGGGCCAATACTCAAGCCAATACCGGAAGCCATTACCATCGCGCCGCTAGCAGAGACAATTTGTTCTGACGACAAACGGTCACTGGCGTAGGCAATACACAATGAATACATGGGCATAACTGAGCCACCAACAATAACAATGAGTGGTATATAACTATTACTGGTGGTATCCCAAACGGCTGCCAACAAACACAACACCACTGCAGCCACAGCGTTAATCAGCATTACACCACGGCGACCATACTTGTCTGACAGCCTGCCAATAGGCCACTGTAGTAAAAAACCACCCCACAAGAAGGAGGCCATAAACAAAGCCACCAAACTATTGTCAAAGCCTTTTTGTAAGCCGTACACCGCACCCAAGCCAAATGCCGTGCCATGAGCAGCACCGGTTAAGGCGTTACTGATAACCGCTAGTGGAGAAACTTTATATAAGGCGAAAATAGACATACTTTCACCCTGATCAAAAGCAGGCGCAGGACGAGCCGTAAGTAGTATTGGCACTAAGGCAAATGAGATAATCACAGAAATAAGTATAAACAGGTCTGTACTGGCTGGGTCTGCCACGTTCAGCAAGAACTGCCCACTGCCCATACCCAAGGTGACTACAACCATATAGACAGATAATATGGCGCCACGGTTTTCGTTACTGGCCCTGTCATTAAGCCAACTTTCTGTAACCACAAACAAGCCAGAAAAACAGATGCCGGTGACTAAGCGCATCAAGCTCCATGTGTATGGGTTAACATAAATACTGTGCAACAAAATGGCTATGGAAGCTGTAGAAGCTAAGGCAGCAAAAACGCGTATGTGCCCTACCCTGGCTACCAATTTAGGTGTGAGAATACTGCCAATTAACATACCCGAAAAGTAAAAGGACATCACCACACCTGTGGTAAATACTTCAAACCCTTCTAAGCTAGCACGTACGCCAAGTAACGTGCCCTGTAGGCCATTGCCTACCATGATAAAACCGATGCCCAACAACAGGGCCCAGCTGGCTTTTATTTCCTGAAACATGGCGTGTATCTCTAGCCTAAATGGTAATGTTTAGGCCGCCACAATACTGATTTTTTACCGCGTTGAATAGAGCAAAATAAATCTTATTACAATAATGAGATAGAAAGCCCAATTCGCTTTTAGCAACAAAGTGTTTAGCAAATCATCCTAGATAAGTTTTGCGCACTTCTTGAGCAATAATCCGCAAACCCTTTGCAATACGTTCGGGGCTTTGGGCGGCATAGTTAATCCGAATACATTCGTGCTGGTGCTGCCAATCATCAGTAATACCTACAAAGAAATTGTGCCCAGACACCACCACTAAACCTTGCTCTTTTAAACGCTCATAAAGCGTCTGGCTGGAGATCGGCATCTCTTTAAACCACAACCAAAGGAACATAGCACCTTCTGGCTTATGCATGGCATAGGGGATTGCTGGGTCCATCACTTCATGTAACGTTTTTTGTGCAAAAGCCAACTGCGCTTCATAAGCGGGCCGCACCACCTTTTGGCTTAGGTCTATAATTTCACCAGAGGCCACAAGATCTGTAGTAAGTGCTGCACCAAAGCTACCGCTGGCTAAATTAATAATGGCATTAATGCCAGAGATCGTTTGAATGGTTTCTTCATTTGCTACCACAATACCTGTGCGTGCCCCTGGCAAGCCAAACTTAGATAAGCTCAAACATACAATAGTATTGTCATTCCAAAACGGGGTAGCTGGTGTGTAAATTAAACCAGGGAACGGAAGCCCATAGGCGCCATCAATAATTAAGGGCACCTTATTGGTTTTGGCGAGCACATCTAACTGTTCTAATTCATCGTCTGTAATCACATTACCCGTAGGGTTAGTAGGCCTAGACACGCAAATGGCACCCGTATTTGGCCCTATATGTAAATCATCAAACTTTACCCGGTATTTAAACTGACGTTGCTCTAACTCCTCAATAATAGGGTGAGCTGCCGTAAATAAGTCACTACCAATACCAGCGTCTGCGTAGCCTATGTACTCAGGTGCCATGGGCAGTTGAATTTGCTTATTACTGCCGTCTTCAAACTCACCGGCAAGCATGTTAAATAACATAAAAAATGCAGATTGACTGCCATTGGTGAGGGCAATATTATGGCGTGTAACTGGCCAGCCTAGTTTTTTGCTAAACAGGTGCGCCAAGGCATCAATTAATTCCCCATTACCTTGAGCGGGGTCATAACTGCCAAGTAGGCGCCTAACGGCCACAGGGTCATTGGCAAGTTTTTGCAGGCGTTGCTGCATTATAGCTTCTATTTCTGGGATGTTAGCAGGATTACCGCCTCCCATCATAATCATGTCACGGCCACTTGAGAGGGCGTTAGTAATGTCATCCATCAATACAGTAATGCCAGAATCGCTACTAAACTTTTGACCAAATGCAGATAATTTCACAGTTCATTTCCAGATAAAATGAGGTTAAAATAAAGCTATGGATCTCATCGCTTTATTACAAAAATAAGCCACTAAATTGTGTTCAGCGCTTCATCATGCCTGGCATACTACAGGTATTTTTGCCAAAACTCTGCTTTACCTGCTCCCGGCGTGAGCTCATAAACAGTAAAGCCAAATTTGTTATACGACGCTTTAGCAATGTTATTATTACTAAGCACTTCCAGTGTCACTTTGCAGGCATTTCTTGCTCCGGCGTAATCCTCTACCGCTTGTAATAAAGCCGTGCTAATACCCATACCCCTAAATTCCTTCTGTACGCCTAAGTCATGGATGTTAACCAATGGCTTAGCCGCAAAGGTGGAGTAGCCCCAAAGGCAATTAGTCATACCCGCACACTCATCCCCTACCCATGCTAAAAAGCTAAAGTTTTGTTTTTGTTGGGGTAAGTCTATTAATAAACGCTGCTTCACCTCTTCTGGCAAATCCTGTCCGCCACCCATATCGTCCATAGCGTAGGCACCTAGTTGCTCTATTAACAAGGTCATTTGCTTAGGATCTTGGTAATCAACCAAGGTGATTGAGACCGTTTTTTTATCCAACACTGTGTCTAACATAGGTTTTATCCAACATAAGTTTTTAAGGTGATAGCTCTACCCTACCTCACTATATATGATTTTATATAACTAAATAGAATAACGTTTTAGTTTTTTATTACTTTTTATTTTAAAAAAGTGGTGGCATACTGCCCGCAATGTATGGAACCAATTGATTAAAACCGATGGGGCCAATTAAAATTAACGGGAGCGTAACGCCATGAGCACCATTTTTAAAACTCGCCTCAGCCACCTCAAACAACTGGAAGCGCAAAGCATCCATATCATGCGTGAAGTTGTAGCCGAGTTCAACAACCCAATCATGCTTTACTCTATTGGCAAAGACTCTTCGGTAATGTTGCACCTCGCTAAAAAAGCGTTTTACCCAGCGCCCCCACCATTTAAATTGTTACACGTAGACACCACGTGGAAATTTAAAGACATGATCAAGTTCCGTGCAAAGGCTGTGGCGGAGTCTGGCATGGAGCTCATCACCCACATTAACCAAGATGGTTTAGACATGAACATCAGCCCGTTTACCCATGGCTCCAAAATTCATACCGACGTGATGAAAACCCAAGGTTTAAAACAAGCGTTAGACCACTATGGGTTTGATGCAGCCTTTGGTGGTGCCCGCCGTGACGAAGAAGGTTCTCGCGCTAAGGAACGTATATTTTCCTTCCGTTCTAAAGAGCATCGCTGGGACCCAAAGAACCAACGCCCAGAGTTATGGAACCTGTTCAATACTCGCATTAACAAAGGCGAAAGCATCCGTGTTTTCCCTATTTCTAACTGGACTGAACTAGACATTTGGCAATACATCTACATGGAACAAATAGACATTGTGCCTTTGTATTTTGCAGCGCCAAGGCCCGTAGTAAACCGCGATGGCATTGACATTATGGTGGATGACGATCGCATGCCTATTGCTGCAAATGAAACAGTAGTAGAAAAGTCTGTACGCTTTAGAACCTTAGGCTGCTATCCACTCACAGGAGCCATTGAGTCTACCGCCAATACCTTGCCGGAAATTATTCAAGAAATGTTACTGGCCAAAACTTCAGAGCGCCAAGGTCGCCTGATTGATGCCGACCAAGCCGGATCCATGGAACTTAAAAAAGCAGAGGGCTACTTCTAATGAGCCATCAAAGTGAATTAATAGAACAAGACATCCACAGTTACCTGCAGCAGCATGAACACAAAAGCCTGTTGCGCCTACTCACCTGTGGGAGCGTAGACGATGGTAAATCAACCCTCATTGGGCGTTTATTACACGACAGCAAACTGGTTTATGAAGACCAGCTTGCTGCCGTTAAACAGGCTTCACTCTCTGGCCAAGGCAACCAAGACAGTGGTGAATTAGATTTAGCCTTACTGGTTGATGGCCTACAAGCAGAGCGTGAACAAGGTATCACCATAGATGTAGCTTACCGATATTTCTCAACCAGCAAGCGCAAGTTCATTATTGCAGACACCCCCGGGCACGAGCAATACACCCGCAACATGGCTACGGGTGCCTCTAACTGCGATTTAGCTATTATTCTAGTGGATGCTCGTAAAGGCTTACTCACCCAAACTCGTCGTCACAGTTTTATCGTGTCTTTATTAGGCATTAAACATGTGGTGGTGGCTGTGAATAAAATGGATTTAATGGATTACGATGAAAAAGTATTCGATCAAATCCAAAAAGAATATCAAACTTTTGCACAGAATTTAGATTTGCCAAACATTCACTTTATACCTGTGTCGGCCCTAACGGGAGATAACGTAGTGGATGAAAGCCAAAAGATGCCATGGTATCAGGGGCCGTCGTTACTGCATTTATTGGAAGACCTAGACACTGAAACAAACCTTTCTCAAGGGGAGTGGCAGTTACCAGTGCAATACATTAACCGACCTAATGCCAACTTTAGAGGCTATTGTGGCACCATTGCTGCCGGTAGCGTAAAGCCTGGAGATGTAGTTCGTGTATTACCGTCTGGGGAAACCAGCACCATAGCAAGTATTGTTACTGCCGATGGCGATTTACAACACGCCTTTGCACCTATGGCAATTACCGTCACCTTAACCGATGAGATTGATATTTCCCGTGGAGATACGTTAGTGCACGCAAGCAATGCCACCACTACCGTTAGCGCTCAACAGTTCACGGCCAACCTAGTATGGATGGATCAACAAAAATTAAGCATAAACCGAGACTATGAACTAAAACTTGGCAATAAACGTATTAATGCACGGGTACAGAAAATCCACCACCAAGTTAACGTTAACACTTTAGAACAAAGCTCGGCTAATACTCTAGAGTTAAATGAAATAGGCCTGGTAGAACTACACTTAGATGCACCTATTCCTGCTTCTGAATTTAAACACAGTAAAGGCTTAGGAGCGTTTATCTTAATTGATAAGATAAGCCATGCTACAGCCGCTGCAGGTATGATTTCAGAACTTAAAGTGGTTTCCAACACTGCGGCTAATGATAATGACATTGATAGTGATAGTGATAGTGATATAGGTAAGAGTATAGCCGCTCTAAACTTACCAAGAGCTAACCAACAACTGGCCTCAAGCAGCGCCCAAGACGTGGTTCAATGGGCTTTAGGATTGGGTGGAAAAACCTTACTAACTACCAACTTTGGGCCCCAAGAAGCGGTGTTGTTGCACATGGTAAGCCAAGAATCCCCAAACACTCAAGTGCTATGGATAGATTCTGGCTATAACATGCCACAAACCTATGCCTTTGCAGAGCACGTAATTAACCAGCTCAATTTAAACTTAGTAGTGTATACACCCACAGTGAGTGCAGCGAGGCGTGACGCGGTAATGGGTGGTATTCCAACCATCAACGATCCCGCCCACTCCGAATTCACTCAACAATTTAAGCTAGAGCCCTTTAAACGCGCTATGAGTGAACTCGCACCTGAAGTGTGGCTCACAGCCCTGCGCCGCGAACAAAGCCAGCTGCGCCAACAAATGGACACCGTAGCCCATGGCCCCAACGGCACCATTAAAGTGTCGCCGTTATTGGATTGGAGTTTGGAAGATATGCAGGCTTATCTAGCTAAGCACGGCTTACCAGACGAGGTTCGCTACTTTGACCCAACTAAGGCCCAAGCCGGACGTGAGTGCGGATTGCACACACTGGAGAGTTGAATTCAAACGTTTATAAATAACTAAAGCAGCCTTCGCTCTGTTATCTGCCTAGCGCAGACAATGCTGCCTCAGGTTCTCTATCAAGAACTCGATATAAGGCTTTCGCTGCACCTACTGGTGTACGCTTGCCTTGTTCCCAATTACGTATAGTATCGATGGACACACCGATATGTTGCGCAAGCTGCGTTTGGCTAAAACCTAATTTATGACGAACACTACGCGTGTACTTAGCAGCGTCAATCATTGAGTCAACTTGGTCTTCTTGAATCTGTCGAGCAATATCACTTTCAGTGGTTGCATCTAAAAAAGCCTCATTGACTCGTCCGTTAGTCAGTTGTATGTGAGTTTTCATATCGTTCCACCTCCCTTATATTAGCCTTATGAGCTGATATTATACGTATCATATTTAACCTGTACGTATAAGCTACTGCAAAGACTCTGCTTTGTATTTTACCGAGCATTTGATAACGGGATTCGCCATATTGAAACCTAATATCTTCCCAAATTAAACGATTTTCATCGCTGAATGCCGAACTGACATATTCGAAATCAAA
This sequence comes from Pseudomonadales bacterium, assembly GCA_034110645.1. Taxonomy (GTDB): domain Bacteria; phylum Pseudomonadota; class Gammaproteobacteria; order Pseudomonadales; family Balneatricaceae; genus Njordibacter. The sequence goes on from JAWUYU010000094.1 coordinate 10,431, forward strand.
CCCTCTAGCTGTGAAACAAGCCTCACTCTTGGCTTGATCCCACTCGAAATCCTTTTCATAAGTGTAGTTCATTGGGCCACTCTTTAGCAAACAGGCTGCTTAAAGTGTAGCTCCATAATACCAATTAGCCTTAGCCTGGCATCTGTACTAGCTCAGAAACCTCTAAGCTTCCGCCTATGTCTAGGAATGGGCATACTTTGGTGATTGCTACAGCCGCTTCAATAGACTCAGCTTCGATAATAGTGAAACCAGACATTTTAGTTCCACCGTCTGTAGATACACTGCCGTCTGGAGACACTTGATGAGTATCTTTTAACGGGTTCATTGCGCTAACAACCGTATCACCCAAATCTTTAATCCACACCATGTATTTAGCAAAATGGGCACGGCCTTCTTCTGGAGTGGCAGGCTGATTACCACCTAAATAAGTAATGATAAATTGTGTCATATTTTAAAATCCAAGATTATTAACTATTGAGTGAAGTCTAGCAGATACCTATATTAAGTGTATATTCAGGTCTGCTACACTGACTCAATGAACAAAAAATTACTGATCGTTGCCCACCAGCCGTCTTCCAACACCCAGCAGATGGTTGCCGCCTTAATTTCAGGAAGCGCAGCCGCAGAAGCCGATAATGTTTCCACATTAATAGTGGCACCTTTAGACTGCCAACCAAATCAATTACTAGACGCCGACGCTGTAATTATTCTCACCACAGAAAACTTGGGTTATATGGCAGGCACCACCAAAGACTGGTTTGACCGTGTTTATTACCCAGTACTAGAGCTAAAACAAGGCCTACCCTATGCCTTGGTGATTCGTGCAGGGTTAGATGGTACCGGCACAAAACGCGCGGTAGGGTCTATTTGTACGGGTTTACATTGGAATTTAGTTCAGCCTGTGTTGCTGTGTAAAGGCGACTGGCAGGATACGTTTAACGACCAGTGTTTCGAACTGGGCCAGTACATGGCAGCTGGGCTGGATTTGGGTATGTTTTAGCCACTTACAGGAACGCATGATCAATTTTAATTTTTTGGGCTTTTTTTGGGTTTAAGTACTTTTACCTTACTGCAGGATAGCAATTGGTTGGTGTGATTTCAGCTAAGGATATGCACTGAAACGAAAGAGTGCCATATGACAGACCCACCGCTTATCCTAATCTCAAGCTTTCAACACAGACAATTTCATTAAGATTGCCCGAAGGGCTATTGAACAATATTAAAGTAGAAGCCAATAAGCGCGATATGCCTTATCAACGCCTTATCAACCCCTTATCAACCCCTTATAAAATGTTGGCTTGCCAAAGATTTCAGGAAGCTCGTAAGCTTTAACAAGCACTAACACCTTGGTTATGTGCCACGTTCACTTTCAGTTTAGACATCATTTTCATCTGACACGGTAACTAATGGAGCACCGTCCCCTGCAGTTGTAACATTGAAGTTAATAGGCCTGCAACATACTTGGCAATCTTCTATATATTCTTGTTCTTCTACAGAGCAGTCAATGAGTACAGAAATTAATTCCCCACAATACGGACAACCAATATCTTCTTCAAATAGAGTATTCATATTAGAGC
>JAWUYU010000095.1:0-11602 GCA_034110645.1 Pseudomonadales bacterium
CCCTGTGTTGCATCTGTGGCGTAATCTGCCACCAATTCACGTATTCTAGAAAAGTACTTATCTCTAACCCAGTCTTGCACAAAACGATTGGGTGCTAACAATTGAATCACCCGGTCTTCGACATTCACCTTTAGAGGTCGAATCCAAGTATTAAATTGTTGACTTGGCAGTTCGTCTTGAAGACGCGCCAAACACTGTTGCCAAACTGGTTGTGACATATATAAAATAGAGCCAAATAAAACTAAATCACCAGACCCAAGTGGGTGTGTTTAGTCGATTCAATAAAGATGAGTATTTTATCACCAAGTGCCTAAAGTTATCCACAGGCACTGCTCGATAAGGCAATATAACCCTTAATTTTTGGGTTCCGTAAGAAAACTTATCTTTTTTATGCGATTTAATAGCTTAAACCTCTAATCAGGCTTGCTATTCCATTTTTCCTCTCATATAATTTCGCCCCTATATTTTCAACGCCGAACTTTTGGCCACTAATTAATTTTGCGAGACCGATCATGAAAAGAACGTTTCAACCTAGCGTCCTAAAGCGCAAGCGCACTCACGGTTTCCGTGCACGCATGTCAACTCCCGGCGGCCGTGCCATAATCAACGCTCGTCGTGCAAAAGGCCGTAAGGTCCTAAGCGCGTAAGTGATTGTCGCACCCATAGCGTATGAATGAATTCGACTTTTCCCGGCAACGACGCCTGTTGAATGCCGGTGATTTTCGAAGAGTCTTTGATCAAGCTGATTTCAAAATTTCCGATCAGCACCTACTGATTTTAGCTCGTCCAAGTTTAGATGAGAATTCTCGTCTGGGACTGGTTATTGCCAAAAAAGGCATAAAACTTGCCGTACATCGTAACCGCGTTAAACGTGTGATGCGCGACAGTTTTAGAACTCTTTGCACACACGCTAACGAATTCTCCCCCCCTTTGGACCTTGTTATATTGTCCAGAAATGGCTTGGGTGAACTCGACAATGCCACACTTCACCGCCTTATTAATAAACAATGGACACGTTTACGTAAAAAAATGGCCCAAACTGGCTAGATTTTGCTCTGTTCCATGACCTGCCCATTGCCAATAAAACTACAGGCCCTATAATCACTGTTGGATTTTCACAGGATTCTTCAATGGGTCCTTCTCAATACAACTAACGACGATTTGCTTCTATGGATTTTCAACGCATTATTCTAATTGCGGGTGTCGCCATCATTTCTTACTTGATGGTACTGCAGTGGAACCAAGACTACGGTACCCAAGCCAACGCCCCACAACAAGTGACCAGCATTTCCGCATACGATACGGAAGCCGTAAGTACTGACTTTGCCGTGGCTGCAGAAACCAGCAACAATACCGATATTGTAGTGACACAGGCAGATAATGCCAGTGCCGGTAGCCTGATTGAAGTTAACACCGGCACACTGCAAGTTGTAATCGATACACAAGGTGGAGATATTATCCAAGCCTCGCTGTCTAATTACCTTGCGGAAATGGGCCACTCAGATGTGCCATTTACCCTGTTGGAACAAAATGACCAACGTACTTATGTAGCGCAAAGCGGACTCATTGGTATCAATGGTACAGATCTTAAGTCACGGCCTATATTTAAAGCAGCGCAGTCTAACTACGAGTTATTAGACGGCCAACAAGACCTAAAGGTAGTATTGAGCTTAACGGATAAAAATGGCGCTGTGATCAATAAGATCTACACATTTACTCGTGGCAGCCACCTGGTGAACTTAACTTACGCTGTGGATAACCGCAGCAATCAGCCCTGGTCTGCTAACTTATTTGGTCAAATAAAGCGTGACCGTTCTGCCGATCCTAGTGCATCTGGTGGTATGGGCATGTCAGCTTACTTAGGGCCCGCCTTTTCCTTTCCAGACGACAGGTACTATCGTTATGATTTTGACGATATGGATGATGCTAACTTAAAACGTAGCGCACCAGGTGGTTGGGTAGGAATGCTGCAGCATTATTTTGTGAGTGCATGGGTACCTAATCCAGATCAGCAACACAACTACAGCACGCGGGTGAGCAAGAATACCTATATTGCTGGTTTTGTTAGCCCTGCATTAGAATTACAAGCAGGACAATCGGGTTCTACTTCAGCTGATTTTTATGCTGGCCCCAAGATTCAGGCAGACCTTGAAGCTATCTCCGAAAACCTAGACTTAGTAGTGGATTACGGTTGGTTGTGGTGGGTTTCTCAGCCTTTATTCTGGTTGTTAAACACCATGTTTGGATTTGTAGGTAACTGGGGTGTGGCCATCTTATTGGTGACCTTGTGTGTTAAAGCATTCTTCTTCTACCCATCGGCGATTTCATATCGCTCAATGGCTAAGATGCGTGCGCTAGCTCCTGAGATTGCCAAACTAAAAGAAAAGTTCGGCGACGATCGCGCCAAAATGTCCCAAGGCATGATGGAGCTTTATAAGCGTGAAAAGGCTAACCCTCTAAGTGGTTGTTTCCCCATTATTATCCAGATGCCTGTATTTATTGGTTTATATTGGATGTTGATGGAAACAGTAGAACTGCGTCATGCGCCTTTCTTCCTATGGATCCAAGATCTTTCAGTGCAAGACCCATATTTTGTATTACCAGTGCTCATGGGTGCCACCATGTTCATCCAGCAGATGCTTAACCCAACGCCTCCAGACCCAATGCAGGCCAAAATCATGAAGATGCTTCCTATAGTGTTTACCATCTTCTTCCTTTGGTTCCCTGCTGGTCTTGTTTTGTACTGGGTATGCAACAACGTATTGTCGATCTCACAACAATACGTAATTACCAAGCGTATTGAAAAAGTCATGGCTGCGCGTAAGCATTAACCTAACGCTCTAAACATGCTACAAAGGCCTCCTAGTGAGGCCTTTTTTGTAAGCCTATAAACATACCGAGGAAGCTGGAGTTCTGATTAAGGGTTAATCCTGACTCCTACAACGTGCCATGCAATCAGATCTAGATACCATATGCGCTCAAACTACGCCCCCAGGCCGTGGTGGTGTGGGCATTATTCGCCTTTCTGGGCCCAACGCCCTCACCTATGGTCAAAAACTAAGTCGTAACCAAGGCGTACTTCGGTATGCCCACTATGGCCCTTTTCTGGACACCCTTGGCGAACAGATTGACGCCGGCATAAGCCTTTATTTCAAAGGGCCAGACTCCTTCACCGGCGAAGACGTATTTGAATTCCAAGGCCATGGTGGTCAAGTGGTGATGGACATATTACAACGGGAGCTAACCCAGCTAGGTGCTCGTATTGCTCGCCCTGGTGAGTTTTCTGAACGGGCTTTTTTAAATGACAAAATGGATCTAGCCCAAGCTGAGTCTATTGCAGACTTAATAGATGCTAGCTCAGAACAAGCCGCTAGAAACGCCTTACGTTCTTTACAGGGCGTATTTTCTGCTCATGTTAATACCCTAGTTGAAAGTCTCATTTATCTGCGACTGTATGTTGAAGCTGCCATCGACTTCCCAGAAGAAGAAATCGACTTTTTAGCCGACGGCAAGGTAGCCGCTCTATTAGATAACGCTCAGGCAGACCTAGATCACTTATTGCAACAAGCTCACCAAGGCACCTTACTTCAAGAAGGCATGCAAGTGGTGATCGCTGGAGCGCCTAATGCTGGTAAATCAAGTTTACTCAATACGCTAGCAGGGCAAGACCGCGCGATCGTTACAGACATTGCCGGGACCACACGAGACCTATTAAAAGAGTCAATCAATATTGATGGTCTGCCGCTACATATTATAGATACCGCAGGCTTACGTGAAAGCCCAGACAGAGTAGAGCAAATTGGTATTGAGCGTGCTATCGAAGCTATTGGCCAAGCCGACCAAATTTTATTGCTACAAGATGCTCAAGACCAAGCCTCACCACAAGAGCACTGGCATCGGTTAATGGGCACACAGCCTATGCCTAGCCAACTGACCTTAGTACGTAATAAAATAGACCTCACAGACTACCCACCTAACCTAACGCTAGTTGATGGTGTAGACTGTATTTACTTAAGCGCCAAGCAAGGCCAAGGTGTAGACCTTCTTAGGCGTCAACTAAAGCAAGCTGTGGGTTATCAAGCCACCTTAGAAGGTGGCTTTAGCGCTCGCAGACGTCATTTAAATGCTCTGCAACGATGCAGTGTATTATTACAAGAAGGTGCCGCACAACTGGCTTACAGCCAGGCTGGCGAGTTATTAGCCGAGGACTTACGCTTGGCTCAAGAATGTTTGAACGAAATTACCGGCAGTTTCACCAGTGATGATTTACTAGGCCGTATTTTTGGATCATTTTGTATCGGGAAATAACCAGCTATGTCCAGCGAACACCACATTTTATGTATCGAAGATGAAGTTGATATCCAAGAGATTATCGCTTACAACCTAGAGAAAGCAGGCTATCTAGTCACCCTAGCCGACGATGGCATTAAAGGTTTAGAACTGGCGCAAACACAAAATCCCGACTTAATATTGCTTGATATCATGTTGCCAAACCTCAATGGCATGCAGGTGTGTGAGCGACTAAAAGCAGACCCTAAAACTTTATCAATACCCATCATCATGTTGTCAGCACGCAGTGAAGAAGCCGACATTATTGGTGGCCTTAGTATGGGTGCGGATGACTATATGACCAAACCATTTAGTCAAGCCGAGCTATTGGCTAGAATTAAAGTCGCCTTACGCAGAAAACCAAACACCAACATACTCTCCATGAGGTCTTTGTCACTAGACCTTGATGCCTTTCATTGCAGCCTTAATGGCCAAACGTTAAAACTGACCACTACAGAATTTAAACTATTACATACCTTAATGGCCCAACCTGGCCGTGCCTTTTCAAGAGAACAGCTCATATTATCTGCCCTAGGTGAACAATCTGAGGTCGTAGATCGTAATGTAGATGTACACATTCGGGGCGTGCGCAAACAACTTGGCGAAGCTGCATCGGCCATAGAAACAGTGCGTGGTGTGGGTTATCGTTGTGACCCCAACTATACTGAAACCTTAGTAAACGAAGCCCCGTAGCATGCGCCACTCGCCTATATTCTTACGACTTTATGCAGGTTTTGCTATCGTCATATTGTTTAGCATTTTGATTGTTGGACTAATGGTTCAACGCCAAATAGAGCAAGCTAGTTTGCGGGATATCAGTAGTAATCTGTCTAGCCAAGCCTTCATTTTACAGCAGTCCTTCGCTAATATTGGCAACCAAACTCAAGGCCAAATACAGCAGACTGTGGAACAAATTGGCCGTCGTATTGATACTCGAATCACCTTGCTAACAAAAGCTGGGGTGGTTATCGCAGATTCTGAATTTAGCCCTGAAGAAATGGACAATCACCGCTACCGACCAGAAATAATTGCTGCTAATAAATCTACAATAGGGCAATCACAACGCTATAGTAGAACCTTACAGAAACCCATGCTTTATGTGGCCGTATCGGCCATGGCAAGTAACTCCAACCTAGGCTATATACGCACGGCATTATCCACAGAGCGTATTGATGAAGAAATCAACTACCTACGCCGAGTCATCATCACCGCAGCCAGCCTTACAGGACTAATTGCTTTGTTTATAGGCTACTGGCTAGCCATGAGTTTTGCTAGACCACTTAGGCAAATGACACTGATCGCCAAAAACTATGCCCATGGGCGCTATCAATTACGTATTCCAAGCCATAGGCGGGATGAAATAGGCGATTTAGCTCGTTCACTCAATCAAATGGCTGACATTTCGGCTCAACGTTTCGATATCATAAAAACTGAACGCGATCAGCTTTCCACTATCCTTAAAAGCATGAATGAAGGCGTAATCACTGTAACTAGCGAAGGCCTCATTACCCATGTTAATGCTGCCGCCTGTCGTATGCTACGCACCAGTGGTGAACGTTGTTTAGGCCAAGCATTAAAAGACATCGATGGGTCTAATAACCTTGATCAAGCTTTTGTGCAGTGCCACAAACAACAAACAAGTGTAGAACGCACCATCCAACTTGATGGCTATACCTTTGCTCGCCACTACCGCTTACATGTCACCTTGTTAAAACATTCCTATAAGGCAGACGCCATACTGGTATTACAAGACATTACCGACGTTCAGCGCATCGACAAAATGCGCGCAGACTTTGTTGCCAACGCATCTCATGAGTTAAAAACACCCATCACCGCCATTCGTGGATTTGCAGAAACCTTAATAGAAGATGAGACTATAGAACACGGTATGAGACAGCGTTTTATACGAAAAATTCATGGCCAGTCGATTCGCTTGTCAGACTTAGTATCAGACTTATTGGCCCTTTCTAGATTAGAAAGTAACGACACAGCCTTTAATACCCAGGTAGATTTACAGCAAATAGTACAAAGAGTATGCGCTAATTTACAGGCTGTAGCCCAAAGCCATAAAATAGTTTTAGAGTTAGAAGTAATAGATGGCCCCATGATGTTATTAGGGGATGACAATGCTTTGGGCCAAATGGCCACTAACCTCATTGATAACGCCATTAAATATACCACTGAAATGGGCACAGTTACGGTGACTATTAAAGCTGAAGAAGGCATGGCAGTACTGACTGTAAAAGACAACGGTTTAGGTATCGATGAGACCGACCAAGAGCGTATTTTTGAACGTTTCTATCGAGTAGACAAGGCCCGTTCACAATCCCTTGGTGGTACTGGCCTTGGCCTTGCTATCGTTAAACACATAGTACAAAACCATAAAGGGCGCCTACAGCTAAAGAGTAAACTAAACCACGGTTCTACCTTCACCGTTAAGATTCCACTGTCTGTTCATAGCAATTAATTCCAAATAAACACACAATCTTTATATTGCCTTAACAAAGGATGCCTATAATGCGTAGCAATTATAGGCATCCTTAATTATTTGTAGAGGCAGTTCACATGGCAAATCCCATTCTTAGTTTGTTTGGCCATTCACCTATTAAACCGTTACAAAACCACATGCACACCGTAGTGCAATGCGTGGAACTATTAACCCCCTTCTTTCAAGCTGTAATTAAAGAAGACTGGGAAGCTGTAGAAGCCAATTATAACTCCATTGCTGAGTTTGAAGGTCAAGCCGATGATCAAAAACAAGATATCCGCCTTCACTTACCAAAAAGCTTATTCATGCCTATTAATCGTTCGGACCTTATCCAGTTATTAAGCAAACAAGATAAGATTTGCAACACTGCAAAAGACATTGCAGGCATCATGTTAGGTCGTAAACAAATAATCCCTAAGAAGATTGCCACCGACATGACAGCATACATAAAGTCTGCAGTAGCAGTGGCCGTGGAAGCAAAGGTGGTCATTGATGAACTTGACGAACTAATAGGGTCAGGGTTTGGTGGCCGTGAGATTGATCGTATCAACCGCTGCATTACCAAACTAGAAAAAGCAGAAGACAAGAACGACAAGCGCCAAATAACCTTACGTGCAAAATTACATGAAATTGAAACCGAATTACCACCCTTAGATGCCATGTTTATGTATAAAACCATCGAAGCCATTGGAAACCTAGCTGACCGTGCACAAAGTGCCGGCGAACAAATCCAAGTTATTATTGCTCGCTAAGTACTTAATATAAGTTCCAATATAAATACCGACAACATAGTCAACATAACTTCGAGAGAATATTATGGATGTTTTAAACGAATACGGTCAAATTTTACTTATCCTAGCCATCATTTTTGGTCTTTTTATGGCTTGGGGCGTAGGTGCAAATGACGTGGCTAATGCCATGGGCACTTCAGTTGGTTCGGGCGCTATTACATTAAAGCAAGCCATCGTTATAGCGATGATTTTTGAATTCGCAGGGGCCTACTTAGCAGGCGGCGAAGTGACCGCCACCATTCGAAAAGGCATTATTGACCCTCTTTCCTTACAAGGTACTCCAGAATACTTAGTGTACGGCATGCTCTCAGCGCTTCTTGCTGCAGGTACTTGGTTGCTAATTGCCACCATCCTAGGTTGGCCAGTCTCAACAACCCACTCAATTGTAGGCGCCATCGTTGGCTTTGCAGCCGTTGCTATCTCTGTAGACGCGGTGAATTGGAGTAAAGTAGGTACCATTGCTGCCAGCTGGATTGTTTCCCCTGTATTAGCAGGCATTATATCCTACATGTTGTTTAAGAGCGTTCAGCGGTTGATCTTAGACACTGAAAAACCATTTGAAAATGCCAAACGCTACGTCCCTATGTACATGTTTATGGTGGGCTTTATGATCACTATGGTGACGTTAATTAAAGGCCTAAAGCATGTATTTAAAGACATTGGTTTTAGCTTAAATTACTTCGAAATGTCGTTGGTAGCTGGTGCAGTTGGCCTTTTGGTTACTGTGGTTGGAAGCATGATGCTAACCCGAGTAAAGCGCAACAAAGACATCGAATCAGAAGACCGTTTTGCGAACGTAGAAAAAGTCTTCGCTGTGTTAATGATATTCACAGCTTGCGCCATGGCTTTTGCGCACGGCTCTAACGATGTAGCCAACGCTGTTGGCCCTATGGCTGCGGCCATTTCTACCATTAAATCAGGCGCTGTAACGGCCAAATCTAGCATGCCTGCATGGATACTGTTAGTAGGTGGTGTAGGTATTGTTGTTGGTCTTGTTACCTACGGTTATAAGGTAATGGCTACTATTGGTACCAAGATTACCGAATTAACCCCAAGCCGTGGCTTTGCAGCTACTCTAGGTGCCTCTGCAACGGTGGTACTTGCCTCAGGCATTGGCTTACCAATTTCTACCACTCATACCCTTGTAGGCGCTGTATTAGGCGTAGGATTAGCCCGTGGTTTAGCTGCCATTAACTTACGTATCGTGGCAACCATCTTTACCTCATGGGTGATTACCCTACCAGCTGGCGCCATCTTGTCCATTATGTTTTTCTACATCTTTAAAGCGATTTTTTCTTAACTCCTAGTTATTAGCAATAACAAAAAAGCCCAAGGTTGTCACCACACCTTGGGCTTTTTTATCTTTATAGATATCCAGAACACACCTCTCATAATGTCTGGTATAAAATCACTAAGGTATAGGTGAGTCAGTTTACGTTACTTATTTCATCAACAAGCCTCGGTGTGCCAAACCTGTGCTCAGATGTCTCTTTGAACAACGTCAGCTACATAGCCTCGGTCCACATATCAGATTATATCTGATATAGTATTGTTAATATTTTAATGTACCTGTGTTCATAAAAGCTGTATAAGTACGCCTGCAGCAGAACTGGGGCACTTCTCAGTTATTCTAGTAAAGTCTCACACGTTCATGCAGAGAGTCTGTAATGCTACGGTAGTAAAGATAGTATTGGTCAAGTAGTCACTTGAAGGAAGGTTCTTGGTCATTATTTGAAAAGTGGGCTTATCGAACGAGAGTGGGTAATAGAGAAGTGAAAAGTACTGCCCAGCAATTTTTTATCCCCAAAGAAGTATCAGAAACTAGCGTTATTGTAACAGTGATCTAGCGGTATTTATTTACTGCTAAAAAAAAATTTGGCTGCAAGTATTCGTGTAGCATTAAACTCCAAGTACCCATGTGAATGAAGATTGCTCATTTGACTAGAAAATATTAGTAGATTTTTATATTCAGTCATCCTAGAAAATCTGACTCAAGAGCTGCAAATCGCAGCCATGGGAAGCTAGAGTTAACGCTATGGTGAAGATATACAATTAAACCTCAACTTTGCGATTAATTATTCCATACAATATAGATGCCGTTCAGTGGCTCGTAAAATTGAACGGCGGTACGAGTAAAAACTATGCGTCATAAAATAAGCCTTTCAATATTTCTAGTACTATTTTGGCTACTTAATTCTGGACACTACACTTATTTGATTATGTCGCTAGGTGCTGCCTCTATTGCCATAGTTGCGTTAATTGCCCACCGTATGGATGTGGTGGACCATGAGTCACAACCCATTCACTTGTCGCTATCATACCCCCGTTTTGGTCTATGGCTGACAAAAGAAATTATAGTCGCAAACCTAGTGGTCGTTAAGCATATATGGCTTGGCAACAAAACAATTACGCCTACAATAACAACGATTAAGGCCAGTCAAAAAACTGATGTGGGGAAAGTTATCTACGCAAATTCAATTACATTAACACCAGGTACTGTGGCGCTTAGTCTGGCAGATGATCAAATAATGGTGCACGCCTTAATCCGAGAAAATATTGAAGCGCTTGAGTCTGGCGATATGGATAAACGGGTCAGTCAGTTGGAGGAGTCATGGTAATTGCAGCAACTTTGGCCATTTTTGTTGCCATGATATTAGCCATCATTCGAGCTGTAATGGGCCCCAGCCTGTATGACCGAATTTTGGCCGTCAATATGTTTGGCACTAAAACGGTATTACTTATTTCTCTTTTGGGTTTTGTGATGGGTCGGCCTGAGTTTCTAGATATAGCCATGGTATACGCACTCATTAACTTTATCAGTGTTATAGGGGTGTTACGCTTATCTGACGCCTTTAACTCTAAACATAACGGCCCTGTTGTTGGCCCTGGGGTTGATCCAGTAGAGAGGGATTCATAATGGAAACTGTCCTTAGTTTACTGAGTGGTTTTTTCCTCCTATTGGGTAGTTTTTTGTGCCTTTCAGGTGGTGTGGGTATATTACGATTTCCCGACTTCTATACACGTATGCATGCAGCAGGAGTAACTGATACCCTGGCTGCGGCCATGATACTTATTGGCTTAATGCTACAAAATCCTGAAATGCTGGTTATTATAAAACTAATGATGATCTTATTGATGACCCTATTTATCAGTCCTGCAGCCAGTCATGCATTAGGGCAAGCTGCAGTTCTAAATAACTTACTGCCGCTGGTAGATTTGAATATGAACCATTTAGCAAAAAACACTACCGCAGGAGATGAATCATCGAAATCTTAGTCGATATTGTTTTATTAACCCTTTTGGTTGGTATAGCCCTTGCTGTCAATCAAATCAAAGACATGTTTGCCGTTGTCATGCTCGCTGGTATTTACGGGCTTGTTTCTGCCAGCTTTTTTGTTGCTATGGACGCCGTTGATGTTGCGTTTACAGAAGCCTCTGTTGGTGCAGGCATTTCAACACTCCTTATGCTGACGACTGTGGCCATGACTGGGCGCACAGAACATATGGCAAGCCATAAGCCCCTTCTGGCTTTGTTTGTGGTTACCGTGACTGGTGGCTTACTGATTTATGGAACCTTTGATATGCCGTATTTTGGTTCTGCAGATGCCCCTATCCACAACCATGTAGCCCCTCGCTATATCTATGATTCCATGAAAGAAATTGGTGTACCTAATATGGTTACGTCTGTACTGGCAAGCTATAGAGGGTTTGATACCTTTGGTGAAGTTACGGTTATATTTACAGCTGGAATAGGCGTTTTAGCGTTATTGTCGGTTGTGCAGCGCCCAAAAAGTGATGCTGTAATTGAAGCTATTAATGACTCGATGCATGAAAAGCATTTGATTTTACGCGTGGTGATAAAAACCATGATTCCCTTTATTTTACTATATGCATTCTATGTGCAATTCCATGGTGACTATGGCCCTGGTGGAGGATTTCAAGCCGGCGTTATATTTGCTGCAGGCATTATTATGTACGCACTGCTATTTGGCCT
>JAWUYU010000096.1:0-13662 GCA_034110645.1 Pseudomonadales bacterium
TTGGTTAACTCCTGCCATGCTTGGTGTTGGCTTAGATATACCTTGCCGGTTAGCTCTTCGGCAAAATCAACCCGCTGTAAGCGATCTAAAACAGGCCCTTTAATTTCTGACAAGTGCATTTTAATGCCTTTGTCTTGTAACCGTTTGTTGAATTCCAAGAGGCTCTCTACGGCGCTGGAATCAATGTGATTAATGCCAGAACCCATAAGGATTAAGTGTTCTATACAAGGGTTCTGTGCCAACAATTCATTGAGCTGGTTGTCTAGGTAACGAGCGTTACCAAAAAACAAACTTTCATCAATACGCAGGGCAATAACTTGTTCACACTGCGCCACATCATGGCGGGCTATATTACGGAAATGTTCGCTACCATCAATAGGGCCCACTATAGCGGTATGAGGGCGGCTTGTGCGCCATAACATCAGCGATATAGTAGCGGCTACGCCAGCCATAACGCCTGCTTCTACTCCCACACCTAACACTGTAAGAATAGTGATCATCATGGCGGCAAAGTCGTGTTTACTGTACTTCCACGTAAACTTAATTTCGTGGGGCTCAATTAACGTGAGTACGGCCACAAATATGGTTGCACCAAGTACGGCCTTGGGCAATAAAGCCAAGTAAGGTGTGAGGTAAAGGCTGGCTAGAGCAATGCCAACGGCTGTAAATACACCCGCCATCGGTGTTTGTGCGCCAGCGTCAAAGTTAACAACAGAGCGTGAAAAACCCCCAGTTACTGCAAAACCTCCTGAAACTGCAGAAGCCACGTTAGCAGCACCTAAACCTAATAATTCATGGTTAGGGTTTATTTGTTGACGACGTTTATTAGCTAAGGTTTGTGCTACAGAGATGGATTCAACATAACCTATCAAACTAATCATGATAGCTGATGGCATCAACGTAGAAACTAATAACCCGCTTAATTGAGGCCATGCCAAGGTAGGTAGTCCCGATGGAATAGCGCCCACAACGTTAACACCTTGTTGATCTAAGCCTAACTTTGAAACCAATAAAATAGAAATGATCACTGCACTAACAGGTGCCAGCTTACTTAGAGCTGATGCTGCATTTTTGCTCATAAAACGACATAACAAACGAGTTAGGGGAGCACGAGCCCACCATAAAAAAACAATGCTTGTGACACCAATAACAACAGTAAGCAGGTGAGTATCACTGCCGTATTGCCAAAGCCCGCTAGCTAATTCAGGTAGATTATGACCACGTAGAGGGATGCCCAAAATGTGTTTTAATTGGCCTAGGGCAATAAGAATACCGGCGGCGGTAATAAACCCCGTCACTACTGGTCGGCCTAATAAATTAGCAATAAAGCCTAACCTAAATAAACCCATGAATAACATTAAAATGCCAGACAATAAGGCTAAGGTCATGGATAAGGTTAATACGTCTAAGCCGCTAGTGATATGCGCTAAGCCCACTGCATTAGCAGATAACAGTGAAATAACCGCTACTGGGCCCACGGCTAAGGTGCGGCTAGAACCAAACAAGGCGTAGGCCAAAAGAGGCAGTATGCTGGCATATAAGCCTGTGGCGGGAGGTAATCCCGCCAACATGGCATAGGCCAAACTCTGGGGGATAAGCATTATGGTCACAATTAAAGCGGCCATAGCATCGGCTTGCAAGGCATTGGTATTGTAGGTTTTAAGCCATACTAATGCGGGTAGTTTTGTAAGCAGATTCCAGAGTTTTGAAGTCACGGTTATTTATTACTCGCCAATTTGGTTAAGAGGGATTTTAATGTAAGCAATACCATTGTCTTCTGCTGGTGGCATATGGCCTGCACGCATATTAACTTGCACCGAAGGTAGCAGTAAGCGCGGAGCACTCAACTGGGCATCTCGTGTGGTACGCATGTCGATGAACTCTGCTTTGGTCTTGCCTGCCAAATGAATATTGGTGGCTTTAGATTCTGCTACGGTACTTTCCCAATGGTACTCACGGCCACCTGGTGCATAGTCATGACACATGAACAGGCGAGTAGCGTCTGGCAAGCTTAAAATTTTCTCCATAGACTCGTACAGAGTAGTGGCATCACCACCCGGGAAGTCACAGCGTGCTGTGCCATAGTCTGGCATGAATAAGGTATCACCTACAAAACAAGCGTCGCCTACTAGAAAGCTCATACAAGCAGGCGTGTGGCCTGGGGTGTGAAGTGCTGTCATAGACAAGTTACCGACCTTTAGCTCTTCGTTAGCAGCTAGTAAGTGGTCGAACTGGCTGCCATTACGTGAAAAAGCTTCTTCAGCATTGAATAAGTTTCCGAAAATATCTTGCACTTGAGTAATTTGATCACCAATGGTTATCTTTCCACCCAGTTGCTGCTGAATGTAAGGCGCGCCAGATAAGTGGTCTGCGTGTACGTGGGTTTCTAGCAACCAAACTAGGGTTAGCCCTTGTTCTTTAATGTGTGTAATTACTTTGTCAGCAGAGTCTGTGCGTGTGCGGCCCATGTTGGCATCGTAATCCAATACAGAGTCAATTACGGCGCACTGCTTAGTGTCTGGGTCTGCAACGATATAAGTTACTGTGAAGGTGTCTTCGTCAAAAAAGGCGGTAATTTCAGGTGTGGTCTGTGTAGTTAGAGTCATGATTCCTCCAAGAGGGCTGTTTGATTAACTTGACGCTATTGTACGAGGGTTTATTAGCTTATGCAACTTTGGTTATAACCTTATTCTATAAACGTATAAGAAGGTTAGTTTAAGTCAATAGCTTACAATGTTTTACTGATCCATTAACAAGTTAATTATAATGGATGTTTAGGTCTGCTTTTATCTGCTTTTTTATAACATTTAGCCTTACCTTTGCTGTGTTAAAGCTTATAATAGTGACCTATTCTTGACTGTAAAAACAGAGCACCTTATGTCCACAGAAGCTTTTAGCGCCCGCGAATTCCGCGATGCATTGTCATCATTTGCCACCGGCGTAACTGTAGTCACTTGCCTAGATGCAAATGGAGACCCAGTAGGTGCCACTGCCAGTAGTTTTAACTCTGTATCTATGGATCCTCCGCTCATCTTGTGGAGTATTACCAAAACAGCCTACAGTGCAGATGCATTTATTAATGCTAAGCACTTTGTAGTTAATGTGTTGAGTGCTGAGCAGATTGATATATCTAACAAATTTGCCCGAAGTGGCATCGACAAGTTTGCTGACGTGGTTGTAGAGCAAGGCATTGGTGGTGTACCTATGTTACCAGGCACTATCACTCGTTTTGAATGTGAGGCTTGGGCTACCTACGATGGTGGCGATCATGAAATCATCGTTGGACAAGTGAAAGGCATGCGCAGTACCGCAGGCTCTGGGTTAGTATTTTACCGTGGTGCCTATGCTACTGCCGAAGCAATTCCTGCCTTGGCTCCAGTTGAGTCTAATGATGTTAGCCACTTTATTGATAACTACTTGTTATATTTTATGTCTAGGGCCACTCACCAAATGGGTGAAGAATTTCATCAGTTGGTTGCTGATGATGGCCTTACTACTAAGGAATGGCGAGTGTTGGCGTGTTTGTATAATGAAAACAGTATGAGCTTAGCAGATCTTGCCAAACGTACTATGATAGATCAAGCGACCTTGTTAGAACTGTCTATAGAGTTGCAAAAACATAACATGGCACGTGTACAGCAGTTGGATACCGGTACTAAAATAACGGGCACTGCGGCAGGGCAAAAAAGAGTAGAGCACTTAATTGAAGATTGCCAAACAGCAGAGAGTAATGCCTTGGAAGGGTTAGATAGCGATGCAGCAGAAACCTTAAAGACCATGCTGCAGCGCATTATTAAAAATACAGATTAATCTTATTTGATCTGTGTTTAAGCTGTATTTTAGCTATGCTAGCTGTTATTAAAAGCAGAGTCTGTGGGCACTAAGTCGGCATATTCTGGGTGACGTTTTTGGCCTTTACTCATCATGGCTTCCACCATATCAACTTCTGGCTGAAGCATGCCTGCTTGCCATGTGGCCTGATACTTTAGGGCATTAGCAATGTCGTGGTCACGCCCATAATTCATTATTTCTTTGCAACCGTGAACCGCTAGTGGTGAATGATTAGCTATGGTTTGTGCTAGTTCCATTACCCCTTTTAGCATGCATTGAGCATCCTCAAAAACTTGATTAACTAAACCGCTGGCTAGGGCTTCTTGGCTCATCATTCGGCGGCCTGTATAAGCTAGTTCTTTAGCTAAACCTGGGGCTATAAGCCTAGGTAAGCGTTGAAGCGTACCTAAATCTGCCGCCATGCCTAAGCGAATTTCTTCTATGCTAACAAAGGCATCTTCACTCATATAGCGGCAATCACAAGCACACACTAAGTCTAAAGCTCCGCCAATGGCACCGCCTTGAATGGCAGCCAATACAGGTATACGCATGTTCTCTACGCTGCTGATCACAGCCTGAAGTTGCAGTACTAACTGACGCATGTGTTCATTGCGGCGGGCAGGGTCTTTAGGTCGCTTAATGGCACCACTGGTAAATACGGCTAAATCCATACCTGCACAAAAATGTTTGCCTTCACCACTAATCACTAGCACTCGTGCTTGGGCACCTTCATCTATGGCTTTAATGGCGAGGGGGAATTCTCGCCAAAACTCTAAACTCATGGTGTTGTGTTTTAGTGGTCGATTAAAGCGTAAATGGGCTACGTTATTTTCGATAGTTAGGTCAAATGTAGTGTATTGCATATGCAGTGCCTTATATTTTAATGGCGAGTAAGGTCCCTTGGCGAATAGCGCGCTTGGCATCTAGCTGAGTGGCTTTGTGGGCTCCTCCTATAAGGTGGTATTCGCGCTCTAAGCCATTAGTCAAGCGTTGGTCTGGGTCTTGCCCTGCACATACTATAATGTGGTCTACGTCTAAAATCTGGTTTTCTCCAGCGATCGTTAAGTGCAGGCCTTGGTCATCAATGGCTTGGTACTCACAACCAGCGATCATCTTCACTTGTTTTTGCTGTAAACCGGCTCGGTGTATCCAGCCGGTGGTTTTGCCTAAACCGGCACCTATTTTACTGGCTTTACGTTGTAACAGGTAAATCTCTCTAGGAGATACTTCTATATTTTGCGGCATACCAGCCACGCCACCACGGGCTTGCATGGTCATATCGATACCCCACTGGGACATGAACTGTTCGATGTTTTGACTCGGCTCACGTACGCCATGGGTTAAAAATTCTGCCACGTCAAAACCAATGCCACCTGCACCAATAATGGCAACCTTTTGGCCTACTTTGGCGCCCTTAACAACGTCTAGGTAATTAAGTACTTTAGCGTGATCGTGGCCTGGTAGCTCAAGGTCACGTGGGCTGATACCTGTAGCTAAAACTAATTCGTCTACCTGCATGTCGTTTAATTGCTGAGTAGTTAACGCGGTATTAAGTTGCACATCTACATTCAGCTCTTTTAGCCTTACACCAAAATAACGAATGGTTTCGAAAAATTCTTCTTTACCAGGAATACGTTTGGCAATGTTGAATTGGCCGCCAAGTTCACTGCTTGCATCGTACAAAGTAACACTGTGGCCACGTTCTGCGGCTGTCACAGCACAGGCCATCCCAGCAGGGCCTGCACCAACAATGGCGATGGTCTTCTTGGCTGTTGTTGGCTCGATGATAATGCGAGTTTCTTCACACGCCCTTGGATTTACTAAGCAACTGCTTGGTTTACCACTAAATACATGGTCTAAACAGGCTTGGTTACAACCGATACAGGTATTAATACGTTCGGGTGTTCCAGCTGCTGCTTTGTTGACGAATTCTGGGTCGGCCAAAAATGGACGCGCCATAGAAATGAGGTCTGCGTCGCCATTAGCTAAAACATTTTCGGCCACTTCTGGGGTATTTATACGGTTGGAGGTGATGACCGGCACAGTTAGGTGTTTGCGTACTGTATGAGTAACCCAGGTAAATGCAGCACGGGGAACTTTAGTGGCAATAGTAGGTATGCGGGCTTCATGCCAGCCAATACCAGTATTAATGATGGTTGCACCGGCTTTTTCAATGGCTTGGCCTAGTTGAATTACTTCGTCTAAATTACTGCCTTCTGGCACTAAATCCAACATGGAAAGGCGATAGATGATGATGAACTCTTCACCTACGGCGGCCCTTACACGTTTAACTACTTCAATGGCAAGGCGGGTACGGTTGTCATAACTGCCACCCCATTCATCGTCACGCTGGTTGGTGCGGGTAACAATAAACTGATTTAGAAAATAGCCCTCACTTCCCATTATTTCTACGCCGTCATAACCAGCCTTTTGAGCCAGTTTTGCACTGTTAGCGAAGTCTTCAATCTGCTGTTCTATCTCCTCACTAGTAACCGCCTTTGGGGTAAAAGGGTTAATAGGCGCTTTAATAGCAGAGGGTGCAATAGATTCTGGCGAATAGGCATAACGCCCTGTATGCAGAATTTGCATACAGATTTTGCTGCCAGCATTGTGTACTGCTTGGGTTACTAACTGATGCTGAGCTACTTTGTCTACGTTATCTAACGCGGCAGAGCCTGAAAAGGTTAGGCCTTGTTGGTTGGGGGATATGCCCCCTGTAACGATGAGGCCTACGCCACCGCGAGCGCGTTCCGCAAAATATTCGGCCAAGCGTTCAAAGCCATTTTTTGCTTCCTCTAGGCCTGTGTGCATGGAACCCATAATGACTCGATTTTTTAATGTCGTAAAACCAAGGTTTAGCGGTGCTAATAAATGAGGGTAATGCGCTGAAGGTTTAGAGATAGGCGTAGATGATGTCATAATTAAAACGCTTGTTTGATTAATAGAATGCCAGATTAGGCCTTGCAGCCTAACGGGTCAAGTTATGTGGTGTTGATGACCAAAAGGTCAATGTAATGGGCTACTGGAGCAGGTCCATCATGTTAGCGGGCGCAGGTGTCTCGAAGGTAAGGCGTTTGCCCGTTTCTGGCCGTGTAATGCTTAGACTCACGGCATGTAACCCCGTACGTGGGCCGTAGGTGCCATAATTGCCGTCTCCAACGATAGGGTGCCCTAACCAGGCCATATGAGCCAAAATTTGGTGGTGTCTACCTGTTTCTAGGCGAACCTCCACTAGGGAACGACCGTTAACCGTACGCAATGTTTTAAAATGGGTCACGGCTTTTTTGGCGTCTTTATGTGGGCCAACAATCACTTGTTGATTCTCATAGTCAGTGCGTAACGGCTGGTCTATACGCCCTTGGCTTGGGTTAGGGCTACCTTCAACTACGGCTAGATACGTTTTATCGGCTTGCCCCCAGTCTTCGTTAATGGCTTCGCGCATTTTTCGAGAAGTAACAAATACTAAAACCCCCGATGTTTCCCGGTCCAATCGATACACCGACCATAGATTAACAGGCTGTTTGGGGCGGGATAACTGCTGGCGAAGAATGGCAAGGGCATGTTGTTTTTTTTCATCATCTGACGCAACAGACAATAACCCATTTGGTTTATTGATCACCACAATATCAGGGTCTGAATATAAAATTTCTAAGCCTACCGACTCACGAGACATAGGTTTTCCAGAGGCCCTAACTTCTATGTTGTCTCCCACTGAAAGTGCGTGATCATGCTGCATAATAGGCACATCATTAACCGTAACGCAGCCTGTTTTTAAGCGTTTTTTTATGTTGTTGCGAGTCCAACCTTTAAGTTGGGTATTAAGGAAGGGGAGTAGGCTTTCGGGATGCTGCACGCAAAATCTATCAGACATGGTAAATTATTCTCAAATAATGCTCTATAGGCTTATTATCGCTTAACGTGTTGTGCAGTAGCAATGGACTTCATCGCTATTCCTTGGCTTTATAAGGCAAGGCTGTTTCTGCCCATTGCATGTAGTGTTCTATGTGTTGGGCTTCTGCTTCGCAGAAATTTTTGATGGCATCATTAAATCCAGATTCTGCTAAATAGTGGTAAGAACGGGTGAATTGAGGCACAAAACCGCGAGCAAGTTTATGTTCACCTTGGGCTCCAGCGTCGAAATGAGGAATGCCGTTGGCGATGCAATAATCAATACCTTGGTAATAGCAGGTTTCAAAGTGAAGAAAATCTACTTCTTCTAAACAGCCCCAATACCGCCCGTAAAGTGTTTGATCATCCACAAAAAATAATGAATAGGCTAGGGGAGAGGCACGAGAAGAGGCAAGAGAAGAGCCAGGAGTCGGTTCACCTTTTGTTGCCGTAACCAATAACAGCTTCTCTGGCATTTGAGTTAGCAATTCTGCGAAGAATGCATAGGTTAAGTAACCTTGCCGGCTGCGTTTTAGATAAGTACTCTGATAGCAGGCATAAAATTCTTTTAGAGCTTGTGGGCTTATGTCGTCGCCTTGCTGCCAGGTGAACTTAATACCTTGTTCGGCAATAACGCGGCGTTCTTTATTAATGGATTTACGCTTACGTGACGTGAGACGTGCGGTAAAGTCTGAAAATTCGCTGTAATCGTGATTGTACCAATGGTACTGGCAGCCAGTACGTTGGTGCCACAAATGCGCTTGGGCAGGTTCCCAATCAGACTTTTGAGCAAACAGCCAATGCCAGCCACTCAGTTTTATCTGGGCGCATAAATAAGGTAATTGCTGCTGTAAAAAGTCTAGAACGGTTGTTAAATCGGCACCTTCAGTTAGCAATATACGTGGGCCAGCGCACGGAGTAAAAGGCACGGCGCTAATAAGCTTTGGGTAATACTCTAAGCCATTGCGCTCGTAGGCATTAGCCCATTCAAAATCGAATACAAACTCGCCCCAAGAATGGGTTTTAACATAGCTGGGTATAAGGGCAATAGGTTTGCCATCGTCTATTATTTCAAGGTGCAAAGGCTGCCACCCACTGTCGCCGCCCACACTGCCGCTGTGCTCTAAGGCGGCATGGAAGGCATACTGACTAAAGGGATCTGCCTGTACACAAAGGTATTGCTGCCAATGGCTTGGGCCTAGTTCAAGGGTGCTTGAGTGAAGATGAAGTTGCATGAATATTGCACAGAGGTAGCTAACGCGTGAAAATGGATACTGCTAGCAACAGCATACAATAATAATGCCCATAACAATATGAAATACCTAGTAAATAAATACCTAGGTTAGTTGTAAATACACAATTGTAATAGAATGATCGAATATAGGTTCAATATTTATAGCTTTTAGTTAATCTGAGAGCTTTATCTAACTGAATATAACATTATGTAATGCATGCCATAGCGGATATGTCATTTGACCCAGCCGCGGTACAGGTTCTAAACTGGCAGTACCTTAGGTCAATACAGTTAATACAGTCTATGCAGGCAATGCATGACAATACGAGATTACTATGCAATTCAACGGCATCTACGTCCCCGTTATTACCCCTTTTAATGATGACTTTTCTATTAATGAAGCAGGCTTTGGATCAATTATAGACGGCGCTATCAATGCAGGAGTACAAGGCATTATAGTGGGCGGCACCACTGGCGAATATTACGCCATGGACAAAGCCGAACGAGTGCGCACCTTTGCTTTGGTTAAAGAGGCCATAGGTTCTCGCGTACCGTTAATTGCAGGTGTGGGTGCGTTACGTACTGAAGATGCCATTTATTTTGCACAAGAGGCCAACAAGGCTGGCGCAGATTGCCTGTTACTGGGCGCGCCGTATTATGCTATTCCTACTTCGGAAGAATTAGTGCGGCACTGTTTAGAAGTGGAGCGGGCTACAGACCTACCTATTATGTTGTATAACTTCCCAGACCGAACTGGAGCGCCGTTGGACGAAGCTTGTTTGGAAAGGTTGAGTATGCGGCCTAATTTTTGTGCTATTAAAGAAAGTAGTGGTGACATCAATCGGGTGCATTTGTTGGCTCGTCGTTTTCCTCATATTCAATTGAGTTGTGGAATGGACGACCAAGCGTTGGAGTTTTTTGCTTGGGGAGCTCAAAGTTGGGTGGCAGGTGCTGCTAACTTCTTACCTAAAGAACACTATGCGCTATACCATGCGTGTGTGGTGGAACAAAATTTTGTGAAAGGTCGCAAGATAATGACAGCGTTATTACCGCTTATGCAAACCCTTGAGCAAGGTGGTAAATTTGTTCAGTGCATTAAATATGGTTGTCAGTTAGAGGGCATTATTACAGGCCCCGTGCGTAAACCTTTACGAGAAATGAATAGCGAGTTAAAACGAGAGTTTGAAGTGACCGTGCACACTGTTAAAACCACTATAGCGCAAATTTGCAGCAGCTATACCAACAACGCTACCGAGGCATAAAATCATGTTAACAAAAACAGAATACCTTGCCATTGCAGCGCAAATTAATTTCCCAGGTAACGCTTGGATCAATGGCAGTTATACACCGGCCATCAGTGGTAATACGTTAACCACTTTAAACCCTGCAACAGGGCAAGAACTAGGCCAAATTGCTGCCTGTGATAGCAGTGATGTAGATGTTGCTGTAGGCAAAGCACGACAAGCCTTTGAAGCGGGTGTGTGGAGTAAAATGCATCCGTCTGAACGTAAACAAGTGATGATTAAGTTCACTAAGCTCATCAAACGTAATGAGCGAGAATTGGCTGTGATGGAAGCCCTTGAAAGCGGCAAGCCCATTAAAGATTGTATGGCTATAGATGTGCCTGAAACCATTGATTGTATTCAGTGGCATGCCGAAGCCATTGACAAAATATATGACCAAATATCACCCTCTGGCAATAGTTCTCTGGGCTTAATTCAGCGCGAACCCATTGGTGTAGTAGCTTGTGTGTTGCCTTGGAACTTTCCTATGTTGATGGCCGCTTGGAAGCTAGGCCCTGCGTTAGCAGCAGGTAACAGTGTGATCCTTAAGCCCGCTGAACAAACCAGTATGACATGTTTGCGTTTAGCCGAACTTGCTCACGAGGCTGGAGTACCGGCTGGGGTGATTAACGTATTGCCGGGGTTAGGAGAAACTTGTGGCCAAAGCCTAGGATTACATGCAGATATTGATGCTGTGTCGTTTACCGGTTCTACAGAAGTAGGGCGGCTATTCTTACAATATTCTGCACAAAGTAACTTAAAGCGTGTAGTACTGGAGTGTGGCGGTAAAAACCCTTGTATCGTGTTAGATGATGCAGAACGTTTAGACGAAGTGGCAGAGCATGTGGTTAATGCAGTATTCTGGAATATGGGCGAAAATTGCTCATCTAATTCACGGCTTATTGTGCATAGCGCTATTAAAGACCAATTGATGGCAAAAGTGTTAGAAAAAACCCGTGATTGGATCACTGGGGACCCAATGGACCCACGTAACGCTTTAGGTGCCATGATCAGCCAAGAACACTTTAGTAAAGTGATGGGCTACATTGAAGGTGCCAAAGAGCAGGGTGCGCAGTTATTACTGGGTGGTAATGCCATTAAGTTAGACGGTGAATTGGCACAAGGTTTGTTTATTGAACCTACCATTTTTGACCAAGTAACCTCCAACATGACTATTGCTCAAGAAGAAGTATTTGGCCCCGTGTTAGCGGTGATGACCGTAAACTCTGCAGCAGAAGCGGTAGCCTTAGCTAATGATACTTGCTACGGCTTACATGCCTCTGTGTTCACTAGTAATGGCCGCCGTGCACACAATGTAGCCCGTGCTATTAAAGCCGGTACAGTCAGTGTTAATTGTTACAGCGAAGGGGATATGACCACCCCGTTTGGAGGTTTCAAACAGTCTGGTTTTGGTGGTAGAGACAACTCTCTGCTTGCTCATGATCAATACACCGAAACTAAAACTATTTGGTTGGATTTATCCTCAGAATCAGACGCGGAGCTGGATTAATGGCAGTTGTTAAACTACTGCCTAACTATGAAAATGATTGTGGCTGGTATAAAAACCTGCCACAAGCTGCTGCCAAAGTGCCGCTACAAGGGTTTGTTAAGGCCGATATCGCCATTATAGGGGCAGGTTTTACCGGTTTGGCCGCAGCACGGCGGTTGGCCGAATTAGCGCCCGACAAGCACATTGTTTTGCTTGACGCGTTAACTGTGGGTATGGCTTCGGCAGGTCGCAATTCTGGGTTTATGATTGATTTGCCCCATGCGTTAAATAGTCATTCCTACACCACAGACTTAACTCATGATCACAATATTATTGCTTTCAACCGATCTGGCATTGCTTATGCCAAACGTATTGTTGAGCAACACAACATTGCCTGTGACTGGAGCGAAAGTGGTAAAATTCATGGTGCTACTTCTGCCAATGGTGCTAAAAGCCTTGTTTCTTATGGTCAAGGGCTAACTGCATTGAACGAGCCGTTTAATCAGCTTTCAAACCAACAAATGCAGGACATTACTGGACTAAACTATTACCACAGCGGTGTGTTTACGCCCGGCACAGTGCTCATTCAGCCTGCAGCGTTTGTACGCGGCTGCGCTCAAAACCTGCCAGCTAATGTAACCCTGTACGAAAACACCCCTGTAACCCATTACCAATGGGGTAGCCCAAACGTACTTACAACACCCCATGGGCAGGTAAGCGCAGGCCAGGTGTTGCTGTGCAATAACGGCTTTGCCCAAGCATTTGGAGAGCAGAAAAACCGCCTAGTACATGTGTGCACTTACGCTAGCATGACTCCCCCCATGACTACTGAACAGCAACAGCGTTTGGGTGGCGACAAAAGCTGGGGGCTGATTCCTGCACATCCCGCAGGTGCTACTATTCGCCGTACACCAGACCAACGCTTGCTAGTGCGCAGCGTGATTACTTGTAACCCTAAATTGAGTTATCAACAAATTAATATGGCTAAGGTTAAGGCGCAACATCAGCTGAGTTATAAACGTCGTTTCACCGCTTTGCCAGAACTTGAATTTGAACATACATGGGGTGGCTTGTTGTGTTTATCAGGTAACGAAGCAAGCTATTTTGGCCAATGCCAAGAGGGTGTTTTTGCCGCAGTGTGCCAAAATGGCTTGGGTGTGGCGCGCGGAACAGCTGCTGGTAAATTGTTAGCAGAAATGACCCTTGGCCATGACAGTGAATTGTTACGCCAACAGCTAGACCAAAGCGGACCAAGTTGGTTGCCACCTAAACCTCTGAGTGATTGGGCTGTAAGCGCGACTATTTTGATGCATAAAATACGAGCAGGGCGGGAGGCTTAGGTTAGGTTTAGTAACTACTCAGCAACCATTGGCTCAAGGCTTGTACGTCGGGATGATGTACTAAGTTCGACTTAATGGCCAGGTAGTAACCACGGCCCGTATCCCACACTTTGTCAGTTAATCGCACTAGCTTCCCTTGAGCCACTAAATCGCCTGTAGTGTGCTCAAAGCCTAGGGCAATGCCTTCACCGTCTAACACTGCTTGGATTAACAGCGGATAGTTGTTAAAGGTAAACCCTGCGGGTATTTTCACTGCAGTGTCTATGTCTAAATCATCCACATCAAAATGAGATAACCATGCGGGCCAGTCAATGGCATCCCAGCCAATGTTGTCCCACAATTGTTCGTCCAAATGTAATAGTCTATGTCGTAACAGGTCTGAGGGTTGTTCTGGATTTTGTCTATTACGCAGATATTCTGGGCTACACACTGGGTAGGCCTGCTCAGAAAACAAATAATGAGTTTGGTTACCTTGTAGTTGGTTGTTACCGCAAGTGAGAGCAAGGTCAACTTTATCTGAACGCAATTCTTGAGCATTGTCTGATGCAATAACGTGTACTTTTACGTCTGGGTACTGTTGGTGAAAAGCACGAATTC
>JAWUYU010000097.1:0-16082 GCA_034110645.1 Pseudomonadales bacterium
TGCCGAACGCAAACCAAACCAATTGTCGGGTGGCCAGCGTCAACGCGTGGCTTTAGCTAGAAGCTTAGCTAAGCAACCCAAAGTATTGTTACTTGACGAACCCATGGGTGCCTTAGATAAAAAACTGCGCAGCCAAATGCAGTTAGAAGTAGTGGATATCATCGAATCTGTAGGCGTTACCTGCGTGATGGTGACCCATGATCAAGAAGAAGCCATGACTATGGCAGACCGAATAAGTGTAATGCATGATGGCGAAATCATGCAGGTGGGAACACCAAGCGAAATTTACGAATTTCCCAATAGCAGACACACCGCTGGATTTATTGGTTCGGTGAATATATTTGATGCCACAGTTACTCAGTTAGAAACAGATTACAGCCTCTTGAGCTGTGCCGACCTAACCGCACCGATTCAACTAGAGGCGGGTATTAACGCCCCTATTGGAGCGAATCTTGGGGTTGCAATAAGGCCGGAAAAGATCACGATGAGCCGGCAGCAGCCCGTAGGGTCAGAAAATTGGTTAATGGGTGTAGTAGAAGACATTGCTTACCTTGGTGGTCATTCGGTTTATCATGTAAAACTGGCTAGTGGTAAGCGCGTGATGGCGATAGAAACTAATAATGACCGGCATGAGCAAAAGGCCACCTGGAAGGATAAGGTTTATCTGCAGTGGTCGAACACCAGCGCAGTGGTACTTTACCAATGAGTTGGGGGTGGCGTAGTGTCATTGGCGTACCGTACGTATGGTTGACTCTGTTTTTTTTAGTGCCTTTTGTCATTGTATTTAAAATCAGCTTTTCAGAGATGGCCTATGCCATTCCACCTTATACGGATCTAATGACCTGGGCCGATCAGCAATTGACCCTGAGCCTTAACTTCGGCAACTATTCTTACCTTTTCACAGACGATCTTTATATCCGTGCTTACTTAAGCTCTATTCGTATTGCGGGCATATCCACGGTGATTTGTTTGTTGGTGGCATACCCCATCGCTTATGCCATTGCTAGGGCAGAACCTGCCACCCGTAATGCGCTACTGATGCTAGTAATATTGCCCTCTTGGACCTCTTTTCTTATTCGGATTTATGCTTGGGTAGGGATCTTAAAAAATAATGGTTTGATCAATAATTTCCTCATGTGGCTAGGCATTATTGACCAACCCATCGCTATGTTGAATACAGAATTTGCTGTTTATATTGGCATTGTTTATGCCTATTTACCTTTTATGGTGCTGCCTCTTTATACTAACTTAATGAAGCTGGATAGTTCGCTTTTGGAAGCCGCTTCAGACTTAGGCGCCGCGCCATGGAAAGTATTTATGACCGTGACATTGCCATTATCAAAAGCAGGGATGATTGCCGGCTCTATGTTGGTATTTATTCCTGCTGTTGGTGAATTTGTGATCCCGGATATGCTCGGTGGGGCAGAAACCTTAATGATTGGTAAGGTCTTATGGCAAGAGTTCTTTAATAATCGAGATTGGCCGGTGGCGTCTGCAGTGGCTATTGTGATGTTGTTATTGTTGTTGCTACCTATTACCTTATTCCACCGCTACCAATCCCGAGAACTAGGGAATTAAAGAGCCAACTTATGGGTAAAAATGTATCAAATTTTGGAAAAACCTACTTAACTCTAGGTTTTATCTTCCTTTATTTGCCAATACTAATTTTGATCATCTTTTCCTTTAACGAGTCTAAGTTGGTGACTGTGTGGGGAGGGTTTTCTACTAAATGGTACGGTGAGCTATTGCGCGACGAACAGATGTTAGGCGCCGCATGGATGAGCTTTAAAATTGCATTTTTGGCTGCTTCAGCAGCTGTTGTCATTGGCACTATGGCCTCTATTGTTATGGTGCGTATGGGGCACTTTAAAGGTAGAGCCGCATTTACAAGCATGATTACAGCCCCTTTGGTGATGCCTGAAGTAATTACCGGTTTATCTTTGTTATTACTATTTGTAGCTATGGCGCAAACCATTGGTTGGCCGGCAGGCCGTGGCATGTTGACCATTTTGATTGCCCACATAACCTTTTGTACAGCCTTTGTGGCGGTGGTAGTGAGCTCTAGATTAAGAGAAATGGATGCTTCCCTAGAAGAAGCTGCTCGTGACCTAGGCGCGCCTCCTTGGAAGGTATTCTTTTTAATCACCTTACCTATCATTGCTCCAGCGCTCATTTCTGGTTGGTTGTTAGCCTTTACCTTGTCTTTGGATGATCTAGTGATCGCAAGTTTTGTTTCTGGCCCAGGTTCTACCACTTTACCAATGGTGGTTTATTCTAGTGTTCGCTTAGGCATAAGCCCAAAAATAAACGCCCTTGCAACTATTATTGTATTGCTCGCATCCACAGGAGTATTAACGGCTTGGTGGTGGGCGCAGCGAGTGGAAACACGCTCTATAAAGTTGCCAGCGAATATTTCATGAACCAATAACGTCTTAGTGTGTCATTAATTCGACCAAAGCCAACTAAAAATAGCTCCCAACCTTGACCCCATTGGCCTAGGGCTCTATAAAGGCGACCATAAACTAACCGCTCACGTAGGAAGCCGATTATGGTTAAGCCTGTAGACTCTGCCCTCCCTTCTGCTCATCAAGCAGACATCACGTTCCTTGAAGAAGATCGTCATGGGTTGTATAAAACCCTCTTTAATCGCCGTGATGTGCGCAGCCAGTTTCGCCCAGATCCAGTGCCAGAAGATGTGTTGGCGAGGGTGCTCTACGCCGCTCATCATGCTCCATCGGTTGGTTTTATGCAGCCATGGAACTTCACCTTAGTCACAGACACTGAGGTGAAAGAAAAAGTACACTATTTATATGAACAAGCCAATGAAGCAGCTGCATCAGAATTTGAAGATGAGCGTCAAAAGCAGTATCGCCAACTTAAGCTAGCTGGCATTTTGGATGCCCCCCTAAATATTTGTGTCACGTGTGACAGAGACCGTGCAGGCCCAGTGGTATTAGGGCGTCAGCAAATGCCAGAAATGGATTTGTTTAGTAGCGTATGCGCAGTGCAAAACTTGTGGTTGGCCGCTCGTGCAGAAGGTTTAGGTGTGGGCTGGGTGAGTATTATGGACCCCAACGACCTAAAGCGAGTATTAGGCATTCCCGAGGCTATTGTGCCCATAGCCTATCTCTGTGTGGGTTATGTAGATCATTTCTTTGAAACACCAGAGTTAGCTAATAAAGGTTGGCGTCAACGCTTACCATTGGCTGATTTAATCTATACTAACCAATGGGGCCAAGTGGTAGAAGCTGAACTGTTACAAGCCGTTGAACAGCAAGCAGAATTCCCCTATCAGTTTTGATACGTTGTTTTTGCAGCGTCATAATGCAAGTGGTAGTATTTGTTTAAAAAATTGATTGCAGCGGCACTGTAAAGGTATTCATGAACTTAAAACATAAGCTAATTGCACTGATATTGTTGGTAGGCATTGTACCGGCTCTAATTATAGGCGCAGTAAGCATACAGAAAAATCGTGCCGCGTTAGAGCAACAAGTATTCGAAGAGTTACAAGCCCAGCGCACGATTAAAGCCAATCAAATTTTTCAGCACTTTGTTGATGCTCAGCATAACATTGAAAGTTTGGCGGATAGTCTTTCGTTATTGATCGAAAA
The DNA here is from genome assembly GCA_034110645.1 of Pseudomonadales bacterium. Classification (GTDB taxonomy): domain Bacteria; phylum Pseudomonadota; class Gammaproteobacteria; order Pseudomonadales; family Balneatricaceae; genus Njordibacter. Next base: position 3,612 of record JAWUYU010000097.1, read on the forward strand.
ACAAGGCTTAGAAGCAGCCATTATCGAAGTAGACCTCAACGGTCAGTCCCTGTTTAGCCGCTACATAGAACGTAACGGCTACAATGACTTATTCTTACTCGACATAGAGGGTTACAATTTTTACAGTGTGACCCAAGAAGCCGGCTATCAAACTAATTTAGTAACCGGTATATATCACACCTCTGGCTTGGGTGAGGTAGTGCAAAAAACCATAGCAGATGGCCAGTATCACATGTCTGATTTTGCACCTTATGCCCCTAGCAAAGGTGACCCTGCTGCTTTTATCGCTGCGCCTGTTAAGGTACAGGGTGATGTAGTGATGATTTTGGCCATGCAGGTTTCTTTGGGTGGCATTAATAACATTATGGCCGAACGTACGGGTATGAGTGACAGTAATGAAACCTACTTGGTAGGTGCTGACTTTTTAATGCGTTCGGATTCCTTTTTAGACCCTACTTATCACAGCGTCCAGGCTTCGTTCGCTAATCCATTGTTAGGTAAGCTAGACACAGAGGCCACGCGTCAGTCTTTGCTAGGCAACACCGGTAGCCAAACTATAATCGGCTACAATGGTACTCCAGTACTTTCGGCTTATGCCCCACTGCCTTTACAAGATGGTGTGGTGTGGAATATTGTTGCTGAAATTGACGAGGCAGAAGCCTTTGCTCCCATTTTTGCATTACAAACTACTATGTTGATTTTGGCTGGCGTTGGTGTGGTGCTAATGACCCTCTTAGCCTTTATGCTTGCAGCTATTATTGCCCAACCCATGCTCATTTTAGCTGATGTGATTGGCAAGGTTGAACAAACGGGTGATCTCTCCATTCGTTATAAAAACCCCAGTAGTGATGAAACTGGCCAAGCAGGCCGAGCCTTAAATGGCCTGCTAGAGCGGCAACAAAGTGCTATTGCTCAAATTAATACAGTGATGGGCGCTATTGCTGTTGGTGACTTTGAACATCGTGTGGATATGCCTTTAGTAGGCAACTTCAACACCCTAAAAGATGCTATTAATAACTCTGCCGAAAGTGTGTCAGCCACCATGAATTCCCTGGGCCAGGTGATGGTTAGTTTAGCCTCTGGTGACTTTAGTGCACGTATGCAAGGTGACATAGAAGTAGGCTTTCGTAAGCAGGTAGATGACGCCATGTCGGCTATGGAAATAGCGCTGGGTGAAATTGGCCAAGTGATGCAAGCGCTAGCTCAAGGGCGTTTTAATCAACGCATAAATGTGGAGCTGCATGGTGACTTGAATGACTTAAAGCAGAACATAAACCACTCTATGGATGCCTTAGAGCAAGCCGTGCAGGAAATAACACAAGTCGCTTCAGCCATGAGCGAGGGGGATCTAACCCAAACCATGAGCAACGATTACGAAGGTGAGATAAATTATATTGCCCTGGCACTCAATGGCACCAGTCTCAATGTGGCGGGCCTTGTTGGTGATGTCAAAACCATGGTCCAGCAATTACGACGTGGCGCAGACAAAATAGCCCGTGGGGGTCAAGACCTCACTAGTCGAACTGCCGCCCAAGCATCGTCCCTTGAAGAGACAGCGGCAAGCATGGAGCAAATAGCTAGCTCCGTACGGCTTAATGTGGATAACTCAGCCAAAGCTAATCGCCTAATGCAAGACTCTACAGAGCAAGCACAAAGTGGTGGCGCTGTGGTAACCCAAGCGGTAGAAGCGATGAGGCAAATTGCTCAGGCCAGTAAAAAAATAGCTGACATCATTAGCCTCATCGACGGCATTGCATTTCAGACCAACCTATTGGCACTCAATGCCTCCATAGAGGCTGCCAGGGCCGGTGAACATGGTCGTGGGTTTGCTGTTGTGGCAGGGGAAGTGCGCTCTCTAGCTCAACGAGCTGCCGGTGCTGCACTAGAAATCACGGTTCTGATCAACGAGAGTAGTGCTAGGGTTCAGCAAGGCAGTTTTTTGGTGAGTCAAACTGGTGAATCACTGGATAATATTCGTAGCTCGTTAGACTTAGTCGCCATGACCGTTGGTGAAATTGCCAGTGCAAGTAATGAGCAGGCTTCAGGGGTTGAGCAAGTTAATCATGCTGTGTCGCAGTTGGATTCATTAAATCAGCAAAATTCTGCTCTAGTGGAAGAGTCTGTGGCTGCAGCTGGGGCATTAACAGAACAAGCTGCCGAACTGAATGACCTTATGGAGTTCTTCAGCATAGATGAAAAATCTCAGGGCCAAGCTGAACCCACATCAATACCCAACGCTATGGCAGAGCACCAAGATATAAAACGCTTGGTGTCTGACCTCAATGGCTAATGTTGCATCAGTCATTTAATGGGTTGAATGGAAGTATTTTATACATAGTTGCTACATAGTTGCTACATAGGTGCTATATCGGTGCTACATAGGTGCTATATAGCGCTTAGGTGGCACTACGACTCACAATGAGAAGTTATTGAAAATGAGATTAACGCCAAAATTTCTATCTGTTAAAGAAGTGCCAACTCTTTTTTGGAGTTCGCCCAAGGCGCTCACCATAAGGCCACCTTTTGTCTCTGTTCTTTTTCTTATACTAGGCCTTACTCTTTTTGGCTTGGGAGAAGCTTTGCTGGTGGCTGCAGGTGTTGGAGTGAGTCCTTGGACAGTGTTAGCTCAAGGTATTACGCACATTACTGGGTGGAGCATAGGGCTTGCTACGTTTGTTACTAGTTTTGTGGTGTTATTTTGTTGGATACCGCTTCGACAAATACCAGGTATTGGCACTATTTTAAATGCTGTAATTATCGCCTTAGTGCTGGAGTTTTTACTGCCCTATTTACCCACCTTTGATCACCTTTTATTACAGCTAGGGGAAGCAACGCTAGGTGTTTTAGTGACGGGTATTGGTGGTGGCTTATACTTAATTGCAAATCTGGGCCCTGGACCAAGAGATGGTTTAATGACTGGTCTGCAAAAAGTGACAGACTTACCTATTGCTTGGGTTCGAAGTGGGCTGGAGTTAACAGTGATCGCTTTTGGGTGGGCCTTAGGTGGTTCAGTTGGTTTTGGAACGGTGTTATTTGCCTTAGGAATTGGCCCATCTGTTGCTGCTAGCATGTACGTTTTTAAACGTGTTTTTGGCAAGCCTTAAATATGACACCGGCCCCAGAATTTCAGGACTCGGTGTCAATAGTTCATCGAGTGATAATTTCTGGACCCATAAAATAGGTGGGTAAAAACGTCGACAACCAGGGGATGTAAGTCACCATAATCAAGAATACAAACAAGATGCCAAGCCATGGAGTAGCGGCCTTCACCACTCGCATCACCGACATGCCTGCCACCCCTGAAGTAACAAACAGGTTTAAACCAACGGGTGGGGTGATCATACCAATTTCCATATTCACCACCATAATAATGCCTAGATGAATGGGGTCTATGCCCAGTTCTATGGCAATGGGGAATACTAATGGCGCCACGATCACAATGAGCCCAGACGGTTCCATAAATTGGCCGCCAATCAGCAAGATCACATTCACCATCACTAAGAACATAACAGGCCCCAAACCGGCTGCAAGCATCGCATTAGCAATGGTTTGTGGGATTTGCTCGTCCGTTAATACATGTTTTAAAATCAAAGCATTGGCAATAATGAACAATAACGTAATGGACAAACGGCCAGCATCGTATAGGGTTTCACGGGTATCTGGATGGAACCATGCGGTAAGCAGTGCTTGAGGATGCTTTCTAAGGGACAGTGGAGTTTGACCTTCTGCCGTTTTTAGTGGGCCCATGTCACGATAAATAAACATCGAAACGATAAAGGCATATACAGCGGCTACGGCAGCAGCTTCTGTTGGGGTAAAGTAACCACCATAAATGCCACCTAAAATGATCACTACTAAGAACAAGCCCCAGCTAGCGCCTCGTGCCGCACTGAATACCTCGGCCCAGCCTGCCCATACACCCTTAGGCATGCCTTTATAGCGTGCGTAAAAATAGATACTCACCATGAGCATGGTGCCTGCCAAGAGGCCAGGAATGACACCGGCCAAGAACATGCGCCCAACAGACACATCTGTGGCCGCAGCATAGACCACCATAACAATGGAGGGTGGGATCAAAATACCTAAAGTACCTGCATTACAAATAACGCCCGCAGCAAAATCTTTGCTATAGCCCACTTTGCGCATAGCAGCGATAACAATAGAGCCAATAGCTACTACAGTGGCAGGAGATGAACCTGAGAGGGCTGCAAACATCATGCAGGCAAATACGCCAGCGATGGCCAAACCGCCGTGGAAGTGGCCCACACAGGCGATAGAGAAGCGGATGATGCGCTTGGCCACACCGCCGGTGGACATAAAACTAGACGCTAAAATGAAAAATGGAATAGCAAGTAACGTGTAATGGCCCTCAAAGGCGGAAAACAGAGTTTGTGCAACGGAGGCTAAGGAGCTGTCAGAATACACTAATAAAAATAAGATCGAGCTCAAGCCTAGGGACACAGCAATTGGCACGCCCACTAATAGCAATAAAATAACCAATATAAATAAATATAAGGCTTCCATGGGTTAATCCTTGTCTGCTTTTGCTGCGGCTTCATCAACCAGGTCTTCAGAGTCGTGGCTGGCGATAATCATGTTGGCTCTGTTTTGTACGATGTCTCTGGCAACGCGTAAGTAGCGCCATAAAAACATACCTATACCTAGTGGTAGTGCAAAATAGGGTATGAAGCGAGGGATTTTTTCGTATTGGTCGCCGTCATTAAACCAATCGCCTAAAAATTGTGCCCATGCAGGCATAACGATATCGTTCACTTCATAATAGCCTTGGTTTAAGTAACGTGTCTTAAAACCTTCTGGAATAATACGGCCATCTGTAGGGGGTAAGTTGGCAAAGGGTGCCCAGTAATCCCAGCTGCCTTTAAGTAGCAACAAGGTGTAGAGCAGGCAGGCCCCTACAGCAAATAAAGCCGCTGCTTTACGCCAGCTAGGGGATAGATAATTCAGGGCCACATCAACCCCTAATTGTGAGTTGATACGGATCATATAGGCGGTGCCCACAATGCCCATCCAAGCAAAAAGGAACACGGTGGTCTCTAACGATTGCAAGCCGAAGGTGGATAATGGTTCGGCCCAAGGTTCAAACCAATCGCTACGCCAAAAATCCTTCTCTTGTAGCTTGCGGATCACCACATTGGAGAAAGTGATCATGGTCATAAGCCCTAACATGAGGGCAATAAAATTGCGCTCAATGCGGTCGCCTAGGGAAATTTTTAGTAATGGTTGAGTGGTCATAACGACACCTTAAGGTCATCAAAATAAAGTCTAAAAATTAGAGCTAAACCGATGGCCAAAAAAGGAGGGCCCTAAAAATTAGAGCCCTGTTATTAATGGATTACTAGATGACTAGTATTTAGCGTTAATAGCCTGCGCAGCATCGATATTGTGCTGGCCTACGTCATCTTTAAACTGATCCCACACAGGTAGCATGGCAGCTTTCCACTCTGCCCTTTGGGCTTTGGTTAAGGAGTGGATGGTTTTTCCGGCGGCCAAGATCGCTTCTTTACTGGCTTCGTTTACACCAAAGGCTTTAGCGTTACGAGAAACAGTGACTTCACGCAGTATAGTTTCTAATTGATTGCGGATATCGTTTGGCAGGCCTTCCCAGAACTCAGAAGAGGTGACTACCAAATAGTCTATTACACCGTGATTGGATTCGGTGACACTGTCTTGTACTTCAAAGAATTTCTTGCCATAGATGTTGGAATAAGTATTTTCTTGGCCTTGAATCGTGCCAGATTGTAAGGCTTGATAAACTTCAGAGAAAGCCATTTTCTGTGGTACGGCACCCAATGATTGAAATTGGGCAACCAAGACATCGGAAGCTTGTACGCGAAACTTTAAGCCTGCAGCATCAGTAGGAGATAATAGCGGTTTGGTGGCAGATAATTGCTTTAAGCCGTTGTGCCAGAATTCAAGTCCTAACAAACCACGTTTTGTCATCGATTGCTTCATCGCTTGACCTGATGCAGAGACTTGAAACTCGTCGATTGCATCCATGTTATTAAACATGAATGGCAAGTCGAAAAGGCGGAATTGCTTGGTGTACTTTTCGAACTTAGATAAAGAGGGGGCAGCCATTTGTACGTCACCTAACAACAGAGATTCGAGCACTTTGCCGTCATCGTATAAGGTGGAGTTTGGATAAACTTCTAAACAGACCTTACCGTCCATTTCGCTATTTACACGGGCAGCAAGCTCAGTGGCTGCGATGCCTTTAGGGTGCTTGTCGGTATTTGTTACGTGGCTAAACTTGATGACAATTTCGCCATCTTGGCAAACTTCACTGGCTTGGGCTGGAGTGGAGATAAGAGCCACGGCCATGGCGCTCGTTAATGCCGTTTTTAGAAAAAATTTCATGATGAACCTCTTTATTACAATTATTATTGATTCTGTAGCAGGACTACTAATCTATGATATTGCAAATCTTGTGCCAAATAATAACTCCTTGATAAATATGATTATATTATCCTAGGTCAAGGAATAGTGTGGCGTAACCTATACACTAATCATCATCAATGTGCGGATATCCACACACTATTTAGGGCTGCAAGTTAGTCATCCATAAAGCGATGTCGATCAAGCCCATATTTGGCTAGCTTGTCGTATAAGGTTTTGCGAGCAATACCTAAACCTTCGTAGGTGCGTTTTATTGAACCTTGGGCTTGAGACAGAGCCTCTTCAATAAGACGTTTTTCATAACGTTCCAAGCGGTTTGGCAAGCTGCTGTGGCTAATGTCAGATTGCCAGTTAGCTAAAGTACTCTGGTCGATCAAGGTGTCTGTTAGCACAAAGCGCTCGGCCACGTTAATAAGCTCACGCACGTTGCCAGGCCAATTATGCTGCATTAAAGTGTCGATCACATGAAGGGATAACTCAGGTGCCGGAATGTTAAAGCGGCTACAGGCCTGGTTAACAAAATAATGAAACAGCAGTACAATATCTTGGTCTCGTTGGCGTAATGGCGGTAAGTGTAGCTCTACAACATTGAGGCGATAGTATAGATCTTCCCTGAAAGAGCCTTGCTCAGACATCTTTTTCAGATCGGCTTTAGTGGCTGCTATAACTCGAATATCGATATCAATGGGTTTATTGGAACCGAGTCGCTCTATTTGACGTTCTTGTAGCACGCGTAATATCTTCACCGCTAACGATAAAGGGATGCTTTCCACTTCATCTAAAAAGATAGTGCCTTGGTGGGCGTACTCAAACTTACCAATACGAGTTTTTTTGGCATCAGTAAACGCGCCCGCCTCGTAACCAAAAAGCTCCGCTTCCATCATCGACTCGGGCAATGCCGCACAATTGATAGCGACAAAGGGACCTTTATGGCGGTCACTTTGTTCATGTAAGCGCCGCGCAGCTAATTCTTTACCGGTACCTGTTTCTCCACAAATGAGCGTGTTAACGTCTGCTTTAGCAAGGCGGGTGATTTTTTCTTTAAGGGCGTTGATGACAGAAGACTGGCCAATAATAGTTTCTTTGTGCTGAGCAGCAATGGCGTCTTTTAACTGACGGTTTTCAAGCACGAGCTGGCGTTTGTCTAACCCTCGTTTAACCACTTCTAACAGATGCTCTCTACGAAATGGCTTTTCTATGAAATCATAAGCGCCGCTGCGGATAGCACTCAATGCCATTTCTACATCACCGTGGCCAGTAATCAATATTACTGGCAGGTCTGTATCTAATGTTTGTAGCGTTGATAACAATTCAAAGCCGTCCATTTTTGGCATACGAATATCACTAATAACGATACCCTGCCAGTTCCTGTCCAGGGTAGCTAAAGCGTCTTTCGCGTGGGCAAAGGCAACCGCTTTATAATCTGCCAGGTGCAGCATTTCAACTAATGCATTACGAATATCTTGGTGGTCGTCAACCACACAAATAGTAGGTAAGTTCATGTCTTCTTCTCTGGTGACTCTTGTTAGTGTCGTTTTTTGGCCTGTAGCTGGATGGCAAATTCAGCACCATCAGCGGAATTTTTAGCACTTAATTCTCCACCCATGGTTTTTATAATGCTGTATGAAATGGTAAGGCCTAAGCCTAGCCCTACGCCTATATCCTTAGTGCTAAAAAACGGATCGAACAAATGATGTAAGTGCTCACTATCAATTCCTGACCCGTTATCAGTGAAGAAAATGGTGGTCTGTTGTACATCTTCTAATGAGCTATTTCGAAAGTATATGCTAATCCTCTTGCAAGGACTTTTTTTCATGGCATCTAGGGCATTGGTTAATAAGTTAATAAATACTTGTTCTAAGCGTACGCCATTGGCCATCACTTGTATGGAGGACATATCTACTATCCTGGTTTCAACCCCTTCTTCTTTGATGCGGGATTGAAGTAAAGACAAAGCATTATCTAAGGCCTCTTGTGGACAAATCCACTCGTTCTTGTCGTCTGTTTTACGACCAAAGGTTTTTAGATGAGAAGTAATGAGCCCCATTTTGTGGGCTAGATTTTTGATCTGTATCAGCTTCTCTTGTGCTTTGTCTGGTTGTGCTCTCGCCAGCCACTGTTCTGCATTTTCAGTTAAGGCCATGATGGCGGTTAGTGGCTGATTTATTTCATGGGTGACACTGGTGGCCAACTGGCCAAGCGTGGCAAGCTTAGCTGAGTGAATAAGCTCTTGCTGGGTTTGTTTGAGCTCTTGGTTGCTGGCTTGCAGGGCTTTTGTGCGCTCTGCGACACGGGTTTCTAGTAAGTCTTTAGCTTGTTGTAAGCGATGTTGGTTAACCTCCCGGCGTGCTAATGTCTCATTGAGTTGTAAGCGCCTTTGTATAGCCACGTAGGTTAATGAAAGTACCAAAATACATAATAATACGGAGATGCCTGTGTTACGCTGAATCGTTAAGTCAAGTTGTTTTAAGTCGCCATGGGCGTATAGGGTCCAGGCAAGGTCTGGCAAAAAATAGGAGGTTTCCAGCACTCTTTCATAACCCACTTTTGGTAACTTCACAATGTCTGCACCCTCGATATTACGGATAACTTCTATTGGTAATATGGGAAACGATGTAGTGGGGTATTTACGGGTTAACCTAATGCGCTGTTTTTGCGCATCAGTTAAACGTTGGCGACTGGTAAATAACCAAGACGCAGTACTGGCCGCAATAACTATTTGGTTATCGTCGGTAATCATCATCGGTGTAAACCTGTGCAGCCAGCCTCGTTCTAGGCGTGCCATATTGACCTTGACCACTATTACCCCTATAACATCTCCCGAGCTACGATCACTCAAAGATTCGCTGAAATAATAACCACGTATACCGGCGTTTACTCCCATGGTGAAAAATCCACCTGAATTTCCTTGCATAGCGTCTTGAAAAAATGGTGTATGGGCGTAATTAAGGCCTTCATTATCAATATTCGTAGAGACTAGGGTTTGCCCAGCAGTGCCCAGTAGAAACACTTCGTCAGAATTGGTGGTGGTGCGAATATGCTGCAGATAAGTGTGGATATGAGTGCTGTTAAACAGTTGTTGATTAGAGACACTATTTGCTAACGCCACATCCATCATTAACATTTTAGGAATAGATCGGTATTTTTCTAGTTCGCTCTCCAAGCTGTCGGCAAATAGTAGGAGGTCGTTGTGTATGACTTGATGCAGATTCTTTTGAGCTTGATTGGTAAAGACATGAAAACTGCCTAGCACCCACAATGGTAGGACTATCATCAGCGTTATAATGTATAGAAATTTTATGTTGTTCTGCAGCCAACTGCGAGGCGGGTACGGGTTGTCTATTTCATGTGTCATTAGCAAAGTATACGGTAAAACAAACAATGGTTCAGTAATAGGTATAGGGATATTTAGTTATCGTAAAGGCAGGCCAGCTAGGTGATAGAAGGCTGCTGGAGCAACCTAACTATCATAATACTTACCTATTTCAATCAGGTTGCCATCTGGATCGCGAAAGTAAATTGATTCGATAGCGCCAACTGCCCCAGTTCTAGCAACTGGTCCCAATTCTATTGCCACACCGTTGCCTTGCAGATGGGCTATAACTGACGCTAAAGGTAGTTTGGTAATTAAACAGATATCTGCAGATCCAGGGGCTGGGTTTTTGGCATGAGGTCTTAAAGGAGACTGAGCAGGATGAAGGTTTATTTTTTGCTCTCCAAAACCCAATGCTGTGCGGTTGTCTCCAAAGGTAATTACGGTCATTCCCAAGTTTTCCATGTAGAAAGAGCAGGTTTCTTCAATATCGGCTACTGTCAAAACTAAATGATCTAAGTGTGAAATAAGCATGATATGTCTCTAGTGGATTGTTTGATTTTATTTACTTAGCCCTTATCCCTTATCCCTTATACTTAGGCTTTAGACTTTGTTAATATTTTTTGGGCCAATTTTAGTACTGGTTCATCCACCATTTGACCGCGAAATTCAAAACTACTGTTACGACCAACAGCTGCTTTTACTACAGCCGATGCCCATTCTATTTGAGTATCGCTGGGGGTGAATATAGACTCAACGATAGCAACCTGGTCTGGGTGTATGCACATCATGCCTCCCATGCCGGCGGCGCATGAATATTGGGCTGTACGGCGTAGGTAACCATCATCCTTTAATACTGGACAAACACCATCTAAAGGGGCCGGAAGGCCAGCCATTAAGGACTGGCTTAGGAGTAAAAAGCGGCCTTGATTGAGCATTGACTGACCCCCTTCGTGGAAGGAGTCTACGCCTAGCTCTAAGGCTAAATCTAGCGTTCCATAAAGTAGACGAGCTACTCCTGGTACCTGCACCGTTACGGGTAGTTCGATGAGCCCCCGCACACTCTCAATAATGAGCCACAAGGGGCAACTTAAGGCGGTCACTGTAGCTTTTGTACTGTAGGCTTCTGCCTTAGGTAGAACAACCCCTGCCAGATTAGGGTGTTGAGCTAGCGCCAGATCTAAGTGGTAGTCATCGGTGTCTGCAGCATTAATCCTGAGAAGAATTCGAGCATCAGTCACTGCATCTAAAAATGCTGCAATATGATCGCGAGCGGCGGCTTTGTCTGCTGCTCCCACAGAATCTTCTAAATCTAGGATAACAGCGCCTGGGCCTGCGGCTACCGCCTTAGTAAAGCGCTCTGGGCGATCCCCTGGTACGAATAATAAGCTACATACGCTGTCTAAATTGGTCATCAAATGGCCTGCTTCTGTTGCAGAGCAGCTATCTGCTCTGGGGTATAATCCAACTCTGCCAGAATGCTTGAAGTGTGCTCACCTAGAGCCGGCACTGGGTCCATTCTAGGCTCTGGGCCAATGCCGCCTGGAGGAATAAGCGCAGGTACCGAACCCGTGCTTGTCTTGACTTGTCGCCAGCGTTCGCGGTACTTCAGTTGCGGATGTGTCCAAACGTCGGCCATATCCCGCATCTGTGAATTGGCAATGCCGGCGCTTTCAAGGCGTTCGATCACTTGTTGGGCTGTTAAGTGGGAAAACCCAGCAACAATACAATCTGTTAATGCCTTTTTGTTTTGAACACGTAAGCTATTGGTGGTAAAACGTGGATCTGTGACTAAGTCAGGATTTTCTAATACCAGTTTACAAAAGGACTGCCACTCGCGCTCGTTTTGGAGGCCAAATAATACGGTGTCGCCATCGCCTGCAACAAACGGGCCGTATGGGAAGATAGTGGCGTGGCTTGCACCAGTGCGGTCTGGTGGTGCTGCGCCGTCATAGGCATAGTACAGTGGGAATCCCATCCACTCTGTCATTGCCTCAAGCATGGACACATCGATATTACATCCCTTGCCACTTTTCCCACGCTGTATTAACGCCGCTAGGATGTTGGTGTAGGCGTACATGCCTGCAGCAATATCGGCGATAGAGATGCCCGCTTTACTGGGGTTTTCTGTGGTGCCTGTGGTGCTTATAAAGCCCGCTTCTGCCTGTATTAAAAGATCATACGCCTTGCGGTCTTGATAAGGCCCTCCATTCCCGTAACCAGAAATGTTACATACGATCAGCCTTGGGTTAATGGCTTGAAGGTCGGCATAACTCAGGCCCATTCGTGCGGCTGCCCCTGGCGCCAAATTTTGTACTAGTACATCAGCTTCTGTGAGTAGTTTATGGAGTATGTTAGCACCCTCAGGCTGTTTAAGGTCTAAAGTGAGGCTTTCCTTGGAGCGGTTAACCCACACAAAGTGCGATGCTAGGCCGTGTACTCGCTGATCGTAGTGGCGAGCAAAATCACCCACTACAGGCCGCTCTACTTTAATCACACGAGCCCCTAAGTCTGCCAATTGGCGCGTAGCAAAAGGAGCTGCAATGGCATGCTCTAAACTAACAACAGTAATGCCTTCTAGCGGCAGCATTAAAATGACCTCGGCAGGCCAAGCATGTGCTCGGCGACATAGGATAAAATTAGATTAGTAGAGATCGGAGCTACTTGGTATAGGCGTGTTTCGCGGAATTTTCGCTCTACGTCATACTCGGTGGCAAAACCAAAGCCGCCGTGAAACTGTA
>JAWUYU010000098.1:0-7233 GCA_034110645.1 Pseudomonadales bacterium
GCTTTACATAAGGAGTCACAAAATCCCTAGGTTGGCCTCTGTAATCGCCACCGGAACTAACTACTAGGTAAGCTGTTTTGTTCTCTAGCAAGCCTTTTGGGCCAGTATCAGTATATTTGAAGGTTAAGCCTGCACGGGCCACTAAGTCAAAATATGTTTTTAACTGGGTGGGGATAGTGAAGTTGTACATAGGTGCGCCGATCACAATAACGTCTGCGGCTTTAAGTTGTGCGATAAGGTTGTCTGATATGGTAGTAATCGCTTGTTGTTCAGCATTGCGATGTTCTTCTGGGGTGAAAAAACTCCCCACGGTGAAGCCGTCAAGTGCAGGTAATTTTTGTTGAGCTAGGTCTATGTAAGTAGTGGCTTCTTGGCCTTGGTTAATGTGTTTAACGACTTGCGCAGTTAATTGGCGGCTAACAGAATTGTCGCCCATGATGCTGCTGTCTAAATGGATAATGTTATTCATGCTTCTGGTCTCGTGAGGTTTAACTTGAGAACATTATAGTCTTGTAATTTTGATTAAAAAGCGCAAAATATAGGGACTATTAATCATATTTTTAGATATATAAATCATGGCTAAAACTCACTTAAGTCAATGGTCTGCTCTACAGGCTGTAGTGGATGAAGGTTCTTTTCAAAAAGCGGCTAGCAAGTTACACCGTAGTCAGTCGTCTGTGTCTTATGCGGTGCAAACTTTACAAGAGAATCTAGGTGTCAACCTGCTTGAGGTTCAGGGTCGTAAAGCACAATTAACTGAAGCGGGTGAGGCGCTATTACGCCGATCAAGGTCTCTAACCTCTATGGCGCAAGATATTGAACAATATGCGATCAACTTAAAACAAGGTTGGGAAGCAGAAGTGCATCTGTCATTTGAAGCCATTTATCCATTTTCTGACTTAATGCAGGTAATGGCTAAGTTTGAGTCTAAAAGTCGCGGCACTAGAGTGCAGCTACATGAAACGGTTTTATCTGGCAGTAGTGAGGTGATCACTCAGAAAAAAGTGGATGTGGCTATTACACCCTCGATTCCACAAGGTTTCTTGGGGCATAAGCTAGGGTCTATGCAGCTTATCTTGGTGGCCCATCCACTACATCCGTTAGTTGAAGCAGGCAAGAAAATAGAGAGCCAAACAGAAAATAACATTGAAGAGAGTGAGTTGGTTCAGCATTTACAGATAGTAATAAGGGACTCGGGTACAGGTGAACCTACCAAGGGCGGTTGGCTCAAGGCCGAAAAACGCTGGACAGTGGGACATTTTGCCACTGCTGTGGCGTTGCTTAAGGGTGGGGCAGGCTTTGCGTGGATACCCAAAAGTTTGATAGAGAAAGAGCTTGGGCTGGGCGAATTAAAGCCCATCAACCTAGTCCATAGGGCTAGTTTTGAGTTACCGTTTTACTTAGTGGTGCCCAATCCTACAAGCTTAGGGCCTGCGGCGCAGTTGTTAACGCAGATTATTCAACAACACCACCAGCAGTCGTTGAAGTTAAGATCTTTCTACTGCGCTCGAGATGACAAATAAAGGACTTCAGGTGGGTATAGATGGTTTGTTTTTTTGGTTTTGTTGGTTATAAATATATATGCCGGTGAGGGTGATAGAGCTACCTATCAACTGCCATAGAGTTAAACTTTCCCCTAGCAGAATATAGCCAAAGGTAAAGGTGAATACAGGTTGTAATAACAAAAAGCCAGCTAGGCGACTTATGCCATGACGGTGAATTAAACCGTACCAAAGGCTGTAAGATAAGATAGAAGAACAAAATACCACGTAGGTTAATGATAGCACTGTTTTAGTGGTGAATTGGGGCAGTATAGGGGCGGCATCAGGTTGTAGTATGAATGCTAAAAAACACAAAGGTGCTGTGATAATTGCAATCCAGAACTGAATAGATAGTACTGGAAGTTGTTTGAGCTTACGGATTTGAATGTTACCAACGGCCCACATAAAGGTACTTAGTATAACGATTAACATGCCCCACTGAAGATCGCCTTCGCCTAATAATAAGCTGGGTAACATAGCGCCTAAGGTGGCGGCGATAATAGCGACGCTTTGTAGGTGAGTAAGGCGTTCATTTAGAAATAGGTAGCTTAACAATGCTGAGATTGGGGCGCCTAATAAGAAACACACACTAGCAACGACCCCAGGTATTATGGAGATACCTACGGATAAAAGATAAAAGTGTCCTAAACCCATTACCAATGCGATAGGTAATAAAGGGCGAATTTGTTGTCGAGATACTCTCACAAATGGGAGTAGCACTATGGCTAATAAGAAAAACCGTGCTGAGGTGAATAACAATGGGTCCATGTCATTGAGAGCCATTTTCATGCCAACAATGTTAAAACCCCAAATAGCAGCCACTAAGGTGGCGCCTAGGGCGGGTTTTCCTAACCAATCTATGTCCTTCATGTGTTTCATACCAGTGTCCATGGCAAATTTACAGGCGCCATTATGCGTTAAATGGCAGACACAAAAAAGCCCCGATCAACAGGGCTTTTTAGCTTGGTTTAGCTCTTATAAAGTAAGGCTTATCGCCAATGTGGTCTTTATGACCAAGGGAATGGGCTGCTAGATACAGGGTGTAACTTACCCTCTTCGTAGCGACCTAGACGGAATGGCTCAAGCAAACGGTTGCTTTGGCCAGTTGCAATTTCATTGGCTACCAATTTACCTACGCCCAACATCTTGTAGCCGTGGTTCGAGTCAGCAATGAAGTAAGCATTGTTGTGGAACACATCAAAGATCGGGAATGAGTCTGGAGTGAAGCAACCGATGCCACCGCTTGGCTCGTCTTTGAACTTAGCCATTGTGCCTTCAAAACGCTTTTGACAGTGAGCCAAAGCAGAAACCCACATGTGTGCGAATTCTGCGCCAACTACAAACTCTGGAGAGTCCGGTCCGTATGGATCAACAGCTACTTCGTCTGGGTTAGTTTTAACTGGGAATGGTGCAGCACCACCTTGAACTCCACCAAAGTGGAAGTCTGGTTTGTAATAAATGCCCCACATTTCGTCGGTTACTAAGCTGCCATCTTCACATGAGTAAAGTGGGGCGTTAGAGTCAACGTGAATAACTGGAGGCATGTTGCCTTCGTTGTCTACTTGTAGCTTTGGGTCAACCCCCAAAGTGCCTTCTTGAAGAGACCAGTAGATCCACATTGGAATGTCGGTGTGGATAAGGTCGTCTGCACCTTTAATGGTAACTGTTTTAGGAAGATCTAACATTTCCCAGAAGGTTTTAGCCCATGGGCCAGCACCGATAACTACGTAATCGCAAGCGATGTTGCCCTGGTTTGTTTCAACGTGAGTAACACAACCTTCGTTACGAGTGAAACCAGTAACAGTTACGCCGCTGATGATGCGAATATTTTCATTTTCTACCTTAGAAGCCAAACCGTACATAGCTTTGGTGTTGTTGGCGTAGCCACCTTTTTCTTCGTGCAAAATTGAAGTGATACCTTGTGCTTGCCAATCGTGGAAGATGCCTTTCATGTACTTAGTACAGTCAGCTTCGCCTTCAATAAACGTTGACGGATAATCAATGGCTTTTTGCTGTTGGTAAATTGTAGATACGTCTGCGTGCATAGACTCAGGGCTGATCTGCATATAACCCACTGGGTGGTAAGAGAAAGCCTCCACGTCAGATTCCCAAACTTCTACAGAGTGAGCCATTAGCTCACGCATTGCAGGTTGGAAGTAGTTGTTACGAACTACGCCACATGCAATACCAGTTGCGCCAGCAGCAATGCCACTTTTATCAAGGATGATAATGTCGCGACCGTCGCCTTTGCCACTTGCTTTAAGTTCTAAAGCAAGGTGATAAGCAGTACTTAAACCATGTATACCTGCACCTACGATGACGTAGGGAGAAGAAGAAGGAAAGGCCATAAAGGACTCCGAGTAGATTATGTTTATCATTCAAGTGACATTCATAATGCGCTTTCATGTTTAAATAAAAACCACTTAAGACGACTTTTAACGAGACAAAACCGACAATAGAAGATAATCTATCAAAAAAAGGCCTAGCGGTCTTTGTTTTCAATGTGTTTTTATGGGTTGATCATGCAACGATTTGGTTTTTTCTTAGTGCCCGGGTTTTCTATGTTGTCATTGGCCGCTGCTTTGGAACCTTTGCGTATGGCGAATGCGCAGGCGGGGGATGAGCTGTACCAATGGGAGTTCTTAAGCTGGGACGGCTCTCCTGTAAGTGCGAGTAACTATATGACTACTGCGCCCACCATTAGTTTAGATCAAGTAAAATCACTTGATGTATTGTTGGTTGTAGCTGGAATTAATGTAGCGTCTTACGGTGATGATAAGTTTTTTGCCTGGTTACGCCAAGCTGCTCGCCAAGTAGATATGTTGGGGTCTACATCCACTGGGTCTTTGTTACTGGCCAAGGCAAAATTATTGCGTCATAAAACTTGCACCATTCACTGGGAGTATGTGGATAGTTTTCGTGAGCAATTTCCAGACGTATGGATGAGTGGTGAATTGTATGAATTTGACGGTAGCTTATTTACTTGTTCTGGAGGTTCTGCTGGTTTAGACATGATGTTGCAAATAATCGCTGACCAACACGGTTATGAGTTGGCTTTATTGGTAGCAGAGCAATATATGCATCCACATATTCGCCCCCCTCATCAAGATCAGAGAATGCGCTTGCAATCGCGCTTAAATATCAATAATCCACGTTTGATTAAAGCTATTGATATTATGCGTCAAAACTTAGAAGTGCCGCTGACTTGTCAAGAGTTGGCCGACGCCTCCAATATGTCTGCGCGGCAAATGGAACGCTTATTTAAGCAGCATTTACAGCAAAGTCCGGGGCAATATTATTTGCACTTGCGCTTAGAAAAAACCCAACAATTATTGCGCCAGTCCAGCTTGTCAGTATTACAAATTGCTACAGCTTGTGGTTTTAGCTCTACTTCTTACCTTGCACGTTGTTACCAAAAGAAGTACTCCTGTTCACCAAGGCAAGAAAGAGCACGTAATAGTAATCGCTAATAGTTATTATATGCCCTGTTATATACTGGTATATGGTGTTTTCTCGCTAGTTTTACGGCCGTTAAAGCCGTATAATTATGGCCGTAAAAAATACCTTTTTTTGTATTTAATTGTTTAGTTTATTCTATAGGAGTTTTATTGCTCATGTTCGAATCGCTGCGCGCTGTGCCTGCTGATCCCATCCTTAACTTGTCGGTTCTGTACCGCCAAGATACTAGCCCTAATAAAGTAGATTTAGGTGTAGGTGTGTACAAAGATGAGACCGGACATACAGCCATTATGGAAGCAGTGTCACGGGCAGAAGAGCGGCTCTTAACGGAAGAAGATACCAAAACATACGTTGGCATGGCGGGGTCAAAGCGGTTTTGTGATTTATTAGCTCAGATGACCTTAGGTGCAGACCACAATGTATTAGCAGATAATCGTGTTGCTGTAGCACAAACTCCAGGTGGCAGTGGCGCTTTACGTGTATTAGGTGAATTCATTAATGTTGCTAAGCCAGGCGCAACAATATGGGTGGGTAACCCTACGTGGGCTAACCACATTCCTGTAATGACCAGTGCGGGCCTTACGGTGAAGCAGTACCCATACTACAACCCTGAAACTCGTGGGGTAGATTTCGACGCCATGATGGCGGCCTTAGAAGCCGATACACATGCTGGTGACGTGGTTTTATTACACGGTTGTTGCCATAACCCTTCCGGTGCTGATTTAAACTTAGAGCAATGGCAAGCTATGGCAGATTTGATCAAAGCCAAAGGTTTATTGCCTTACGTGGATATTGCCTACCAAGGCCTTGGTGAAGGTATAGATGAAGATGCGGCTGGCCTGCGTTTAATGGCTAACACAGTGCCAGAAATGGTAATCGCTAGTTCTTGTTCTAAGAACTTTGGTTTATATCGAGAGCGTACTGGTACGGCAATTATTATTGCTGCTACCGCAGAGCAAGCAAACTTAGCTCAAAGCCAAATGAACAGTGTGATTCGTTCCAACTATTCTATGCCGCCTTCCCATGGGGCTATGGTGGTTGAAACTATTTTGTCAGACCCAAAGCTTAAGCAAATGTGGCGTGATGAATTAAAAACCATGCGTAAGCGTATTAAAGACCTACGTAGCCAATTGGTTGATGCGATTAAAGCTGAGGGTGTAGAGCAAGACTTTAGCTTCATCGAACGTCAAAATGGCATGTTCTCCTTTTTAGGAGTTAATGCTAAGCAAGTTGATAAGCTTGTCAACGAGCATAGTGTGTATTTGGTAGGTTCAAGCCGCATTAACTTGGCAGGTCTAAATCAACACAACATTGCATATGTGGCTAAGTCTATCGCTGCGGTGCTGTAATTCGCCAGTTATGACTAACCCTTTTCAAGAGTTCGGCAAACAGCAAGGGGAGGCCCTGTTGTTTGCTCATGCGAACGGCTTTCCACCCAGCACTTACACTGCTTTATTTACAGAGTTAGGCAAAAATTACCGTATTATCGCCCCTCACCTTCGGCCTTTATGGCAAGATCTCAAAGAATTTAAATCCAGCGCTAGTAACCGTGCCGTATGGCAACACATGGCACAGGATCAGAATGACTTTATAGAACAACATCAATTAGCTCCGGTTACCTATGTGGGCCACTCTATGGGTGCAAATGTTGGCGTATTGGCGGCTCAGTTAAAGCCCCATTTATATCGCCAGCTCATTCTTGTAGAACCTGTGTTTTTACGGCAAACTATTACTCGTATTATTCGCTTGAGCCCTCAACTACTGATTAATAAAGCGCCCATCGTTACTAAGGCTTTAGGGCGGCCCGATCACTGGGATAATCTTCAGCAAGCGTTTGATTTTCACCGTAAAAAACGAGTATTTTCAGGCCTTACTGATGAGATTTTGTGGCATTACATTGAAGCTGCTGTAGTACCAGGCAAAGCGGGTGTAGTGCTACTCTATAGTAAGTATTGGGAAGCATTAATGTACGGCAGCGTACCTAATGTTTGGCCTAATTTAAAACGCAGTGTAGTGCCTATATCGGTATTGCGTGGTGAGTCTTCTGATACAGTGGATGACCTGGCTTGGAAACGTTGGCAAGCGTTGCGTCCTGCTGCTGGCCTGCCAGAACATATTCGTGCTGTTAACTTTGTTGGTGCGGGTCATCTATTGCCACTAGAGCAACCAGAAAATGTGGCTCACCACATTAAGCAGTGTGTTTTTTAATTTGCCTGTTTTAAATCTCATAAAC